>CAXRBE010000085.1:0-21166 GCA_964228805.1 Burkholderiaceae bacterium
CTCGGCTGGCTTGCTTTGAACAACAGGCGAGTTCGCACTCTGGCCGATGGTTGCCAGCGACATGGCCGGCGCTGACTCGCTGTTTGGGCTGGGCATGACATTGCTGATCGGAGGGGGGCTTTCCTGTGACTCTGGCAAGAACAGCAAAGCCAGTGTGGCTGTCAGCAACAGAAGCACTGCCAGCACAGCAGGCCTTGGAATCTGTCGCCAGTAGGTGCTTGACTGGGTTTGATCGGGGCGTTGAAAAGGCACATTGATATCAGCTACATCGCTGCGCAGCAATGGAGCGCCCAGCTGTGGCAGTTGATCCAGGACTGGCGTCGGGTCCATCTTGAGTGAGCGACAGACCAGGCTGGCCAGGGCGCGGATATACACCGGGTCATGCAGCTGGTCGAGATGGTCAGTTTCCAGCGCTTCCAGTTTTTTCACTGGCACCCTGATTGATACAGCCAGGGCAGCGATATGAATGCCGCGTGCCTCCCGAGCCTGCCGCAGCAAGGATCCAGCAGTGACCGGAACGGAGAGTTCCTGGTCGGGTTCAGCAGGCGTTGTTTGAGTGGGGTCACTCATCAAATTGACCTCGCTGGTAGGTCTCATACTCGCGGGACTGCGGGTAGCGTTTTCCAAGCTGGTTGGCCAACTGCTCCAAGGCCAGCTGATTGTTCAGTTTGCGTTCAACGCGCATGCCCAGCCACAAGGTTTCAGCGTTGGCCAGCTCGCTGTTGTTGATCCGGCGGATGTAGAACTGGGAACGCACCAACTCACCTCGCTGATAAAGCAACAAGGCCAGGTTATAACCGGTTACCGGGTTGGAGGCATCAAGCTCCAGAGATCGGCTTAGGCTGTATTCCGCTTCGGGCACCTGTCCAGCCCGCATCTGGCACAGCCCTTGAGTGAGCCAGGTCTTGGCGCGGGCACCGTAGGTCGGGTTGGCCAGGGCCTGGGTAAAGGCCTGACCCGACTCAGGGTAGCGATTTTGCTGGCAGAGCAGCCAGCCGTAGTTATGCAAGACATTGCCATCGCGCGGAGCCAGGGTCAGTGCCCGCTTGAAGCTGTCCTCTGCCAGCTTCAGTTCATTGAGTCGCATATAGATCAAGCCACGCAGATTGTGTGCTGGCATGAAATTCTGATCGGAGGCCAGCGACTGCTTGATTTCGTCCAAAGCGACCGCGGTTTGACCCTGCTCGAAATAGCTGACCGCCAGCTCCAACCTGATGCGGGCCCGCTTGCGATTTTCGGGCTCGTCCGAGGCAGTCATCATGTCGCCCTGCGCATCACCGCCCATCGGGACGGAGGCGCAGCCCACCAATGTGGCTCCAACAAGGAGAAAAAGTACAAGGGCCAGGCAGTTGCGCTGCCAGCTTGACAAAGGGATGCCATGCATACTCACCCCTTGACCTCCATGACACCCTGCGCCAGCCGCGAACTCGGCCTGGGGACAACACTGCGTCGTTGAACCATGCGCACCCTGGCCTGGGTACGGTCAAGCACCTCACCGGCCAATTGGCCGCAGGCCGCGTCGATGTCATCGCCACGGGTCTTGCGCACAGTGGTGACGATCCCTGCATCCAGCAGGATCTTGGCAAAAGCGGCCACCTGATTGTGAGGCGAACGGCGCAAACCAGACTCAGGAAAAGGATTGAAGGGGATCAGGTTGATCTTGCACCAGACCCCTGTGGCCGGCGCATGACGACGCATCAGCTCAATGAGTTGCTGGGCATGGATCGATTGATCATTGACGCCGTCGAGCATGCAGTACTCAAAAGTGATGAAATCCCGCGGTGCGTGTAATAGATAGCGCTGGCAGGCAGACATCAATTCGGCAATCGGGTACTTGCGATTGAGCGGCACCAACTGGTCGCGCAAGGCGTCGTTGGGCGCATGCAATGAGACTGCCAACGCCACAGGACAATCCTGAGCCAGTCGGTCGATCATCGGCACAACACCCGAAGTGGACACGGTGAGCCGCCGCCGTGACACACCATAACCATGGTCATCAAGCATGACATGCAGGGCCACCAAGAGCTCGGTGTAGTTCTGCAAAGGCTCACCCATGCCCATCATGACCACATTCGTAATGACGCGCTCATTGCGTCCCAAGCGCTGGCGCAGGTGACGCTCGGCATGCCAGAGCTGCGCAATGATTTCTCCCGCTCTCAAGTTTCTGCTGAATCCCTGATGGCCGGTGGAACAGAATCGGCAGCCTACTGCACACCCGGCCTGGGACGACACACACAAGGTGCCGCGCCCTTCTTCAGGGATAAACACCGTCTCGACCGCGTTGCCATCCCCCACATCAAACAGCCATTTGATGGTGCCGTCTGAAGAAACCTGCTCGGAGATGACCTCCAGCCCCTTGACACACGCGATGCTGGCGAGCTTATCCCGCAGCGACCGCGCCAGGTCAGTCATGGCGGAAAAATCGGCGACACCTCGCTGGTGGATCCAACGAAAGAGCTGGATTGCGCGAAAACGCTTTTCGCCCAGCCCTGCGCAAAAACGGGCCAAACCCTCGAGATCAAAGTCAAGAAGATTGGCCGTCATCGCATAAAGATCAACGAGAAAAAACGTTCATGCCGGGAAAAAAGAAAGCCACTTCCACGGCGGCAGTTTCAGGCGCATCGGAGCCGTGCACTGCATTGGCATCAATGCTGTCGGCAAAGTCGGCACGGATGGTTCCGGTTGCCGCTTTTTTGGGATCGGTCGCGCCCATCAGGTCGCGATTCTTGATGATGGCACCTTCGCCTTCAAGGACTTGCACCATGACAGGACCGGAAATCATGAAGCTCACCAGATCCTTGAAGAATGGGCGCTCTTTGTGGACTGCATAAAAGGCCTCAGCCTCCCGGCGCGACAAATGTGCCATCCTGGCAGCGACGATTTTCAAGCCGGCGGCCTCAAAACGGGCGTAGATCTGGCCGATGACGTTTTTGGCAACGGCGTCGGGTTTGATGATGGAGAGAGTGCGTTCGATAGCCATGAAAATTCCTGCGTCCGTATGATCTGAAATGTCCTGCCCGGAGGGCACAAAACCTGTTATTTTACCCTGTTGCCTTTGATCAGCGCCCGCGCCCACCCCGGCGCTGGCCCGGACGTCCGCCCGAGCGCGGACCCTGCTCCTTGCGCTGACGTGTGAAACTGTCTGCGCCGATATAACCAAATGCGGTTCGCATCGGATCTGGCTGGGATTCACCAGCACCCTGGCGCCCGTCCCGACCTGGACCGGTACGCTGTTTGCCACCCGCAGGGCCGGCGTTATTGCCGCTGTGGTTGCCGCTGGATGGCGGCTGCCCCATGGGCTTGCCATAAGGTCCTCGAACCTCATTTCTGGCACCACGTTTCTTGCGGCCATAGGCATCCGGGCGGCTGGATCGCCTGGCCTGGGCTGGTTCGTCCCGTGTCGGGGCAGCGCCTGCCGAATGCATCAGTGCCCGAATATCAGCCTCGTCCAGTTCCAGCCAGGCACCACGCTTGAGTCCGCGCGGCAACAACATAGCGCCATAGCGGATCCGAATCAGGCGGCTGACGGCATGACCGACCGCCTCCATCAAACGGCGTACCTCTCGGTGCCGCCCCTCGGCAATGGTGACCCGGTACCAGCAATTGGCACCCTCGCCACCGCCCTCCTCGATCGCCAGAAACTGGCCCATTCCGTCTTCCAGTTGCACCCCATCGAGCAGCCGCTGCCTTTCCTCACTGCTGAGCGCACCCAGCACCCGGACCGCGTATTCGCGCTCCAGGCCAAAACGAGGATGCATCAGCTTGTTGGCCAACTCACCAGAGTTGGTGAAGAGCAGCAAGCCCTCAGTGTTGAGGTCCAGTCGGCCAACCGACTGCCATTTGCCTTGCGCCAGCCGCGGCAATTTGCGAAACACCGTGGGGCGGTTCTGCGGGTCATCGTGGGTGACCACCTCGCCCACTGGCTTGTGGTAGGCGATCACGCGGGCGGGTGGTGGCGCAATGCGGAAGCGGATCGGCTTGCCATTGACTTTGATCTGGTCACCAAACTGGATACGCTGGCCGATATGGGCTGGCTCATTGTTGACCGAGATGCGCCCCTCCATGATCAGACGCTCCATCTCCAGACGCGAGCCCATGCCGGACTGGGCCAGCACCTTGTGCAGTTTGGGTGTTTCCGGCTGGGCAGCAAGAACCCGCTTGTCCGGCAATTCGAGGGTGCTGTCCTCCTCATCGGCGTCAAAGCGCCCCGAGACCACATCGGCAAATCGACCCGGCTGCGCTGGCACTTCGGTCGCAGCCAACACAGGGGGGGGCTGAGTCCCAGTCTGCTCGGCCTCTGTGGGCGTGGGAGGCGGAGTCCCGGGTTCGTCCTCTGGCGTCAGGGACTGGGTGCTGTCGGTCATGATGGTTCCGGGCTTGGAGTGAAGAGTTCGCCGCTGGCCTGGTCCTGCTGCAGGCTGCTGAATGAGTCATCTCGCGGCTGACCCTGCGGTGTCGTTTCCAGAGACTCCAGCATGTCGGCCATCTGGCCGGGGCTCTGCATCAATGGCAACTGATCCAGCGACTCCAGGCCCAGGTCGTCCAGGAAAAGCTTGGTGGTCGCATAGAGGGCGGGGCGTCCGGGCGCTTCACGGTGGCCGATCACCTCAACCCAACCCCGATCCTCCAGTTGCTTGAGCAGCAGCGAATTGATCGTGACGCCGCGAATGTCTTCCATTTCGCCCCGGGTCACGGGTTGACGGTAGGCAATGATGGCCAAAGTCTCAAGGGTGGCGCGGCTGTACCTGGGCGGCTTTTCCGGGTGCAGTCGATCCAGGTATTCACGCATCTCCGGGCGACTCTGGAAGCGCCAACCATTGGCCACACAGACCAGTTCCACCCCGCGCTGAGTCCATTCCAGTTGCAGTTCCTGCAACAGCTGCTTGATGGTGTCGAGTCCAAGGACATCGTCAAACAACACCCGCAAGTCTCGCAACTGCAAGGGCTGGGGAGAACAGATCAGAGCGGTTTCTAAAACGCGCTTGGCATCCGCCGTATTCATATTCAGGCTATTTCGGGTAACCCCGTGGGAGCAAATCTGGCCCTGACTTGAAGTGAGACACCGTAATGGTCCGGGCTCGTCATTGGCCGCAAACTTAATTCTTCATGTCGCCCGACACCGGGCGCCGATCGCGGAGAAAACCGCATCTTGGTGAAGTCATTGTAGCTCAGGTCATACAGGCCGCAGGATCAAGTCCCCAGCTCACTAGGGCCTGCTGGAAATCCGCTGGTAGCGGCGACAGCATCACCAAGGGCAACCCGGTCACCGGATGGGTCAAGGCCAAGCGATAGGCGTGCAAGGCCTGTCGCTGCAATCCGGCCGCCTGGGCGCCACCGTACAGTTCATCAGCCACCAAAGGGTGACCAATAGAGGCCAGGTGAACCCGGATCTGGTGGGTACGACCGGTACGCAAGGCGCAGCGCAACAAGCATCCCTGCGGGCTGTTTTGTACCAGTTCAATCCGGGTCTGTGCAGTTTTTCCCGCCTGCCGGGCCAAGTCCACGACGGCCATGCGCAGGCGATGACGGGGATCACGCCCGATTGGCGAGTCAAGCTCCCTTACCTTAGCGCCCTGCCAGCTGTTGTGTGCCAGTGCCAGGTATTCACGGCTGACCTGACGCATTGCAATCAGGCGGACCAGGGCGTCCATCACTGGACGGCTGCGGGCCACCAGCATCAAGCCACTGGTGTCCTTGTCCAGCCGGTGAACAATTCCAGCGCGTGGCATCGATACGGCCTGAGGATCCAGCGCCAGTAGGCCATTGAGCAGGGTGCCACTCCAGTGGCCCGGTGCTGGATGCACCACCAGGCCGGCAGGCTTGTCGATGATGCGCAGATGCTCATCCTCGTAAACGCTGTGCAGGCTGATTGCCTCTGGCTTGAATGCCTGGCTTTGTGGTGTGGGGCGCAGTTCGATCTGACCCTGCTCACCCAGTTTCATGCGCTGCGCCGGCTTGAGCAGGCAGGCCCCCTGCTGGGTCACTGCGCCAGCTTCGATCAACTGTTGCAGGTAACTTCGTGAAAATTCCGGCACCAGTTCAGCCAGCGCCCGATCCAAGCGCTGTCCATGCTGGGCTGGCCCGATCGCCCAGCCGCGCAGCTCCAACTCGGCCGCTGCCCCTGGTACGTCGTCGAGCTCGTCCTCTTCGGGGGCGGCCGATATAATCTTTTCGCTATGTTTCAAGAAAGTGGCCTGTGATGACCCGTCTGAGATTATCGGCTGCCCGTTGGCTCATCCTGGCTACCTCAGTACTGCTGCTGTTGGCCTGCTCGACCAAGCCGGTAGACCCCACTGCCAAGATGAGCCCCGAGCAGATCTACGCCGAGGCCAAGGAAAGCATGGCAGCAGGCGCCTGGGACAAGGCCATTCCCCTGCTCGAAAAGCTCGAGGGCCGTGCCGCTGGCACCCTGCTGGCCCAACAGGCCCAATTGGACCGCGCCTACGCCCATTTCCGCAATAGCGAACAGGCGCAGTCGGTCGTCACTCTTGATCGGTTCATCCGTCTGCACCCTGCCAGTCCGGCCCTCGACTACGCGCTCTACCTCAAGGGCACGGTCAATTTCAATGACGATCTTGGCTTCCTGTCAGGGCTGACCCGCATGGATCTGTCCGAGCGCGATCAGAAGGCGGCCCGCGAATCATTTGAGGCGTACCGCCAACTGATCAGCCGCTTTCCGGAGTCACGCTACACACCCGATGCACGTCTGAGGATGTCATACATCGTCAATTCTCTGGCGCAGTCCGAGGTTCATGTGGCGCGCTACTATTTCAGCCGCGGTGCCTACCTGGCTGCTGTCAACCGCTGCCAGGCCGCAGTACAGGATTACAGTGGCGCACCTGCCATCGAAGAAGCCCTGGCCATCATGGCCAAGTCCTATGATGCGCTCAATATGGCGCAATTGCGTGACGATGCCCTGCGAGTGCTCGAGACAAGTTTTCCTCAGAGCACCTTTTTGCCCAAGAACAGTGCTGCTGGCACAGCTAAGTCCTGGTGGAAATTCTGGTGAGGCCTTCCAGGGCCTGATGCATGTCGTCCTCCGAATCAAGCCGGCGCATAGGCGGCAAAGCGCGCAACAGGCGACGCCCATAGCCCATGTGGATCAGGCGGCTGTCGCACAGAACCAGAATACCCCGGTCATCCTCGCGCCGAATCAGTCTTCCGGCACCCTGTTTGAGCGCCACGGCCGCTTCCGCCACAAAGTAGTCGTTGAAGGGGTTGCGGCCTTCCTGGCGCAGCCGCAGGGCGCGCGCCTCCACCAGCGGATCGTTTGGTGGAGGAAACGGCAGCTTGTCGATCACCACCAATTGAAGTGCTTCACCCGGCACATCAAAGCCCTCCCAGAAAGAAGCTGAGGCCACCAGGATGCAGCCCGCGCTGGCACTGGATGCGCGAAACCTGGTCATCAATTCGCGCTTGGGCATCTGGCCCTGCACCAGCACTTGCAGTGCCTGATCCTGGCCGAACGACTTTTGCAATTCATCGCCAATATTGCGCAGGGCGCGCAAACTGGTGGTCAGCACCAGGGTGCGTCCGCCAAGTACGGACGACCAACGTGCAACCTGGGCGGCAACCGCCTGACTGTGGCCCGGCGCATTGGGAGCAGGCAGGCCAGACGGGATGTACAAACTGGCCTGGCGGGCGTAATCGAAAGGGCTCTCCACCCGCATCACCTGTGCGGCCTGCAGGCCGCAGGGTTCGGTGAACCAGCGCAAGTCAGCCTCATCGCCCAGGGTGGCCGAAGTAAAAATCCATGACTTTTGACGCCCGTCCACATTGCTGGCGCTCAGCAAACGGGTCTGGACCGCCTGGGCAATATCCAGCGGGGACTCAACCAGTCTAAGCTGGCTGGCAGTCACATCGAGCCAGCGAACTGAATCCTTGGCGCAATCCTGCCTGAACCCCTGCAGGCGCTCCAGCATGATCTGGCAGCGCTCCTGCAGTCGAGCCAGATCAGGCGACAGTTCGCTCAGATGCGTCAAGGCCTCGATCGCCGCTTGACCAGACTCCTGCAGGCTCAGCAGTGCGGCTTGCCAGGCCTGGGGGTCAAGCTGATGCGGGTTTGAGTCAGCCCATCGCAGCCGGCCTGCACCCGCGACTTGGCCAACCACCAGGCGCAAGTCCCTGGCAGCGCGTTCCATAAAGGAGGCAACGTCCTGCCATTTGGCCAGACCGGGAGCCTGCTGCAGTGCGCAGGCCAGCAGATCGCGTCTGAAGTCCAGCCACTGGGCGGTGGAAAATTGCTGGCCGAGAAACTGGATGCCGATCTCATTGATCTGATGGGCCTCATCGAAAATCACGGTATCGACTGTCGGCAGCAACTCGGCCATGCCGGATTCGCGTACCGCCAGATCAGCAAAGAACAGATGGTGGTTGACCACCACCAACTCGGCGGCAAGCGCCTCGCGGCGGGCCAGATTGACATGGCAGGAGCGAAATTGCGGGCATTGGGCGCCCAGACAATTGTCCCGGGTGGAAGTGACCAGCGGCAACAGGCTTGAGCTTTCGTCCAGTCCGGGCAACTCGGCCAAATCGCCACTGCGGGTGCTTTGCGCCCACTGCTCAATTCTGGCCAGCGCGCGCGCACCGGCTGCATCAGATGGCGCCAGCTGGTAGCGCGCCAATTGCATTCTTTGCAGACACAAATAGCTGGCTCGCCCCTTGAGCAATGCAGTGCGCACCGGCAGGGCCAGTGCCTGCACGAGGTGCGGCAGGTCACGCCCAAACAACTGATCCTGCAAGGCTTTGCTGGCGGTGGAAATCAATATTCTCTGGCCACTCAGCAAGGCGGGCACCAGGTAAGCAAAGGTCTTGCCAATACCAGTACCGGCCTCGGCGACGAGAGTTCCGCCCTGCTCCAGCACGCGCGCGATGGCCAAGGCCAAGTCGGTCTGCCCGGCTCTGGGCTGAAAGGACTTCAGTTCCCTGCCCAAAGGGCCCTCGGCCTGGAAACAGGCCCATACCTGATCCTGCAAGCCAGTGCGCATCGCTTCGTTGGGCATGGTCGCAGAGCGGCTCAGGGTGCTTTGGCAGGCAGGTCTTGCACCGCAGGCTTGGCCGCCTTGTCGTTCAGGGTCTTTTCGCGCTGTGCCTTGCGCTCCTGTGCCTTTTGCTGTTTTTCCTCATAAAGCCTGCGATTCTCTGCCTGTTGGGCAGCACCCGGTCCATTCGTTGAAGTCGCGGTGCCGTCTTTGCGTGGAGCAGGATCGGGTTGGGCACTTTCGCGCTCGGCTTGCCGGTCGGCAGACCTTTGCAGACGGTTCTGATGTTCAGCCTGTGCCGACTCGCGCCGCTGCCTGGCTTCTTCCTGGGCAGCGGGGGCCGTTTTCTCGGCCGTTGAGCGAAGTTGCTCGGCTGCACGTTGCCGCCGTCCTAAATCGTTGAGTTGAATTTCCTGTTGGCGCAGGCTTTCCATAACCTGTCGGTGCCTGACCCGGAGATCGCGCAGGCAATCATTGACCGCAAAGCGCTGGTAGCAGACCGCCTGTTCGGAGGCGTAGCGCGCATCTTCGGCGTTTCGCTCCTTGCCGATCCGATCACGCTCCTGCGTCACAGTCTGCGCCGGGGTATCTAAGGGCCAAGCCGGGGCCTGGGCTAAAGCGACACAAGTGAAAAAACACCAGGCTGAGGCTGTCGAAGCCCGCAGAAGTATTAGCTTCATGTCAGTTGGGTATCGACCAATCGTCGTTCCTGTGACAGGAATTGATGTGACTGCATTTCGTTGAGACGCGAGACTGTGCGTGGAAATTCGTGCACCAGTGGCCCCTCGATGTATAACGCCTCTGGCGGAACTTCGGCCGACAGGATCAGTTTGACGCGACGATCGTACAGCACATCCACCAGCCAGGTAAAACGTCGCGCCTCCGAGGCCATGCGCACCGACATCTGGGGGACGTCGCTGAGCAGCACGGTGTGAAACTGACTGGCAATCTCCAGGTAATCGTTCTGCGAGCGCGGTCCGCCACACAGGGTCTTGAAATCAAACCACACAACGCCACCAGCCTTACGCCTGGCCCTGATTTCGCGCGCTTCGATGTGCAGCACAGTATCTTCATCATGTGTCTCTCTGAGGCGCTCGAAGGCATCGGTCATGGCCTCATCGGCCAGCGCTCCCAGCGGCGTGTGGTACAGACGGAGTTGCTCCAGGGTCTGGCGGCGGTAATCGACTCCATAGTCAACATGCACCACATCAAACTGCTGATTGAGCAATTGGATCGCCGGCAGCAGGCGATCACGGTGCAAGCCATTGGGGTAGAGGTCATCAGGCTTGAAATTGGAGGTCATCACCAATCCCACGCCATTGTCAAACAGGGCTGACAGCAAGCGGTGCAGGATCATGGCATCGGTGATGTCGGCGACATGAAATTCATCGAAGCAGATCAACTTGTATTTCACTGCCATCTTTCTGCCCAGGGCATCCAGCGGATTGACCGTGCCTTGCAAGCCGGCCAATTCTCGGTGCACCTCCCGCATAAATTCATGAAAATGCAGGCGGGTCTTGCGCCGCAGGGGAAGCGCGCTGTAGAAACAATCCATCAGAAAGCTCTTGCCGCGACCGACACCACCATGCAGGTAGGCGCCCCTCGGCAAGGGCAGGCGATGAATGATTTTTTTGATCCTGTTGGACCGCTGTTCCTTGTAATCAGCCCATTGCATGGCACAACGATCAAGCACGGCCAGAGCGGCCAACTGGGACGGATCGCTTTGGTAGCGACGCACCCTGAGCTCAGCCTGATAGACCTCGGAAACAGTTTTCAATTCGACTATCCCAAGCGCAATTAAAGCAAGGCCAAGCTAATCAGACCACCTCAGAAATTGAGTGTGCGCTTGTCCACTGCCAGCGCTGCCTCCTTGGTGGATTCGCTCAAGGAAGGATGGGCATGACAGATGCGCGCAATATCCTCGCTACTGGCCCGAAATTCCATCGCCACCACGCATTCGGCAATCAGTTCACTGGCCATGGGGCCGACGATATGCACCCCCAGAATTTCGTCACTGTGGGCGTCTGCCAGCATCTTGACCATGCCGGTGGTGTCGCCCAGTGCGCGTGCGCGACCATTGGCCAGGAATGGAAAGGTGCCTACCTTGTAGGCCCGGCCAGCGGCCTTGAGCTGCTGCTCGGTCTGACCGACCCAGGCAATTTCAGGACTGGTGTAGATCACCCAGGGACTGGTGTTGAAATTGACATGTCCATGCTGACCGGCGATCCGCTCGGCCACCGCCACGCCCTCTTCCTCAGCTTTGTGCGCCAGCATCGGGCCGCGCACCACATCACCCACGGCCCAGACACCTGGCACAGTGGTGCGGCATTCATCATCGACCACCAAGGCGCCACGCTCATCCAGCTGCAGCCCGACCGCCTGGGGATTCAGGCCCTGGGTGTTGGGCACCCGCCCGATAGACACAATCAGTTTGTCGACCGCCAGGCTTTTGTCTTCACCTTTGGCATTCACATAGGTCACCTTGACCCCGCCCTTGCTGGACTTGACCTCACCCACTTTCACCCCGAGTTCAATTTTCAAGCCCTGTCGTGTGAAGGCTTTGTGCGCCTCCTTGGCAATCTGCTCGTCCGCAGCGCCCAAAAACTGTGTCAGCCCCTCCAGCACCGTGACCTCGGCGCCCAGGCGTCGCCACACCGAACCCATTTCCAGGCCGATCACGCCTGAACCGATCACGCCCAGTCTCTTTGGCACCGCCCCCAGGCGCAAGGCGCCGTCATTGGACAGGATGTTATTTTCGTCAAATGGCACCTGTGGCAGTGCACGGGCGCTCGACCCGGTGGCCACGATCACCTGCGGCGCGACCAGGGTCTTATCAGCCGCGCCGCCCACCTGCACCTCGAAGCCTGCATCGACCTTACCGACGAATGAGCCCAGACCATGGAAAAAGCTGACCTTGTTTTTCTTGAACAGATAGAGAATACCGTCGTTGTTCTGCTTGACCACTGCATCCTTACGGCTGACCATCTTGCCCACATCCATGTGCAGGTCGGACAGCGAAATGCCATGATCGCCAAAGTGCTTACTGGCATGTTCAAAATATTCGGATGACTGCAACAGCGCCTTGGAGGGGATGCAACCTACATTGGTGCAGGTGCCACCAGGCGCTGGACCACCCTGCTGATTTTTCCAGGCGTCAATACAGGCGACTTGCATGCCCAGCTGGGCGGCGCGGATGGCGGCAATATAGCCACCAGGTCCGCCGCCAATGACTATCAGGTCGAATAGCTTGCTCATAAATATTCCAGTTCTTGCTTCAAAGCGGCTCTGGCGGCTTCAAGGTCCAGCCACTTCGCCGAGTCTGGACAAGGAGTTCAAGGGGTAAGCAATGTCCATCCCGACCCGCAGTGCCACTCAGTATCCAGGTCGAGGGGTCAGATATCAAATAGCAGGCGCGCCGGATCTTCCAGCGCCTCCTTCATGGCCACCAGGCCCAGCACCGCTTCGCGACCATCGATGATCCGATGGTCGTAGCTCATGGCCAGGTAGTTGATGGGCCGGATGACGACCTGGCCGTTCTCGACCACCGGACGGTCCTTGGTCGCATGCACCCCCAAGATGGCAGATTGCGGCGGATTGATGATGGGCGTGGACAGCATCGAGCCAAACACACCACCATTGGAGATGGAGAAAGTGCCGCCGGTCATTTCTTCAATGCCCAGCTTGCCATCGCGCGCCTTGACGCCGTATTCGGCAATCTTCTTCTCGATGTCGGCAAAGCTCATCTGGTCGGCATTGCGCAGGATCGGCACCACCAGGCCACGGGGTGAACCGACTGCGATGCCAATGTCAAAGTAGCCGTGGTAGACGATGTCGTTGCCATCGACCGAGGCATTGAGGATCGGGTATTTCTTGAGCGCATGCACAGCCGCCTTGACAAAAAAGGACATAAATCCGATCTTGACGCCATGTTCTTTTTCGAATCGCTCCTGGAAGCGTTTGCGCATTTCCATCACCGGGGCCATATTGACCTCGTTGAAGGTGGTCAGGATAGCGTTGCTGGCCTGCGATTGCAGTAAGCGCTCAGCCACTCGGGCCCGCAAACGACTCATGGGAACGCGCTGCTGTGGCCGATCGCCCAGTTGAGAGGCTGATCTGGACACTTCCACCGCAGGCAGGCTGGTGGCCGGTACGCCGGTGGGAATGGCTGGCACTGCCTGCGCAGCAGAACCGGCAGCGGCCACAGCGTTCAATACATCCCCCTTGGTGACGCGCCCATCCTTGCCAGTGCCAGGAACAGACCCCGGCGGCAGCTGATTTTCTGCCATCAACTTGGCAGCCGCCGGCATGGCCACGCCTGACTTGATCGGGGCTGCTGATGCAGCCAGGCTGGCTGCAGGTGGTGGGGCGCTAGCAGAGGTGGCCGGGGCAGCGGCACCCTTGCCTTCTGTGTCGATGCGGGCGATCAATTGACCCGATGTCACTGTGCCGCCATCACCAATCACCAGTTCCGACAGCACTCCGGCAGCAGGTGCGGGCACCTCGAGCACCACCTTGTCGGTCTCGATATCAATCAGGATTTCATCAACAGCGACCTTCTCGCCGGCTTTCTTTTTCCATTGCAGCAAGGTGGCCTCGGCCACCGACTCGGACAACTGCGGAACTTTGACTTCTAGAATTGCCATGTTCTACTTTCTCATTACTTGTTCAGGACATAGCCTTTGAGCTTGGCAAAGGCCGCATCGACCAGAGCCTTTTGCTGGTCCTGGTGCAGATGGGCATAGCCCACTGCAGGCGAAGCGGACGCAGTACGGCCGGCATAACCCAGCTTCTGCCCCTCAGACATGTTTTCGTGAATGTTGTGCTGGATGAAGAACCAGGCACCCTGGTTCTGGGGTTCATCCTGGCACCAGACCAGCTCCGTGGCATTGCCATATTTTTTCAGCTCGGCGCCGAAAGCCTTGTGCGGGAAGGGATAGAGCTGCTCGACCCGGACAATCGCCACATCATCAGCGCCCTTTTCCTCGCGCCTACGCGCCAGGTCGTAATAGACCTTGCCGGTGCAACAGATCACTCGCCTGACCTTATCGGCCTTCAGGCTTTTCTGCTCGCCCAACACAGTGTGAAAAGTGCCGTTGGTGAAATCGGCCAGGGGTGAGGTGGCATCCTTGGCCCGCAATAGCGACTTGGGCGTGAAAATGATCAGTGGCTTGCGCAAATTGCGCACCATCTGGCGGCGCAGCACATGAAAGATCTGGCTGGCGCTAGTGGGCTGCACAATCTGCATATTGGTGTCAGCGGCCAATTGCAAGAAACGCTCGACCCGAGCCGAGCTGTGCTCGGGGCCCTGGCCCTCATAGCCATGCGGCAGCATCAGGGTGATGCCATTGACACGGCCCCACTTGACTTCACCAGAAGCAATGAACTGGTCGATCACCACTTGAGCTCCGTTGGCAAAGTCGCCAAACTGGGCCTCCCAGATCACCAAGGTGTTGGGGTCGTTTGAGGCGTAGCCGTATTCGTAGGCCAGCACCGCTTCTTCTGACAGGATCGAGTCGATCACGGTAAAAGGAGCCTGTCCATCCGCCACGTTTTCCAGGGGCAGGTAGCTACCGACATCCCATTTTTCGCGATGCTGATCGTGGATCACTGCATGGCGATGTGAGAACGTGCCGCGCCCGCTGTCTTCGCCCGACAGACGTAAAGGGTAGCCGCTGGCCACCAGAGAGGCAAAGGCCATGGTCTCACCCATGCCCCAATCCACCGCAATCTCGCCGCGCCCCATGGCTGCCCGATCGTCATAGACTTTTTTCACCAGGGAATGGGGAGTGACAGTCGCTGGTATGGTGGTGACGCGTTCGGCCAGGCGTTTCCATTCTGTCAGGGGAATCGCAGTGTCGGCCGAATCGGTCCATTTCTTGCTGAGGAATGGCGCCCAGTCCACCGCGTACTTGCTCTTGAAATTGCTCAGTACCTGGTTAACGGTACGCTTGCCCTCCTCCATGGCGGCACGATAGGTTTTGACCATCTCGTCCGGGCCACTGACAGGCAAGATGCCCTGAGTGACCAATTTATCGCCATAAAGCTTGCGTGTACCCGGATGGGCGCTGATTTTTTTGTACATCAAGGGCTGTGTCAGGCTCGGCGTATCCTGCTCGTTGTGGCCAAGCTTGCGAAAACAAACGATGTCGACCACCACGTCCTTGTTGAATTCCATGCGGAAATCAAGCGCCAGCTGGGTTGCCAGCACTACCGCTTCGGGATCATCGCCGTTCACATGCAGCACTGGCGCCTCGATCATCTTCACAATGTCGGTGCAGTACAGTGTCGAGCGCAAATCCCTTGGATCAGAGGTTGTAAATCCGATCTGGTTGTTGATGATGATGTGCACTGTGCCACCCGTGCTGTAGCCACGAGTCTCGGAAAGTGCCAAAGTTTCCTGGTTGACACCCTGGCCGGCGAAAGCGGCATCACCATGCACCAGCACCGGCAGCACCTGCTTGCCGAGCGGGTCGCCCCGGCGATCCATGCGAGCGCGCACCGAACCTTCGACCACCGGATTGACAATTTCAAGGTGCGAGGGATTGAAGGCCACCGTCAGGTGCACCGGCCCACCGATGGTTGACACATCGGAGCTGAAACCCTGGTGATATTTCACATCTCCGGCAGGCAGATCTTCTGGCGCCGTGTGATCAAACTCGGCGAACAGGTCCTTGGGCATCTTGCCCAGGGTGTTGACCAGCACATTGAGTCGCCCCCGATGCGCCATGCCGATCACGATTTCCTGCACGCCAAGCCCGCCGGCTTGCTGGATCAAGGTGTCCATGGCGGCGATGAAACTTTCCCCACCCTCCAGTGAAAACCTCTTTTGGCCCACATACTTGGTGTGCAGATAGCGTTCCAGGCCTTCAGCGGCAGTCAGTCGCTCCAGGATATGGCGTTTCTGATCGGCCAGGAAACTTGGCTTGCTGCGGATGCTCTCAAGTCTTTGCTGCCACCAGCGCTTCTGCCCCTGGTCTGTAGCGTACATGTACTCCGCGCCAATGGTTCCGCAATAGGTTTCACGCAAGGCGTTGAGCAACTCGCGCAGGGACATTGATTCGCGACCGAAAAAGGTGTTGCTGGTGTTGAACACCGTTTCCATATCGGCATCGGTAAAGCCATAAAAGGACGGTTCGAGCTCGGGAATCTCAAAGCGTTCTGTTCTCTTCAGTGGATCGAGGTCGGCCCAGCGCTGACCCACATTGCGATAGGCAGCAATCAGCTGCTGGGTCGCCACCCGCTTGCGGCCGAGTTCGGAATCCGGGCCGGTGGCCAGCACCACCTGGGTCAGCCCCTGTTTGGCACGTTCGGCAAAGGCATTGATGACCGGCTGATGCGGGATGTCCTTGGCGTCGGTGCCATCGGTGGCCGGCACATGCTGCAAGGCATCAAAATAGTCGCGCCAGTTGTCGGGCACACTGCCCGGATTGGCGAGGTAGTTTTCATACATCTCCTCGACATAAGGCGCATTGCCGCCGAAGAGATAACTGTTGCCCGAAAAGGCACGATAGACGCCCTGCGCCTGGCTCATGGTGCTGCCCTCCGTTTCCCTTGAGGAAACATTAGCTGGTTGAAGAAACCCTCCACCTCACGGCTGTACCGTTAAGCGGATGCTGACGGCAACCATGATGGCTGCCAACTGGACCAATTATGCCATCACCCTAGCCCAGCGAAATCAAAGGCAGGGGTGATCGCTGGTGCCTGTCAAGGTTTGGCGGCCCCCACCAGATCTCGCACCTGCTGCAGGGCGGAAGGGTCATCCAGCGTGGTCAGATCGCCTGGGTCGCGGCCCTCGCAGACCGCCTGCAAGGCGCGGCGCAACAGCTTGCCGCTGCGGGTTTTGGGCAGCAGGTTGACAAAGAAAACACGCGATGGCCTGGCCACTGCGCCGAGTTGGCTGTCGACCAGCTTCATGATTTCGCCTTCGAGTTTGAGGCGCGCCGTCGGCTCACTCAGGCTACTGGCGTCCTTGGCCACAGCAAAGGCCATGGCCACCTGGCCCTTGAGCTGATCGGCCACCCCCACCACCGCCACCTCGGCCACATTGGCATGACTGGCAATACACTCCTCAATCTCGCGTGTGCCAAGACGATGCCCAGCCACATTGATTACATCGTCGGTGCGGCCCAGGATGAAGAAATAGCCATCGCGGTCACGAATCCCCCAGTCAAAGGTGCTGTAGATCAGTTTGCCGGGAATGCTTTTCCAGTAAGTATTGACAAAGCGCGCATCATCACGCCAGACAGTCTGCATGCAGCCCGGCGGCAAGGGCCCTTCGATCGCCACCACCCCTTTTTCATCAGCGCCCACAAGCTCCTCACCCGTGGCCTCGTTGATCAGCTTGACATCGTAGCCATACATGGGCACCCCCGGGCTGCCAAACTTGCTGGGCGCCTTTTCCACGCCATTGGCAATGGTCAGGATCGGCCAGCCGGTTTCGGTCTGCCAGTAGTTGTCAATGATCGGCACCCCCAATCCCTGGCTGATCCACTGAGCAGTCGGTTCATCGAGTGGCTCGCCGGCCAGGTACAGGGCTTTCAGGCTGGACAGGTCATACTGCTTAAGAAAGGCGGGATCCTGTTTTTTTAGCACCCGCACCGCTGTGGGGGCCGAGAACATCCGGCTCACCCTGTATTTCTCGACCAGATTCCACCAGATGCCCGCATCGGGCCGGATCGGCAGGCCCTCGTACATGATGGTGGCCATGCCGGCAATCAGTGGGCCGTAGATGATGTAGCTGTGCCCCACCACCCACCCGATGTCACTGGTGGAAAAATAGGTCTCACCGGGATTGCCCTCAAAGATATGCCGCATGCTGGCAGCCAGTGCCACCGCGTAGCCCCCGGTGTCGCGCTGCACGCCCTTGGGTTTGCCCGTGGTGCCGCTGGTGTACAGGGTGTAGCTCGGATGGGTGGACTCAAGCCAGACACAAGGGACGCTGGCATTAAGGTGCTGTTCGCGCAAGGACGTCCACAGCACATCCCGGCCAGGGTTTAAGGTCATGGGCGCAAGTTGCCTGTCAACCAGCAGCACCGCGGAGGGCTTGTGGCTGGAAAGTCGTATGGCCTCATCCAGCAGGGGCTTGTACGGCACCACCTTGCCGCCACGCGAGCCGGCATCGGCGCTAACGATCACCTTGGGCTCGGCATCCTCGATGCGGGTGGCCAGCGAGCCGGAAGCGAAGCCACCAAACACCACCGAATGGATAGCACCGATGCGTGCGCAGGCCAGCATGGCAAAGGCGGCCTCGGCAATCATGGGCATGTAGATCAGCACCCGGTCACCCTGCTTCACACCCAGGCTTTGCAGGCTGGCTGCCATGCGTTGCACCTCGGCGTGCAACTGCTTGAAGCTGTAGGTCTTTTCCTGCTCGGTTTCGGTGCTGACAAAAATCAGTGCTGCCTGGTCACCACGTTGCGTCAGATGACGATCGATCGCGTTGTGGCACAGATTGGTGGTGCCCCCAACAAACCAGCGAGCAAAGGGCGGATTGCTGTAGTCGCAAATCTGTTTGGCAGCTTGTCCCCAGTCAACCAGGGCCGCCTGCTCAGCCCAGAAGGCGTCACGCTGCTGAATGGAGCGCTGGTAAAAATCCCTGTAAGAGCTCATCCCCTTCTCCGTATGATATGTCAATGTCCTAATTATCGGGGCTCTGGGCGATCAAAACTCTTTCCCCAACTCACTTACAGAGGCCCAGCAACGTACAGGCAAGACTACTTCACAAGCGCCAACACATCGGCCAATGCCGGGTGATCAGCGCTGCGCAACCATTCGAATGCCACCATTTCGGTGCTCACCAGTTCGGCCCCTGCTGCGGCCAGGCGGTCAAAGGCTGCATCACGATTGCGCTCGCTACGCGAGCCGCAGGCATCGGTTACCACCCAGACCTCAAACTCTTGCTCAAGCAATTCGAGCGCAGTCTGCAACAGGCACACATGGGCTTCACAGCCGGCTATCACCACACTGCTGCGCTGGGGCGTAGCTGGCGCTGGTTGATGCAAATGTTTGGGCAAGCTGCGCGCATTGCCCTGAACCCTGGATTTGGGTGGCGCGCTCGGTTGCAGCAGTTCGAGCAGGCCGGCAGCCACCGCACTGAAACTCATCTTGGCAAAAGTCTTGCCCCCTGCTTGACGCACCAGCGTGTCCAGTTGCGTCTCGGTGCCGCCCAGGCTGGCAGGGTTTTCCTCAGCCAACAGCACAGGCACCGAAAACAGTCGCGCCAGCTGTGCCAGTCGTTGCGCATTGGCCAGAACCAGGGAGCCTTCATGGATTGCCGGCAGCAGACGCACCTGGTAGTCCAGTAACAGCAGTTGCGAATCGGCAGCTTCGAGCAGCATCTTGGTGGGCCTCCAGGTCAATCACCAAGGCGCACCACAATCCGGCCCCGAACCTGGCCAGCCATCAGTGCCTGTGCCTTGGCGATCGCTCCTGCCAGAGGGACTTCCTCAAGCATCTGTTCCAGTAGGGCTGGATCCAGGTCACGAGCCAGGCGGTCCCAGGCCATTCGGCGCTGCGGCAGGGGTGCCATCACCGAATCAATGCCAAGCAGGGTGATGCCCCGCAATATGAAGGGAGCCACCGTACCTGGCAGGTCCATGCCCTGGGCCAGTCCACAGGCTGCCACAGCCCCCCCGTAACGGGTCTGTGCCAGGGCATTGACCAGGGTGTGCGATCCGACGGCATCGATCACTCCCGCCCAACGCTCTTTCTGCAGCGGTTTACCAGGCGTGGCGAGTTCGGCCCGATCAATCACGCTGCTGGCACCAAGTTGCTTGAGGTAGTCAGCTTGCCCCGTCTTGCCAGTCGCAGCCACCACGCTGTAACCCAGCTGGCCCAGCAGGGCCACCGCCACGCTGCCCACGCCTCCAGTGGCCCCGGTCACCAGCACCTCACCTGCTGATGGCCCGATGCCATGCTGTTCCAAGGCCAGCAGGCACAACATGGCGGTGTATCCGGCCGTTCCGATCGCCATGGCCTGTCGAGTTGACAGCCCGGCCGGCAGCTTGACCAACCAATCTCCCTTCAGGCGCGCCTTTTCAGCCAGGCAGCCCCAATGAGATTCCCCCACGCCCCAACCGTTGAGGATGAACTGCTCACCAGGTCGCCAGTCGGGGTGGCTCGATTCGAGCACCGTGCCGGCCCCGTCGATGCCGGCCACCATCGGCCATTGACGCACAACTGGTGCCCGGTTGGTGATAGCCAATCCATCCTTGTAGTTGAGGGTCGACCACTCCACACTCACAGTCACATCGCCTGCTGGAAGCTGGGCCTCATCGACAGACCGGATTGCCGCCGAAAACCCTTCAGCCTTGCTGAGAAGTAGCGCATTGAACATTGATTAACCCTTAAAAATCTTTATTTGACAGATAGTTACGTATTTATTGAATAAAAAACCTTAATTTGACAAGGAGGCACATACCCCACTATGCTACTCGCATGCGTCTAGCCCCCATTGTGTTGAGTCTGCTACTTCTGGGCCCTGCCCATGGCGCTCCAGCCCCTGAACAGGACGAGTTGGAATCCTTGCTGGCCGAGAAAGGCTTGCTCGAGCGCATCGGCCAGCGTCTGGGCCACACCGCAGCTGACCTGGTTCTGACGGCCATGGGCGCTCTGGGCGTACCCTATCGCAGGGGCGGCAATACCTTTGACACTGGCTTTGACTGCAGCGGCTTTGTGCACGCCATCTACGAGCAGACCATGGGACTGTTGCTGCCACGCCGGGCGGATCAGCAGGCCGCTGCGACCCGGCATATAGGCCGCGCCGAGTTGCAACCCGGAGACCTGGTTTTTTTCAACACCATGCGCCGCGCCTTCAGCCACGTAGGCATCTATGTGGGTGACGACAAGTTCATTCATTCTCCCCGCCCGGGCGCAGCGGTCCGCATTGAGGATATGCGCACCAGCTACTGGAGCCGTCGCTTTGATGGCGCCCGCCGGGTTGATGCGACTGACCCTGCGCAATCCCTTTAGGTCCACCAAGACGGGCCATCCTGGCTGGATACCCACCCGGGAATACGGCACAATCTGACTTTCCACCCCATCACCCCCTTCGCCTCTTGAGTCATCACACCATGTACTACACCGTCGAAACCAGCAAATCCTTTGAACAGGCCTCCAATGACCTGGATGCCGCCGTCAAGCGCCACGGCTTTGGTGTGCTGCACATTCATGATATTGGCAACACC
>CAXRBE010000086.1:0-19769 GCA_964228805.1 Burkholderiaceae bacterium
CTGGTCGAGTCGATGGTGAAGGTGGCCCAGTCGCTAAATCTCAGCACAGTGGCCGAGGGCGTTGAAACCCTGGAGCAAAAAATTCTGCTGCATGTGCTGGGCTGCGATATCGGCCAAGGGTATCTGTTCTCCAAGCCCTTGCCGCTGGCCGAATTGGTGCAAGGTTTCGAGCAGGCCCGCCGTACCGTCGCCTAAATTGCTTTACTTCACAAGATCTCACAACAGTCAAGAAACGGAATGGCCATGACGCATCCTGATTTTTCTGATGCCAAGTTGCTCAGCACCCTTGAGGCGCTCGATGCTGCAGCCATGGACAGCCTGGCCTTTGGGGTCATTGGGTTTGATGCCGCCGGCCATATTGCTGTCTACAACCGTTTCGAAGCGAAATGCACTGGCCTGGATCAGGCCAGGCAAATTGGCAAGGACTTGTTTGGTGAGGTGGCGCAGTGCATGAACAATTTCATGGTGGCGCAACGCTTTGAGGATGCCCTTGCTGGCGGGCAGGCAATGGATGTCACGATGGACTATGTGCTCACCTGGCGCATGAAGCCCACCAAGGTGCAATTGCGCCTGCTGGCCGACCCCTCCTCGGCGCTGCGCTACATCGCGCTTGCCTGGCGATAGCAGATTCACCGAGGCTCCTTGTATGTCTGGTCGGGCGCATCAGGCTGCGATCGCCTGAAACAACCTGGGATTAACCCCTATTGGCGATTCAGGGGCCAGCACCCAACAATGCCAGCGCGGTTTCTGACCTTCTCTTGTTTGCCAATTCTTAGAAATAACAGTGAACACTTCACATGGCTCTAGCCGGCGCAGCCTGCTACTGGCAGGTGCCGCCGGGGCTGTAGCCTCTGCCATTCACGATGCCGCTGCGCAGACCGCAGCGCCTGCCCCTGCAACTGCAGCCCAAGTGCTGGGCAAGGAGCACTGGGCCATCAAAAAAGTGCCCGGCCAGGATATCCGCCTGTATTTGTGGAACAAGCGCCTGGCCACCTCCAGTGTGCCGCCCAAGGCAACTGTGTTGCTGGTGCACGGCTCGTCGGTCTCTTCCACCCCGGTGTTTGACCTCAAGGTTCCCGGGCGTGACGATGCTTCCCTGATGGATTGGCTGGCGCGCCAGGGCTACGATGTCTGGTGCTTCGATTGCGAGGGCTATGGCCGCTCCGACAAGTCGAGGCCGGTGAACGCCGACGTGGCCATGGGCGCAGATGACCTGGCGGTGGTGACCGAGGCCATGACCCGGCTGACCGGGCAGACCAAATTCATGATTTACGGCGCTTCCTCGGGTGCCTTGCGCGCGGCCCTGTTTGCCCAGCGCCATCCCGAGCGGGTGGCGCGCCTGATCATGGATGCCATGGTCTGGACCGGCGAGGGCAGCCCTACCCTGGCCGAGCGACGCAAACGGCTGCCTGCCTACCTGGCCAGTCATCGGCGCCCGATTGATAGGGCCATGATTCGCAGCATCTTTACCCGCGACCATGCGGGCACCTCCGACCTGAGCGTGGTTGAGGCCTTTGCCGATGCGGTGCTGGCGCTGGATGACTCGGTACCCACCGGCACCTATGTCGACATGAGTGCCAAACTGCCAGTCTGCGACCCGACCCTGATCAAGGTGCCTTCGGTGATCTTGCGCGGTCAATACGATGGCATTGCCTCGATGGACGATCTGCTCAAGTTTTTTGACAAGCTCAATCATCCGGACAAGCAGTTCATTGTGATGCAGGGCATTGCCCACACCAGCACCCGCTCCAAAAACTATCGCATGGTCTATCACATGATCGAGCGTTGCCTATCTCAGCCAGCGCCGGTCTACACCGGCGCCTGAAACAGCCAGATCGCTGTTGATCTGGGTCCGCATTCTCAACCTGCAAGGAGACCAATCATGGGATTTTTGACTGAAGATGAAATTTCCCGGCTCGATCCAGCGGAGTCGGTGCTGTTTCCTTCGCCGATTCCGGTGCAAAGCGTGTCTTCGGATGAATTCATGCCAGCGCCTCAAACGCCCAAGCAGCGCGAGTTTGAGGCCCGCATCAAGGCCATTGGGGCCGAATTGGCCAGGCACCAGGGCACCAGCCGCCGGAAGTTTTTCAAGTCCGCCGCCGGCATGGCCGCCGCCTTTGTGGCGATGAACGATACCTACGGGCCTGTGTTTGGCGTCTCACGCGCCGAAGCCGCCACGCCCGATATGGCCAATGAGCGTGCACGCAAGCTGTCGGGCCAGTTCATCATGGACATGCACACCCACTTTCTGCGCGATGACACCCGCATCAAGTCCTTTATCAACCAGCGCGAGGCGGTGGGCAAGGCGGGCTGGAACCCGGCCATCAAGACTGGCCAGCAGACCATCGATGACCTGAAATTCGCCAATTACCTGAAAGAAATTTACCTCGACAGCGACACCAAAGTGGCCTGCATCAGCGGCGCGCCCTCCGAGATTGCCGAAGACTGGTTTCTCACCAATGACATGAAGAAGCGCTCGCGCGATGTGATCAATTCGATCTCGGGCAGCCGGCGTTCCTTCTCGCATGCCATCTTCACACCGGGCTATCCGGGCTGGATGGAGGAGATTGACCGCTCCATTGAATTGCTCAAACCCGATTCGATGAAGGGCTACACCATTGGTGACAACACCAACAAGCACCTGTCCAAGCACCCCTGGCTGATGGATGACGAGAAGCTGGTCTATCCGGCCTATGAAAAGTTCCTCAAAGCCGGGTTGCGCAATGTCTGTGTGCACAAGGGCTTGTTCCCGCCTTCGGTGGAGCAACGCTTTCCGCATTTATTGAAGCACTCGCGGGTGGACGATGTGGCCAAAGCCGCCAAGGACTGGCCGCAGCTCAACTTCATCGTTTATCACGGCGGCTATCGCTATGCTGGTGGCGGCCGCGCCGAAGACGCCTGGGGCCAGTTTGAGCGCACCGGGCGCATCGACTGGATCACCGACCTGGCCGAGATGCCCGCCAAGTACGGGGTGAAGAATATCTACGCCGACCTGGGCCAGCTGTTTGCCCAGACCACAGTGGCCGAGCCGCGCCTGGCCGCGGTGATGCTGGCGCACTTGATCAAAGGGCTGGGCGTGAGCAATGTGGTGTGGGGCACCGACGCCATCTGGACCGGGGCGCCGCAGTGGCAGATTGAGGCGCTGCGTCGCATTGAGGTGCCCGAGGAGCTGCAACGCAAGTACAAGCTGCCGGCACTGGGCGCGGCCGATGGTCCGACCAAAAATGCGATCTTCGGTGAGAACAACGCCCGGCTCTACAACTACAAGCCCGAACAACGTGCCGCCCTGGCCAGCGACAAGATTGCCTACCACAAGGCCATCTACGAGCAACACGGTGAAGGGCGCACCAATATGGCCTATGGCTATGTGAACCGCTCAGCCGGCGCCTGAGGCGAGCGTGTTGTTGGGAGGGTTCTGGCGGGGTCAGATAGACCCTGCTAGAAGTACCCCATCACCATCAATTTTTTGGCCAGCAGGTCGGTGAAGTTCATCTCCCCGTACGCACCAGTGTGTTTCATGCTGGCCAGCACCTCTTCGATCAGAGTGTCCAGCGTCACTCGATCGAGCAAGCCGAGGTCAAAATTGTGTGTTTCAGCCAGGTACTGGCTTGCATAGGGCAGGTATTTGTTCCTGATGATGTCGTCATGAGGTTCGCTGTACATCAACTCGCTCCAATCTTGCCTAACTGTACTACCGCAGGGGCCGCCTATGCTGCCTTGGAGATGCAATCAGGCTGACAAACTATACTGTGGAACTGGTATCGCCCCGCGCTGATCCACCCGTATGCATCGCTCTATGCCGCATACGCCAGCCGAAACGGGCACCAATTTTGTGAGAGTTGTTTGCACACTTCATTCTTTAGGAGACCCACATGGATAAACGCCATCTCATCAAAGCCCTGGCCGCCACCCCGCTGGCACTGGCGTTGCCGGCTGCCCGCGCCCAGAGCAAGCCGTTCAAGATTGCCTTGCTTGCCCCCATGACCGGGCCTTTTGCCTCCACCGGGCGTCAGATGGATGCCGGTGTGCGCCTGTACATGAAGATGAACGGCACCACGGTGGCAGGGCGCAAGATTGAGGTCATCCTCAAAGACGACGCTGGCACGCCGGATGTGACCAAGCGGCTGGCACAGGAGCTGGTGGTCAATGACAAGGTGGATGTGCTGGCTGGTTTTGGCCTGACCCCGCTGGCGCTGGCCACCGCACCGATTGCCACCCAGTCCAAGACGCCAATGGTCAATATGCTGGCAGCCACCTCCATGGTGATCAATTCCACCCCCTACATGGTGCGCACTTCCATGACGCTGCCGCAGATCACCCTGGGCATGGGCGAGTGGGCGGCCAAAAACAATATGCGCCGCACTGTGACCCTGGTCACTGACTACGGCCCCGGGCTGGACGCCGAGCGCACCTTCAAGGAGCGCATGGCCCTCAACGGTGGCCAGGTGATCGAATCGCTGCGTGTGCCGCTGCGCAACCCGGACTTCGCCCCCTTCCTGCAAAAAGTGCGCGACCTCAAGCCCGATGCTCTGTTTGTGTTTGTGCCCTCGGGCGTGGGCTCGCTGGTGATGAAGCAGTTTGTCGAGCGTGGCCTGGCCAAGGCTGGCATCAAGCTGATTGGTACCGGTGAGATTGTGGATGACGACCTGCTCAGCCAGATGGGTGACGAGGCCATTGGCGTGGTCAGCTCCTACCCTTACTCGGCCGCCCATCCTTCGGCGTTGAACAAGAAGTTTGTCGCCGAGTTCAAGAAGATGCACAACATTCGCCCCAATGCGGTGGGGGTGTTTGCCTACGACGGCATGCATGTGATTTACGAAGCCCTGCGCAAGACCGGCGGCAAGGGCGGTGGCGACGCGCTGATGGCCGCCATGAAGGGCCAGATCTTCGAGAGCCCGCGTGGCCAGGTGCTGATTGATGCCAACACCCGCGATATCGTGCAGAGCGTGTTTATCCGCCGCACCGAGCGCGTCAACGGTGAGCTCTACAACATCGAGTTCTCGGAAGAGAAGGATGTGCGCGATCCCAAGCCGGTGAAATAAGGGCCGCCATGGGCCGGCCCTTTTTTCGTGCCGATCAGGTCGGCAGTCTGCTCAGGCCGGCCGCCCTGCACAGGGCCAGGGAGCAGTTTCAGCAGGGCCTGATCGATGCGCCAGCGCTGCGCGCGGCTGAAGACCAGGCGATTGCCGAGAGTGTGGCGCGCCAGCAGGCGTGCGGATTCGAAGTCATTGTGGATGGCGAATTCAGGCGCGAGAACTGGTGGATCGACTTTGTGCGCGGCCTCTCGGGGGTGGAGATTCGCGAGGGCGATGCAGCGCAGGCCTTTGTGGCGCCCACGGCCGATTGTGGTCATGACCACGGCCATGCTGACAACCAGGGCCTGGAGCAGGGCTGGAAGTACGTGCCCAAGAATGTGCTGACCACTGGCAAGCTGCGTCTGGCCGCGCCAGTCACGGTGGCTGACTTCAGCCATCTGCAAAGCCTGACCCAACGTACGGCCAAGATCACCTTGCCCTCGCCCACCCGGCTGCACTTTCATGGGGGGCGCGCCGGTGTGTCGCAGGCGGCCTATCCGGATATCGAGGAGTTCTTCGCCGATGTGGTGGCGGTCTATCGCCAGGAAATCGCTGCGCTGGAGGCGGCCGGCTGCCGCTACATCCAGATCGATGACCCGCTGCTGACCTACTTCATCAGCGAGCGCATGCGTGCCGAGGTGGTGGCCAGCGGAGACGACCCCGAGCTCAGGCTGCAGCGCTATATCGATCTGACCAATGACTGCATCGCCCAGCGGCGACCTGAGACCGCCATTGGCATCCATGTCTGCCGCGGCAATTCGCGCAGTGGCTGGCTGGCCGAAGGGGGCTATGAGCGTATTGCGGCGGCGGTGTTTGGCGGACTGAAGGTGGACCACTTCCTGCTGGAGTATGACGACGAGCGCTCGGGCGACTTCCAGCCCCTGGCGCATGTGCCGCGTGATGTGAGGGTGGTGCTGGGCCTGGTGACCACCAAGTTTGGCCGCCTGGAAAATGCCGATGCGCTGATTCGCCGCATCCACGACGCCAGCCGCTTTGTGCCGCTGGAGCATCTGGCCATCAGCCCGCAGTGTGGCTTTGCCAGCACGGTGGAGGGCAACATCATCAGCGAGGAGGAGCAGTGGCGCAAACTGGAGCGTGTGGTCGAGGTGGCGCGCACTGTCTGGGGCAGCGCTTAAGCCGGCTACCCACAAAGGGACACGCGGGCCGGCTAGGGCTGGCGCTGCGCGGTGCGCAATAAGCATGGAATCTGGCACCTCACACCCAGGCATAGACCCTGCTTCATTGGCTGCTCTGCCGCGCACGCCGGGTGTGTACATCTTCCAGGGCGAGGGCCTCTTGCCGCTCTACATCGGCAAGAGCGTGGATATCCGTAGCCGGGTGCTGGCCCACCTGCGTGCGCCTGATGAGGCGGCCATGCTGGCACAGGCGCGCCGGGTGGACTTTATCGAGACCGCCGGTGAAATGGGCGCCTTGTTGCTGGAGGCGCGCCTGATCAAGCAGCAAAGCCCTCTGTTCAATATCCGCCTGCGCCGGCTGAGAAACCTGTGCGCGATCGAGTTGGAGCAGGCCGCTGGCGGCTTGCGTCCCAAGATTGTCAGCGGCAAGGATGTGGCAGTGGGGCAGACTGATGGCCTGTATGGCTTGTTCAGCTCGGCGCGTTCGGCCCAAAGCAAACTGGGTGAACTGGCTGAGTTGCATCGCTTGTGCCGGGGCTTGCTGGGCCTGGAGCAAATCGGCCGGCGCGGCTGTTTTGGCCTGCAGCTTCGGACCTGCCTGGGCGCCTGTGTGGGACAGGAAGACCGGCGGGCGCACGATCAGCGTCTGTTCACCGCCCTGCTAGAGATGAAGGTGCACGCCTGGCCTTACCCTGGCGCAATCGACCTGATTGAGCAATCTGGCGACTGGGTGCAGAAGCACCGCATACAGGGCTGGCGGCATATTGCCACCTGGTGCTCACGCAAGGGGCAGGGCAAGCAGCTTGCCCTGCAGGGCTTTGACCTGGATACTTACAAGATCCTGGTGAAGCCCATCATGCTCAGACAGGTGCGGGTGGAGCTGGTTTGATCAGCACGGGTGCCATGAAGTGTGATAGCAGGGGCAGAGCAGTTCACAGCATCAAGCGCTCGGGCAATTGGGTGAAGCAGAGCAAGCGCAGATAGGTTTCGTCGATGGTATTTTCTGCAATCTCCACCCAGGGCAGGGGACCGTCGATGCGCAGCAAAATCCTGCCTCTGGCCATAGGCTCCTCATGGGTGAAGAGTGAGAGTATCCGGGTTCGCCGCAGCTTGCAGTCGTACTCTGTCATGGCATGGCGGGAAAACTCGCCGTCCTTGTCTCTTTGCTTGAGGTTTTGCATTTCCCAAACCCGGCGCAAATGCCCGGCCTTGTTGATCGAGGCTGTGTCGATGTAGAAGTCAACACGGTCGGTTTCGACAACTCTGACCCATTCGGCCCAGACACCGGGGGTGCCACCAAGCGCCAGCGCAAGTGCCAGAATTTTGAACGGCCTCATGCTTCTCCCTATCAAGCGGCAACGACCCTGTTGTGGGCTTTGAGGGTACTGCCAACCCTGGCCCTGTTTATTGCGTCAAATCATCTGGCCAAGGCATAGGCAGGCCTGAATTAGGCTTTTATAGGAGCTTTGTCATGGGCGAGGCGGAAATCTACTAGGACAAAAACAATGCGTAGCTCTTGTTTACAGGGCAAATAGCGAGGATTAACCTGAGGCATTACATCCAAAGACCTAGGAGGTTCCCAATGAGCGATACCCTACTTAACAGCCAAGCCAATTTTGGCAAAGGTGAAGAGGGCCGGATCGCCATGAGCCCCATAACCCTGCTGATCGTTTCACTCGGGTTGGCGGCCCTGCCCCTGGTGTATCAGTTGCTTCCCAGCCCTTCATCAGGCTTGGGTGAGCAGGGGTCGGAGGTGGCCCAGGCCTTGCGCGGCGGGGGTGACCTGACCGAGCAGCTGGGCGCAACAGCCGCTGGCTCGGGCCTGCCTAGCGGGCGGGCAGCCCAGGAGCAGGAGGTGGCGGCCTACCTGGACCAGAAGTTGTAGCCAATCGCTGCGGGAAACGGGCAAGTAAGCAAGCAGCTCATTTGCGCCGGTCCATCAGGCGCTTGACTTTTGAGCTTTTGGAGGTCTGGGTGTAAGGGTCAAGCTCACCCTTGGAAACAGGGGTAATTTGTACCTTGACGCTCAGGACTTCCTTCATTCTTCGCTCCAGATCAGCTTTTAGAGAGTCACGATTCACACTTTCGTCTACCACTTCCACCCAGACATCCATGTGATCGGTGCCGGCTTGGCCAACACGATCAACAAAGCAGAAATATTCGCCATTGCAGCGGTTTTCCTCAATCAGAGCGGCACCTATCGCCTCGGGAAACACATTGACGCCGCGCAACTTGATCATGTTGTCATTGCGCCCGAAGATGGCCTGCAGCCGTCGCATGCAATTGCCGCAGGGGCAATCAGAGGTGTGCCAAGCTGAGATGTCATTGACATTGAACCGGATCTGAGGCGCCCCGTATTTGTAGAGCGTGGTGATGTAGACCGTGCCCCTTTCGCCCTCATTGACCAAGGCACCAGAGTCTGGATCGGCAATCTCGAGATGAAAGGCGTCCTCCATCACATGCATGCCTGTCTGATGGGTGCACTCGGCCGCCAGCATGCCGCTCTCATGGGTGCCGTACATGTCAAACGCCTTGGCGCCCCACAGTTCTTCAAGAGGTTCGCGCTGCTCTGGCCCGAGGTGGGTGCCCAGCAGGCGTATGCCGAGGGAGCGGGGATCTATTCCCATTTCATCCCGGGCCACCAGCGCCATATGGCGCAAATAGGCAGGGAATCCAAGCAGGACCTTGATGCCCCAGGCCTTCACAATTTCAATCTGACGTCGAGTGGGCGTATTGGCGCCGCTACCCGTCATGACAGGTACGGCACCGGTATATCGCCACATGGCCTCGCGAGGTGCCATGCCGCCATTGCCCAAGCCGAGCGACAAGGTGACCAGCACCATGTCCCCGGGCTTGACGCCCTGCATGGACAGGCGGCGAGCGCCCAGGATGGCCATGGTCTCGCGATCCTGCGGGGCGTAAAGCATGGGGCGCGGCAACCCCGTGGTGCCGCCACTGGTCTGCAGCACCATGGGAAATCTATTGCCGTCTTGGGGGGAGATGCCCATGAAGTCGCCAAAGGGCGGGTTGCGCTCAATGCTGCGGCGGATGTCATGCACGTCATACACCGGGATTTTTTGCAGATCATCAAGGCTGCGAATATCCCCGGACTGCATGCCATGCGCACCCCAGTGCCGCTGAAAGAACGGAATTTCCCAGCCGCGCGACATGGTTTGCAAAAACTTCTTTTCCTGGCGCGAGCGCAACTCATCACGCGAAAGGCGGGCCGTGGTATGAAAAAAATTGGGAGGCGGCGGAAAGTCGCGCCACAACTGCTCAAAGTCCAGGGATCTGAAGTACCAGGGGATATGGTCAAGATCGTTGGGATGGTTGTCCATGATTAGTCAATCAGCAAGGGATGGTGTTCAGAGCAAGCTGGCGCGGCGGCCACCATCCACATGATGGACTGCACCAGTGATGTAGCCAGCCCACGGGCTGCACAAGAATGCCACCAGTCCGGCGATTTCCGCAGGTTCTCCCACGCGCTCCATCGGAATTTGTTGCAGCAGTTGGGCCCGCTGCTCATCATCCAGGGCGCCAGGTTTGCCAGCGCCAAAGACTGTGCCCAAGCGACCAGTGTCGATGCGACCAGGGCAAATGGTGTTGACTGTGATGCCTGCGGCCGCCACTTCCAGAGCCAGCGTCTTGGCATAACCAATCACCCCGGCCCAAGTGGCAACCGACAGGCCGAATCGGGGGATGGGCTGAATCGCCGACAGGGCGGTGATGTTGAGCACCCGCCCCCAGCCACGTTGCCTCATGCCGGGCAAGACCCCACGGCACAGGCGAACCACGCTCATGAGATTTTGTTCAACCGCACGCGACCAGGCCGTGTCATCCAGGGTTTCAATTTCGCCCAAAGGAGGTGCTCCATCGTTATTGACCAGAATTTCAATTGGCGGGCAGGATTGCGCCGCATGGTCGAGAATGCGCTGACAGTCTTCTGCCTTGCGGATGTCAGCAGCGATAGGCCAGACGGAAACCCCATGGCTTTCGCGTATGCGCTGACACGCTTCATTCAAGGGCTGCTCTTTGCGCGCCACCATGATCACCTGGGCCCCCTCGGCGGCTAGCAACTTGCTGATGGCAAAGCCTATGCCCTGGCTGGCGCCGCCGACCAAAGCCGTTCGCCCCCTGAGACTGAGATCCATCAACGGGGCTCCTGTGCAGAATGGGCGGTAGCTGAGTTCTCAAGCCCGAATAAACGTTCCGCATTGCGGAAAAAAATTCTCTCAAGAATGTCTTGGTTGTAGCCGAGTTCATTCCAGTCGACGACCAGACGTTCGTAACGAAAAAGCGGATAGTCAGCGCCAAACATGATGCGGTCCTTGAGGCGGCTACGAATTTCCTTTTTGAGGGGATCGGTCAGATATTTAGGGCTCCAGCCATGCAGTTCGCTCCAGACATTGGGCTTGTGTAGCATGATGGAGATCATCTCGTCCTGCCAGGGCCATGCCGGTCGTCCAGTGACGATCTGCAGGGCGGGATACTGGATGGCCAATTCATCCACATAGCGTGGGTGACAGAGGTCCAGCTTGATACCGCCACCGCCGGGTAGTCCCGCGCCTGCGCCCGTATGGCCGACCAGCACCAGCACGGGACGCTTATGAGCCATGGCAACTTCATAGAACGGGCCATAGATAGGGTCGCTGGCCGGGTAGGCCATGCCCGAGCCGGAAACACAGAAACTCACAAAGCCTTTGCTGGCCTTGATGCAGCGCTCAAGCTCATCAGCGGCTGCCTGGCCCAGCTTGGGGTTCATCTGCAGCCATAGTCCGAAGATGCAATCAGGGTATTGGGCCTGGGTTTGGATGGCATAGTCATGCAGGGGCATCACCTCATCGAGCGGCAAGGACTTGGTGAACCCGAAGTCAAGAATGGTCCGGACCTGGTTGGCCCGCAGATAAGCGGCCATCTCGTCTTCGGTGTCGTACTTCGGGTTCGAGTTCCAGGTGCTTTTTTGCTGGGCCAGCGCCTCTTGGGTGCGCAGCACATAGCCCTTGTGCGTGCCCCAATGGGAGTGCAGGTCAAAAAGTTTCATCGCAATGTCGGTCAGTCAGCCTTGATGTTTGCCGCCTTGATCACATTGCCCCAACGTCCAACTTCATTCATCAGGAACTGCTCGGCCTGGGCCTGCGTGCCACCCACAAAAGTGACCCCCATTTCGGACATTTGTTTCACCATGGCTGGATCGGTGAGAGCCTTGTTGATGGCGCCATTGAGCTTTTCAATGACTTCTGCAGGAGTTTTGCGAGGCGCAAACACCATATACCAGGCACTCATCTCAAAGCCGGGCACACCCGCTTCAATCATGGTGGGCAGCTCAGGTGCCAGGATGGAGCGCTTGGGGCCAGTGGTTGCCAAGGCCTTGAGCTTGCCACTGCGCACCAGGGGCAGTGAGGTGGTCAAGGTGTCAAACATGATGGGAATCTGACCGCCAACGACATCAGCCAGCGCAGGTGCGTTGCCCTTGTAAGGCACATGGGTGAGTGTGGTGCCGGTCATGTGTTTGAAGAGTTCTGCCGACAGGTGAGCGCCGGCGCCAGCACCTCCGGATGCGTAGAAATACTTGTTCGGATTGGCCTTGAGCAGTGCAATCAGCTCCCCGACGCTTTTAGGGGGAAAGGCGGGCGGAGTGACCAGTATCAGCGGGATGTAGCCGACATAAGCCACCGGAATCAAATCTCGCTCCAGATCGTAGGGCAGGTTTTTGACCAGAAACTTGTTGGTGGCCAGGACCGAATAGCCCATGAGCAGGGTGTTGCCGTCAGCCGCTGATTTCGCAACAAAGTCGGTGCCAACCAGTGCGCTGGCCCCCGCCTTATTCTCAACCAAAACAGGCACATCAAATGTGACCTGCAGTTTTTGCGCAATGGCGCGCGACAGAATATCCACGCCACCACCGGGAGGTACCGGGGCCACAATCTTGATGGGTTTTTGCGGCCAGGTCTGGGCGGCAGCAATAAGGGGATGCAGGCTGGCGACTATGGCGAAAACAGCCAAAAGCGTGCTTCGAACAACATTGGGTATGGGAAGACATATCATCTTTGCTTACCTCTTAAAAGGGTGGGGAGTACAGTCCTGAGCCGTGATAATAAAGTGCAATCAGGCCAGTGCCAAAAATGCCCGCATTTTGACCTATCTTGATCTGCATCGAGATGGCGCCTGAGCCTGAATTGCCGGAGTTTTCATGAATACCCAATTTGTTGCTTCTACTGATGGTGTGCAATTGCATGTTCGGTCTGTCGGGCAGGGCACCCCGATTGTTTTTGTGCATGAATATGCGGGTGATCACCGGGCATGGGAGCCGCAAGTAGCCGAGTTCTCGCGCGATCACCAATGTGTGGTCTATAACGCCAGGGGCTATCCACCCAGCACAGTGCCCGCGGCGCCCCATTACAGCCAGGCCAAGGCGGTGGAGGATTTGCTGGCAGTCCTGGATGGCTTGAATATCCGCCAAGCCCATATCGTGGGGCTTTCGATGGGCGGCTACTGCACACTGCACTTTGGCCTGAGGCACCCCGAGCGCGCCTTGTCGCTCACCATTTGTGGCGCTGGCTATGGCTCCCATCCGGATACCCGCGCTCAGTTTCAACAAGAGTCATTTGACCTCGCAGATCGCTTTGAGCAATTTGGTTGTGCCGAAGTGTCAAAAACCTACGCTGCCACTCCGGCCAGGCTGGCCTTCAAGCGCAAAAACCCGCAGGCCTGGAGCGCTTTTGCCGCCCGGCTGGCCGAGCATGATCAGGCTGGACATGCTTTCACGGCGCGGGGCGTCCAGGGCCGACGACCCTCCATCTACGACCTTCAGACCGATATGAAGGCGATGAGCTTGCCTACACTTATTGTCACCGGAGATGAAGATGTGAATTGCTTTGAGCCTTCGGTGTTCATGCACCAGAACATTGAAAGATCGGGTTTGTGGGTGGTACCGCAGACCGGGCACACCATCAATCTGGAAGAGCCTGAACTCTTCAATGCCCAGTTGCGCATCTTTTTCCAACGAGCGCTATCTGGCGCATGGCGGGAGTTTTGAACACCATCCCTAGGGTGATATGGCCACACCCTGCACATGGCGCAGCAGGCCATTGCAGGCATCCTCGACCAGGTCTAACACCTGCTCAAAACCCAAACTGCCTCCGTAGTAGGGGTCTGGCACCACCGGGCTGTCAGACAACAGGCAAAACTCGGTGAGTCGCCTGAGCTTTCTTTGATGTTGAGGCGGGCAGATCTCCTGCACCAGGGCCAGGTTGTCCCAGTCCATCACAAGGATCAGGTCGTGCAGATCAAAGTCATCCGTGGTGATCTGCCGTGCCCGCAGGTCGGAGAGCACATAACCCCGTTTTTCGGCATGGGCCTGTGACCGCGCATCGGGTGGGTCGCCCGGGTGGTAGTTGTGTGTGCCAGCAGAGTCCACGGCAATGCGCGCCTCTAGGCCTTCAGCCCGCACCTTGTGCCGAAACACACCATGGGCGGTCGGGCTGCGACAGATATTGCCCATGCACACAAACAAAACTGAATATGGCTTGTGCTCCATCACGTCTTCCTCAGCCTCTGGCTTTTGCGGGTTCGCTCCATGAATTCGTCCGGTTTGTTCCTGACCCAGGCGTGCGGCACTTCTTGTAAATGGGTCAGCGGGAAAACACCATGCACACTGGGCTTGCGCACGCGGTCACCAGTCCTTTTGCCTCAAGTTGGCCAGTGCCTGCATCAACGACCAGCGTCACGATGGTGTCGCTGTCTTCGTTGAGCGCATAGAGCCACCGGCCAGCGGGGTGCAGTGTGAAAAAGCGGGGCGTGCGACCTTGCGTAGAAGCCACTTGTGCGAGCGACAGGCGTCCGGTGTTCTCATCGATGTTGAACACCGCAATGCTGTCGCTTCCTCGGTTGGACGCGTAGAGGGTACGGCCCGATGCGTCTACCGCAATGGTGGCCGCGCGGCTGTTGCCAGTATAGGTGTCGGGCAGCGTGCTCAGCCACTGGATGGGCTCAAGCGCACCGGTGTCAGCGTTGAAGCGACAGGCAAGGACTGTGGAGTCCAGCTCATTGAGCAGATAAGCCCAGGGCTTGCTCGGATGAAAGACCAGGTTGCGCGGGCCAGCGCCTTCACGCACTTGCAGCCAGGGCGTGGCAGCCGGCAGCAGGCGACCACCGTGAACACTAAAAACAAACAACCTATCTAAACCCTTATCGGGCACCAGTACCCACCGGCCGCTTGGGTCAAGCGGGTTGAAGTGCGGTTTAGAAAATGGTTGCTCCTTGCGATGGGGTCCGGGCTCGCCAGGCAAGCGCTCGCGATGCGTGACGGTGCCAATGCGGCCTTGATCGTCAACCGCAATCACCAGCACTTCGCCCGTAAGGTGGCTCGACACCAGAAGCGATGATTCATCGGCGTTTAGAGCCAGGTGCACGGGATTTTGGCCTGCAAAATCCATCTGGTTGAGCAAGCTCAATTGGCCACTGTTGCGGTCCACCGTGAATGAGCTTGCATGGGTTCCATCACCGTGCACGGCGTAGAGCCGGTCACCTTTTTTGCTGAGCGTCAGGAATGAAGGGTTGACCAGACCGCCCAGCAACTGCACGCGGCTCAGCGAGCCGCTGACTGGATCAACGCGATAGACGCTGATGCCTTCACCGCGGGCGTTGCGCTCACGCGTGGTGCGGCTACCGACGTAAGCGTAAACGGGAGTGTTCATGGCAGTTGGCCAGGATTTGATTGCCCAGTTTGATGGATACCCGTAGATATCCGGCGGGTGCTAAGCCTATGAGAAAGTCGATAGAAGTGGTCATGGCTTGAGGAGCTTGCGGAGCTTGGTGAGGTTGTTCAGGGTGCTTTGCAAGTGATCGCGCATAAACTGGCTGGCCTGCTCATTGCGCCCTTGCTCCAGCAGGTCTAGCAGTTCCAGGTGCTGCTGGCAATGCTGCTTGTAGCGCTTACGGTCTTGCATTGAGCGGTACGACAGCAACCGCCGCACGCGGTTAACGCGCCGCAAGGTGTCAATGAAGAAGGAGTTGCCCGAGGCTTCCACCAGCGACTCATGAAAGCGCACGCCCCGGTCATGAAGCTGGTCGGCCGTAGCGGTCTCAATGCCGCCATCTAGCAAGTGCATTTCTACAGTGCGGCAGCGAGCCAACACCTGAACGTTGAGCATGTAGCCTGGCTCCAGGAGCGCTGCGGGCTCGATGGCCAAGCGTAGCCGGTACGACTGCAACAGGCTGTCGGGTGTGGTCAACATGGGCGAGAACATCCAACCATAACCAGGTTTTTTTTGTACCCAGCCTTCCTCGCTCATGCGATGGAGTACGGACTGGGCCTGTGTGGGTGTCAGGTCGTAGTGAAGCTTGAGTTCGTTGACGCTGAATTCATCAGGCAGCAGGCCGCGCAATCTGTCTTCCGCAATTCGGAAATAAGCTTGCGCCACGGCATCAGCTGGAGCCGCCAGTCCTAGCTTACGCCGCAGTTGCTCGGCATCGGCCACTGGTTGCTGCAGGAAGTAGCCGCGGTTGGTCTCGCGCCGTACCAGCCCTTTGGCTTCAAGCTTCGCAAGCGCCTCATTGACGGGCGAGCGCGAGACCTGCAACCGGTCGGCCAGCCACTGCGCTTTCATGTGCGCGCCAGCAGCCAGCTGCTCGGAGTGGATCAGGTCAATGACTCGGCCGGTGATGGAGTTGTCCATGTCCGGGGCAGGTGTTGTTGAAGAATAGAAGGTATCACACCGCCAGCGCACAGCAGGGCTACTTCCATGCGAGTTTCCACCGCAGCGCGTGCGGGCACGACGTCAATTTGGCCATTTTGGCGCACTACGCGAACGGCCAATGATGTGCGAGGCGCGATTCGCTCGGGCGCGGCCTCCACCTCAATACGGTCTCCAACTTGCAAGGCCAGGCGCTCGGGGTTCCAGCCAGCTTCAAGTTGCACTGGCAAGATGCCCATGCCAATCAGGTTGGAGCGGTGAATGCGCTCGAAGCTAGGCGCCAGCACGGCCCGAATGCCAAGCAGTCGCTGTCCCTTGGCCGCCCAGTCCCTTGAAGAGCCGGTGCCATATCGCTCGCCTGCCACCACCACCACGCTCTGTCCTGCGTCGCGGTAACGCGCAGCTACATCCCAGATGGGCAGCACCTCGCCGCTGGGAATGTGCAGCGTATGGGCCACAGGCATGCCGGTGCGCAGGAGGTTGTTTAAGGCCTTATTGTGAAAAGCGGCCCGCACCATCACTTCCCAGTTGCCTCGCCGGGATGCAAACACATTCAGATCGTCGCGCTTGTCCCCGCGTGACACAAGAAAGTCAGCCACCAAGCTGTTTGACGGAATGGCGCTGGCAGGTGACAGGTGGTCGGTGGTTACATCGTCGCCCAGCAGCATGAGCGGGTAGGCGCTGAAGTTGCCCAGTTGGCTGCCTTCAGTAGCAGCTGCAAACGGCGGACGGCGCAGCGTGGTTGATTTTTCATCCCAAGGAAATAAAGGCGCGGCAGGCGCCTCCAGGGTCTTCCACAGCGGGTTGGCGGTAGCGGTTGCAAAGTCGCGGGCGAAGTCGTCAGCTTGCAAAGCCTTGGCCAGGTATGCGTCAATTTCCTGTCGGCTGGGCCACAGCTGCGACAAGCTGACGCGTTGGCCGCCTTCTGTTGTGAAGGCGCCATCTTCTTGCAGCTTGCACGCTGCGTCACCCGCAATGGCGTAGGCCACCACCAAAGGTGGCGACATGATGAAGCTAAGCTCCACATCGGGGTGCACACGGCCCGGAAAGTTTCGGTTGCCCGAAAGAATGGCCACGGCCTTGCATGCGCCAGCCACTTGCGCGTCGCGCACACGTTCGGGCAGAGGTCCGGAGTTGCCAATGCAGGTGGTACAGCCAAAGCCGACGATGTCATAGCCAAGGGCCGAAAGGTCTTCCAGAAGCCCCGCGCGGCGCAGGTAAGAAGCGGCAGCCGGGGAACCCGGTGCCAGCGAGGTCTTCACCCAGGGTGAAGCTCGCAGGCCTAGTTGCCGGGCCTTACGCGCCAGTAAACCTGCGGCAATCAAGAGCGACGGGTCAGACGTGTTGGTGCAACTGGTAATGGCAGCAATGGCTACAGGAAAGGCGGGTAGTCCTGGCTGCGCTTGAGCAGGTTTGAACTTCGTCGCTGCCAGGGCCTTGGGCACCTCGGGCAAGTCCATGAGGTCTTGCGGGCGTCGCGGGCCGGCCACATGGGTACCTACTGTGCTCAGGTCAATTTCAATTTCGCGGGTGTAGCGCGGGTGTGCGTTGGGGTCGAACCAGAGCCCCGCGCGGCTGCACAGGGACTGAACCAGTTCAACCGCCTCGGCCGTGCGACCAGTGCTGCGCAAGTAGTCGAGCGTGCGTTCGTCCACCGGGAAGTAGCCCGTGGTAGCACCGTACTCTGGCGCCATGTTGGCCAGCACGCAGCGTTCACCGGCCGCAAGTGTTGAGACGCCGGGGCCGAAGAATTCAACAAACTCACCTGACACACCAATGGTCCGTAGCCGCTGCGTGACCACCAGTGCCAGGTCGGTGGCCAGCACACCTTGAGGCAGCTTGCCGCTCAGGCGCACGCCAATGACGTCTGGAATGCGCAGCATGGTGGGCATGCCGAACATAACGGTCTGGGCTTCCAGGCCGCCTACGCCCCATGCCAGCACGCCGATGCCATTGACCATGGGCGTGTGGCTGTCGGTGCCAATCATCTGATCAGGCACAGCCCAGGTGCCATTGGGTCGGCTTTGTTTGGTCACCACCGTGGCCAGTTGCTCCAGGTTGATGGTGTGCATGATGCCTGTGCCCGGAGGGTGAATGCGCACACCGCTCAACGCCGAAGCTGCCCAGCGCATGAAGCGGTAGCGCTCACCATTTCGGCGGATCTCGTGCTCCAGGTTGAGCAGGGGCGCGTCGCTGCGGGCGTAAGCTTCGACGGCCAGCGAATGGTCTACCGATACATCCACCGGCAGCATGGGGTTGAGCACTGTGGGGTCTACGCCGGCTTCAGCCAGTGCATCGCGCATGGCGGCAATGTCCACCAGCGCGGGCGTGCTGGTGGTGTCATGCATCAGCACGCGACCAGGCTGGAATGGAATCTCGGCCTCGCTGCTGCCGTATTTCAACCAGGCCAGCAGATGGCTGACTGCGTCTTCGCGCTCTTGACCCTCGGTGTGGCGCACCACGTTTTCCAGGAGCAGGCGCAGCACCATCGGCATGCGGTTCAGTTGCGGACCGAGCAAAGCAGGAAGATCAACATAGAGCAGAGTACGGCCGCCAAGGGTCAGCAGGCCCGGGGTGAAACGGATGGAATCAGTCATATTTGCAATTTTGCTTATTTTTGTAATAAAATGCAATCATAAAAGAAATTCTCTTGTTGCGCACCTATCCTCAGACACCCCCCCGATTCAATCAAGGAGCTCCTATGACTTTCCAACGCCTGCACCGTTGCCTGGCACTGGCCAGCTTGACCGTGGCTGCATTGACCAGCCTTGCCCCGGCCGCCATGGCCCAGGACTATCCCAGAAAGACCATCACTATCGTCGTGCCGTTCTCGCCTGGCGGAGGCGTGGACATCGTGGCTCGCATGCTGGCCGAGAAGCTGCGCGCGTCGCTCAAACAGAATGTGGTGGTAGACAACAAGGCCGGCGGCAGCGGCATGATTGGCGCGCTGGCGGTGGTCAAATCCGCCCCCGATGGCCACACCCTGCTACTGGGCTCAGCCGGTGAGACTGCGATCAATGGCTTTGTCTACAAGAACAAAATGCAGTATCAGCCAGAGCGTGACCTCGCGCCTATCACCTTGGTCACGCGTGTACCCAATGTGTTGTTGGCTACGAACAATTTCCCAGCCAGCAACGTCGAGGAACTCGTGGCCTATGCAAAAAAGAACCCGGGCAGAGTCTCCTATTCGTCCAGCGGAGTTGGCAATCCGCAGCACCTAAACGGCGAACTGCTGGAGGAACTGGCTGGCATCCACATGGTCCACATTCCTTATCGTGGTGCCGCTGGCCAGCTGGTCGACGTGGTCTCCGGCAATGTCGAGTTGACCTTTGTAAGTTACACCGCCGCTCGCAGCTTTATCAAAGACGGTAAAGTCAAGGCTCTGGCTGTGACTTCTGCCAAGCGCGCAGCCTTCGATACGCAGATTCCTGCCATCGCCGAATTCAAACCCCTGGCAAAGTACCAACTGGAGAACTGGTTTGGCCTGTTCGCCCCAGGTGGCACGCCAGAAGCCGTGCTGCAGAAGATCAATGCGGCCGTGACTCAGGCCATCAAGGAGCCGGACCTCGCAAAGCGCTTGCAAGACCTAGGTGGCGAGCCCGCGCCCATGACGGTGCAGCAGTTTCGAGACTTCATCAAGACCGAGTCGCGGCAGTTCCAGCGCATCGTCGAGACAGCCAAGATCACTGCAGAGTGATGTAATTTTCCGGCACACTCATTGCACGATCCAGTCTGCAACCTCAAGCCGATCCTTGTGCCGGAAGACGCCATGGGCGGTCGGGCTACGGCAGATATTGCCCATGCACACAAACAAAAACTGAATATGGCTTGTGCTCCATCACGCCTTCCTCAGCCTCTGGCTC
>CAXRBE010000087.1:0-2381 GCA_964228805.1 Burkholderiaceae bacterium
GCATTGCGACTGGCCTTGATGCGGGCCAGTCGGGCGATCTGCTGCTCGCGTACCTTGTTGTTGTCCACCTCCAGAATGTCGATCGCGTCTTCCTTGGCCAGCCTGTATTTGTTGACGCCCACAATCACATCCTTGCCCGAATCGATGCGGGCCTGCTTTTCGGCCGCGGCCGCTTCAATCTTCAGCTTGGCCCAGCCCGAATCCACCGCCTTGGTCATGCCGCCCATGGCATCGACCTCTTCGATGATTGCCCAGGCGGCATCGGCCATGTCCTGGGTCAGCTTTTCCATCATGTAGCTGCCGGCCCAGCGGTCGATCACATTGGTGATGTGGGTTTCCTCCTGAATGATCAGCTGGGTGTTGCGGGCAATGCGGGCGCTGAATTCGGTGGGTAGGGCAATCGCCTCGTCAAAGCTGTTGGTGTGCAGGCTCTGGGTGCCGCCAAACACCGCAGCCATGGCCTCGATGGTGGTGCGCACAATGTTGTTGTAAGGGTCTTGTTCGGTCAGGCTCCAGCCACTGGTCTGGCTGTGGGTGCGAAGCATCAGGCTCTTGGCGTTCTTTGCACCAAACCCTTTCATGATGCGCCACCAGAGCAGGCGCGCTGCCCGCATCTTGGCGATTTCGAGGTAGAAATTCATGCCCACCGCCCAGAAGAAGGACAGGCGGCCCGCAAAATCGTCCACATCCATGCCTTTGGCAATGGCAGTTTTCACATACTCCTTGCCATCGGCCAGGGTGAAGGCCATTTCCAGCGCCTGGTTGGCGCCGGCCTCCTGCATGTGGTAACCCGAGATCGAGATCGAGTTGAAGCGCGGCATGTGCTGGCTGGTGTATTCGATGATGTCACCAATAATCCGCATGCTCGGCTCGGGCGGGTAGATATAAGTGTTGCGGACCATGAACTCCTTGAGGATGTCGTTCTGGATGGTGCCGCTCAGCTGCGCCTGGCTGACGCCCTGCTCTTCAGCCGCCACCACATAGCCCGCCAGCACCGGCAGTACTGCGCCGTTCATGGTCATGGAGACCGACACCTTGTCCAGCGGAATCTGGTCAAACAGGATCTTCATGTCCTCGACCGAATCAATCGCCACACCGGCCTTGCCCACATCACCAAACACGCGCGGGTGGTCACTGTCGTAGCCACGGTGGGTGGCCAGGTCAAAGGCCACGCTCACGCCCTGCCCGCCCGCAGCCAGCGCTTTGCGGTAGAAAGCATTGGACTCTTCTGCGGTGGAAAACCCTGCGTACTGGCGGATGGTCCAGGGGCGCACTGCATACATGGTGGCTTGCGGGCCGCGCAGATAGGGCTCAAAGCCGGGCAAGGTATTGGCGTGCGGCAGTGCGGCCATGTCTTCAGCCGAGTACAGCGGCTTGACCGTGATGCCATCTGGAGTAATCCAGTTCAGGGCGTTGACATCACCACCCGGGGCCGACTTGGTGGCGGCCTTGCTCCAGGCCTCAAGACTGGCAGGAGAAAATTTCCATTCGTTCTGGCTCATGGCAGGCACATTGTCATGCGAATTGATCGATTTTTTGGATGAATTTCTAAGGAGATGAAGGCTACATTATTCATAATTATTGATTCAGAATTACATTTTACGCTAAAATTGACTCATGTCTGCGCTCACCCTCGCGCCTCGCGCCCTGTACATGGATGTTGCCGAACTGCTTCGGCAGCGCATCTTTAGCGGCGAACTCGCGCCCGGCAGCTGGATTGACGAGCTCAAACTGGCCGAGGAATTTGGCATCAGCCGCACTCCCCTGCGCGAAGCCCTGAAAGTGCTGGCCACCGAAGGGCTGATCACCATGAAAGTGCGGCGCGGGGCCTATGTGACCGAGGTGTCCGAGCAGGACTTGCGCGATGTCTACCACCTGCTGGCGTTGCTTGAGTCCGACGCCGCTGCTGTGGTAGCTGAGAAAGCCAGCGCCGCAGAGTTGCAGGAACTACAGGCGCTGCATGCGGCACTTGAAAAAGCCAGCTCGCAACGCACCCTGTTTTTCGAGGCGAATGAACGCTTTCACATGCGCTTGCTGGAAATCGAGGGCAATCGCTGGCGCATGGAGATGGTGGCTGATTTGCGCAAGGTGATGAAGCTCAACCGCCATCACTCACTTTTCAAGTCAGGTCGTATTGAAGAATCACTGGCTGAGCACCGAGCCATCCTGGCAGCGCTGTTGCAACGCGACCCCTTGACAGCCCAGCAGGCGGTGCGCTCTCATTTTCAAAACGGGTTGCTGGCTGCAACATGAGCCAGGTTTGGTCAGGCAATTCAGGCTGCTTGCTGAAGTCCATGAGCGAGTTGCCATACCTTGCGCGCTGGCAGTGACTTGAGCCGGTGATCGCTCCAGACCTGGCGCCACAAGCGCGCGCCCGCCAA
>CAXRBE010000088.1:0-55974 GCA_964228805.1 Burkholderiaceae bacterium
GCCGTGAACATGGTCTCAATCTGATCAAACAGCTGGGGTGGCAGCGCAGAGGAGGATGAGCGCACAAAGCGCAGCTGATGACGCGCCAGCACCGCGGCGTTGTGCTTGCCGCGGGTGGCAATCGCCAGGTGCATGGTGGGCACCGCGGTGTACCAGGTCGGCTTGCATTCATCCATCCAGGAGAAAAAGCGCAGGGCGTTGAAGCCTGGGGTGCAGAAGACGCGCGAGCCCGCCGACAGGGGAGCCAGCAGGCCGGCGATCAGGCCATGGATGTGGAACAAGGGCATGATGTTGAGCCCAGCATCAGCGGCGGTGAATTGCAAGGTGCCCGCAATATGACGCGCCGAGGCGCTGAGGTTGGCCACCGTGATCGGGACCCGCTTGGGCTTGGAGGTGGTGCCCGAGGTATGCAACACCATCGCCACATCGTCAGGCTGTGATGGACCGGGCTGGGCGCAATTGGCCGCAAGACCGGCGTTCAGACTGAACTGTCCGGCACTAGCACCTTCGGCCATCACCAGCTCGATCACCCGAACCCCCAGTTTCTGGGCGGCCTCGATCGCAGGCGACTTGCTGCCGCTCTCGACGATCAGTGCCTTGGCCTGCAGGTCATCGAGATAAAACTCGAATTCATCCACCCGGTAGGCCGGGTTCAAGGGCGCGCTGGTGACAAAGCTGGCGCAGGCCAGGAAGCAACAGGCCATTTCCGGGCCGTTGGGCAGGACGATGGCTACCCGATCGTTACGGCCCAGGCCGGCTGCATTGAGCGCAGCGCCGGTTTCTTTCACCAAAGTGCGCAGGGCGCGGTAGTCCAGGTGAGGGCGGCCAGGGGCCGAGATGGCGGTGTCGGCATCAGCGCCGGCTGAGAGGAGGTTTTGCAGTGACATCGGTGTATGCTCGTGAAACCAACAATAGGGTGGGGGGTAATATTAACTTGATTTCCAGGCTGACAGATTCCTTACGAAGGACCGGGTCCGCCCTCACTTCACATCAACCGATTGAACCACTTGAACGAAAGGAAACATCATATGACCAACTGGATTCGTTTCGCGCAGGCTGACAAGATCGGCTTTGGCCAGTTGACCCAAGAGTCGGTGCATGTTTTTGCGGGTGAGCTGTTTGGCCTGAATCAGCCAACCGGTGAGACCCTGCCACTGGCCTCGGTCAGCCTCTTGACGCCTTGTGTGCCGGGGAAACTCCTGGGGTTGTGGAACAACTTTCACCAGCGGGCCGAAAAGGAGGGACTGGAGCGGCCGGCCCATCCCCTGTACTTTGCCAAGACCGACAACAGTTACCTGGCCAGCGAGCAGACGATCCGGGCCCCGGAAAGTTACCGCGGGCCGATCATCTTCGAGGGGGAGTTGGGTGTGGTGATCGGCAAGACCTGCAAGGCCATCAGCCCGGAGCAGGCCGATGCGCACATATTCGGTTACACCTGTGTCAACGATGTCACTGCTGTGGGCATTCTCAACAGCGATGCCTCCTTCGCCCAGTGGGGGCGCGCCAAGAGCTTTGACACCTTTGGCCCTTTCGGGCCGGTGATTGCCAGCGGCATTGAGCCCGACGATCTGGTGGTGCGATCACTGGTCAATGGGGTGGAAAAGCAGAACTTTCCGGTGTCCGACATGTTTTTCAGCCCGCGTGAGATTGTCAGCCTGCTCTCGCAGGACATGACCCTGCACCCGGGCGATCTGATTGCCTGTGCCACCTCGGTCGGCGCTGAACGCATGCGCAAGGGCTGCGTGGTGGAGATAGCCATCGACGGGATTGGGGTGCTGCGAAACCGGTTCGAATAGGCCCTAGTCAGGCCTGGCCTGAGGGCTGCGCTCAGGCCCGCAGCGTCTGGAGTTGTTCCCAGTCAAATTCGATGCCGTGGCCAGGTCGGTCTGGCGCAATCGCGCAGCCATCGTCGATCTTCAGTGGCTGGGCGATGTAACGGTCCAGACCAAAGCCATGCGCTTCCAAATAGCTGCGGTTGGGGCAGGCCGCCAGGCAGTGCACTGTGATGTCATGCGCGCCGTGTGAAGTCACTGGCAGGTTGGCGGCTTCAGCCAGACGCGCCACTTTCATGAAGCCGGTGACGCCACCAATTACTGTCACATCCGGCTCGGGAAAGCTCACCCCGCCAGCAGCAATCATGTTCTGGAACTCGTGCAAGGTGTGCATGTTCTCACCCGTGGCCACTGGCAGCCCTCCATCGCGCAGGATGCGCACATGACCGGCAATGTCGTCTGGAATGGTGGGTTCCTCCAGCCAGACCAGGTCGAAGTCTTGCAGTGCGCGCGCGGCTCGGATCGCCTCATCAGCGCTCCAGCGCATATTGGCATCCACCATCAGGGGAAAATCCTCACCCAGCAAGGCACGCATGGCCTGTACCCGGGCCACATCTTCAGACAGCTTGGGCCGTCCAACTTTCATCTTGATGGCGCGAAAACCCTTGGCCAGATTGCCGCGTGTCTGTTCCAGCAGTTCTTCGGTGCTCAACCAGAGGTCAATGCCGCCAGCGTAGCAGGGCACACGAGCGTCAAAGCCCCCCAGCAGCGTCCACAGTGGCCGCCCCAGACAGCGCGACTTCAGGTCCCACAGCGCAATATCGATCGCCGAGATGGCCATGGTGGCGGAGCCGCCGCGCCCACCATAGTGCAGCCGCCACCACATCTGCTGCCACAGCGCCTCGATCAGCTCGGGCGACTGGCCCAGTAGCAGTGGGCTCAGGTCGTGTGCGATGGTGGCCTCGATGGCATGGCCATTCGCACCCACGGTATAGGTGTAGCCCACACCCTCGGCCCCGTCCGTATCCCTCACCCGGGCGGTGATTAGCTGAAAATCCGGCATGGCGCCATGGGTGCTGTCGCTGAGCGTGACTGGCAGGGGGATGCGGTAAAGCGCGCTTTGAACCGAGGCGATGGTGCGCATATCTGTCTCCTTGGCCAAATTATGCGGTTATCCAGTGTCCGGCTGGGCGCAACGGCTTGGCGTACACTGTGTACTGCCCGGGGTGCATGTCTGACATGCTGAGATGGTGATCCGAACCCGCGAACTTGATCCGGTTAGTGCCGGCGTAAGAAGAGCCCGTGCTCTGTGCCATGGTCCAAATGGCCTTCGCAGCGGAATCTTCTCCCTGTTTCGCATTGGTGGATATGCTCCGGGCCAGGACAGAATTGACCAGGAGTTTCGCCATGAACGCACCCGACAAATTAGCCCAGTTCATCACCCTCACGCGTGAGCCCTTGCCCGCCTCGAGAAAAATCTATGTGCCGGGTTCACGCCCCGATGTACGGGTGCCGATGCGTGAAATCACCCAGACCAATGGCGAGACCGTCACGGTCTACGACACCTCGGGTCCCTATACCGACCCGCAGGCGATGATCGATGTGCGCCAGGGCCTGCCGGCGCTGCGTGCCGGCTGGGTGGAGCAGCGTGGTGACACCGAAAGCTATACCGGGCGCAAACCTTTTGCCCTGGACGATGGCGTCAAGTCAGGCGAGAGCGATGCTCTGGCCGCCCTGCGGGCCGAGGCTGCCGGCCTGCAACGCACCCCGCGCCGCGCCCGAAGCGGGGCTAATGTGTCGCAGATGCACTATGCACGCAAGGGCATCATCACCCCCGAGATGGAGTATGTGGCCCTGCGTGAAAACCAGAAACTGGCCTGGATGGAGCAGTACCAATCCAATGCCGAGCGCGAGAAGCGCCTAGCTGGTAATAGTTTTGGTGCGGCCATTCCCAAGGTGGTGACCCCTGAATTCGTGCGCGACGAGGTGGCCCGTGGCCGCGCCATCATTCCGGCCAACATCAACCACACCGAGCTCGAGCCGATGGCCATCGGGCGCAACTTCCTGGTCAAGATCAACGCCAATATTGGCAACTCGGCAGTCACCTCGAGCATCGAGGAAGAGGTGGAGAAGTTGGTCTGGTCGATTCGCTGGGGCGCCGACACGGTGATGGACCTGTCCACCGGCAAGAACAGCCACACCACCCGCGACTGGATCATCCGCAATTCACCGGTGCCCATTGGCACGGTGCCAATCTACCAGGCGCTGGAAAAAGTGGGTGGTGTGGCTGAAGACCTGAGCTGGGACATTTTCCGCGACACCCTGATCGAGCAGGCCGAGCAGGGGGTGGACTACTTCACCATCCATGCGGGCGTGCGCTTGCCCTTCATTCACCTGACCGCCAACCGCATGACCGGCATCGTGTCGCGTGGTGGCTCGATCCTGGCCAAGTGGTGCATTGCCCACCACAAGGAAAACTTCCTCTACACCCACTTTGAGGATATCTGCGACATCATGAAGGCCTACGACGTGAGCTTCTCGCTCGGCGATGGCCTGCGTCCGGGCTCGGGCGCCGACGCCAACGATGAGGCCCAGTTTGCCGAACTGCGCACCCTGGGCGAGCTGACCAAGCTGGCCTGGAAGCACGATGTGCAGGTGATGATCGAAGGCCCGGGCCATGTGCCCATGCACATGGTGCAGGCCAATATGACCGAGCAGCTCAAGCACTGCGACGAGGCGCCGTTCTATACCCTGGGCCCGCTGACCACCGACATCGCGCCCGGCTATGACCACATCACCAGCGGCATTGGTGCGGCCATGATTGGCTGGTTTGGCACTGCCATGCTGTGCTATGTCACGCCCAAGGAACACCTGGGCCTGCCCGATCGAGAAGACGTGAAGACCGGCATCATCACCTACAAGATTGCTGCCCATGCGGCCGATGTGGCCAAGGGTCACCCGGGCTCTCGGGCGCGTGATGACGCGCTCTCCAAAGCGCGCTTTGAGTTCCGCTGGATGGACCAGTTCAACCTCTCGCTCGATCCCGACACGGCGCAGAAATTCCACGACGAGACCCTGCCCAAGGACTCGGCCAAGGTGGCGCATTTCTGTTCCATGTGCGGCCCGAAGTTCTGCTCGATGAAGATCACCCAGGAGGTGCGCGACTTTGCCAAGACCCAGGGTGTGAGCGAAGACGCAGCGCTGGCCGCAGGCATGGAAAGCATGTCGGAAGAATTCAAAAAGGCGGGTGGCGAGATTTACATCCCGATTACTAAGTCCTGAGTTTGACGCTGCAACCCATGGCATGGTTGCCAGCACTTGCCCTTGCCGCTGAGCCACAATTCTCTGGCCCGCCCTGCGTGGCCAATTTGCTTTCAAGGAGTTGATTCATGTCTGACCCCATCGTCATCGTCGGCGCCGCCCGTACCCCTATGGGGGCTTTCCAGGGTGATTTCTCTTCCCTCTCGGCTCATGATTTGGGCGGCGTGGCCATCAAAGCCGCGATGCAGCGTGCTGGCATTGCCCCCGACAAGGTCGATGAGGTGCTGATGGGCAACTGCCTGATGGCCGGCCAGGGGCAGGCGCCAGCGCGACAGGCCGCATTCAAGGCCGGACTGCCCAAAGGCGCAGGCGCGGTCACCTTGTCCAAGATGTGCGGCTCGGGCATGCGCGCGACCATGTTCGCCCACGACATGCTGAGCGCAGGCAGCTGTGAGGTGATCGTGGCCGGCGGCATGGAAAGCATGACCAATGCGCCCTATCTGATGCTCAAGGGCCGGGGCGGTTACCGCATGGGACACGACAAGCTGTACGACCACATGATGCTCGACGGCCTGGAGGATGCCTACGAAGCCGGCCGCTCGATGGGCACTTTTGGTGAGGACTGCGCAGCCAAGTACCAGTTCAATCGCCAACAGCAAGATGAGTTTGCGACGACCAGTGTCAAACGGGCGCAGGCTGCTGCGCAGAGCGGGGCTTTTCAGGCAGAGATTGCTCCGGTGACGGTCAAAAGCCGTGCAGGAGAAACCGTGATTGCCATTGATGAAGGACCAGCCAAGGCTAAGCTCGACAAGATCGCCGCGCTCAAACCGGCCTTCAAGAAGGACGGCACCATCACCGCGGCCAGCAGCTCATCCATCAATGATGGCGCGGCCGCCCTGGTGATGATGCGTGCCTCCACCGCAGCCAAGTTGGGCTGCAAGCCGTTGGCCCGTATCGTGGCCCACGCGATGCACGCACAGGAGCCGGAATGGTTCACCACCGCGCCAGTGGGCGCCACCCAAAAGGCCCTGGCCAAAGCGGGCTGGAGCGTCAAGGATGTGCAGCTGTGGGAGGTGAACGAAGCTTTTGCCGTGGTGCCGATGGCCTTGATGAAAGAGCTGGGCGTGGCCCATGAGATCCTCAATGTCCATGGCGGCGCGTGTGCGTTGGGCCATCCGATTGGCGCTTCCGGCGCCCGCATCATGGTGACCTTGATGCATGCCCTGCAGGTACGAGGCCTCAAACGGGGCCTGGCCACTTTGTGCATTGGTGGCGGCGAAGGTACGGCCGTGGCGCTGGAGATGCTCTGAGCACAGTATTGGTTCTGGGCGCATCGCGCGGCATTGGCCGCGAGTTTGTGCGCCAGTACCTGGCCGAGGGCGCGCGGGTGTTGGCGACTGCGCGGGACGCAGCCTCCTTGCAGGCGCTGCGCGAGCTGGGTGCCGACGCCTTTGAACTCGATGTGACCAACCCGGCCAGTATCAGCAGCCTGGAGTGGCGACTGGATGGGGAAGCCATCGATGTTGCGATTTATGTGGCTGGCGTGATCACCCGCGAAAGTGCCGACACACCGCCCACCCAACAAGCTTTTGACCGTCTGATGCACACCAATGTGCTGGGCGCGATGCAGGCGATTCCGCAGGTGGCGCCCAGGGTGCAGGCGGCCGCGCATGGACGTGGTGGCAAATTTGCCTTCATCAGCAGCGATATGGGCCACATTGGCGGCGTATCTGCCAGCAACTGCTGGACTTACCGAGTGAGTAAGGCCGCGCTGAACATGGCGGTAGCCGCTGCCCGTCACGACTATCAGGGTGCAATCATGGTGACCCTGTCGCCCGGCTGGGTGCGCACCGACATGGGTGGGGCGGCGGCGGCCTTGTCCGTTGAAGACAGTGTGGCGTCTATGCGGCGTACCTTGGCTGCATTGACCCAGGCCGATTCAGGTGGCTTCTTTCGGCTCGACGGGCGTCGCTTCGAGGGTTATTGATTCAAGGCAATGGGTTGCTGCCACCCGCCACGAGCCATTGCACAAAAACGGTGATATGGCAGACTTGCCGTAGGGGCGCAATTGAAGGTGTGCTGGAGTGTTTCAGGTGAACGAAACAGCCGTTGACCTGCTGAATATCCTGATCCGGCGCTTGGTCACGAAATAATATTCTGAGGATTACCGTCTTTCATGAACATCATCATTCTTGGTGCGGGAACGGTTGGCGAGAGCGTGGCAGAGAGCCTGGTGTCTGAACAGAATGACATCACGGTGATCGACCAGGACCCGGAGCGCCTGAGAGAACTCGAAGAGCGGCTTGATCTGCGTGGCGTGGTTGGCAATGGCATCCAGCCTTCAGTGTTGCAGGAAGCTGGTGTTCGGGATGCCGATATGTTGATAGCCTGCGCCGCTGCCGATGAGGCCAACCTGGTGGTGTGCAAGGTAGCGCACGATGTCTTTAATGTGCCCACCACCATTGCACGCCTTCGTTCACCCGAGTTCAAGGAGGGCGATGCCCTGTTGGACAAGGGTGGTTTTGCCGTGGATAGGGTGATTTGCCCGGAGGAATCGGTGACCCGTCATATCCGGCAGCTGATTGCCTATCCAGAGGCACTGCAGGTTGTTGAGTTTTCCGAGGGGCGAGCTTGCCTGATTGTGGTGCGTGCGGCTGTTGGTGGCCTGTTGGTCGGCCGCACCATTGGCGAGATTCGCGAGCTGATGCCCGAGGTTGAGATGCGGGTGGTGGCGCTGTACCGGCTGGACACCGAGATGGATACAGCGCCGAGCACCCGAATTTTGCCGGGTGACGAGGTATTTGTGCTGGCCGATGAGCGCCAGATCCGCCAGGTATTGGCTGGCGTGCACAACATCGACAAGCCGGTGCAACGCGTCATGATCGCCGGGGGTGGACGGGTCGGCCTGCGGCTGGCGCGCAGTCTTGATGGACTGTGCGATGTGAAGATCATCGAATCCAACCGCAAGCGTTGCGAATACCTGGCAGGCCAGTTGCCCACCCGCACCCTGGTACTGCAGGGAAGTGGCGCCGATGAGGACCTGCTGCTGGAGGAAAACGTTGGCGACATGGACTTGTTCATCGCACTGACCAGTGATGATGAGGACAACATCATGTCGTCCATGCTGGCCAAGCGGCTAGGCGCCCGCCGGGTGATGGCGCTGATCAACCGGCGTGCCTATGCCGACATGTTGCAAGGCAGCACCATCGACATTGCGTTCTCGCCAGCACAGACAGTCATCGGTGAATTGCTCGCCGACATCCGCCGTGGCGAAGTGGTGGCTGTGCACAGCCTGCGCCGCGGTGCGGCCGAAGCGCTGGAAGGCATTGCGCGTGGTGATGCCAAGACATCACGGCTGGTCGGGCGCCGGGCTGGGGAAATCCAGCTGCCCGAGGGCGCACGCATCGGTGCGATCGTGCGTGGCGAGGGACGCGATTCCCGGGTCATGATGCCGCACCACGATACCGTGATTGAGAGCAATGACCACATCATCATCTTTATCCCTGACAAGCGCTCGGTGCGCCAGGTTGAAAAACTGTTTCAGGTGGGCGCCACCTTCTTTGGCTGATGGTCAACATCTTATTCCCGGCGATGTCCGTCATGGCGCGTGTGCTGCTTGCCTTTGCGGCTAGCTTTCTTGTGCCGCTGGCCTGGGCCTGGGCAGAGGATGCAGAGCCTTTGCGTCTGGTCTGGCTTGCTTGTCTGGCATTCACCTCTGTGAGTGGGCTGCTGTTGTGGTGGCTGACCCGCTGGCACCGGCGCGAGTTGATGCCGCGCGACGGCTTCCTGCTGGTGAACCTGGTCTGGCTGATCTTGCCGGCCTATTCTGCTGTGCCCTTGATGTTCACGGTGCCGGAGATTACCTGGACGCGCGCCTACTTCGAGGCCATGAGTGCCTTGACAGCGACCGGGGCAACCGCGCTGTCCGGGCTGGACACCTTGCCGGTCTCGGTCAATATCTGGCGCTGTTTCCTGCAACTCATTGGCGGCATGGGGATCATGCTGCTGGTCGTGGCGGTGCTACCTATGCTCGGCCTGGGTGGCATGCAGCTCTACAAAGCTGAAACCCCTGGACCGATGAAGGACGCCAAATTCACCCCGCGCATTGCTGAAACCGCACGCGGCCTGTGGGGGGTGTACTTTCTCTTTGCTGGCGCCTGTCTGTTGGCCTACCGCTGGGCCGGGATGGACTGGGCCGACGCCTTCATGCATATGTGCACCACCATGGGTCTGGGAGGGTTTTCATCGCGCGACGCCAGCCTGGGGCACTTCGACTCGCCTCAGATTGAACTGGTGGCGACTGTCTTCATGGCCCTGGCTGGGATCAGCTTTGTGCGCTATTTCGTCGTTCTGCGCAACCGGTCCGTGCAACCCCTGGTAAGGGACCACGAAGTCCGGGTCTATGCCGTGGTGCTGATCGCGGCAACGCTGCTGCTGTCTGGCCTGCTGATGGTGCATGGAGTGTATGAGGACTTCCCTCGCGCCTTGCGTGCCTGCGCCTTCCATGTCCTCTCGCTGGCCACCACCACGGGCTATGCCGCGACCGACTATTCCCAGTGGCCGGTGTTCGCGCCGGTCTTGCTCATGTTTCTGGGCTGCTTTGTGTCGTGCGCTGGCTCTACCGGCGGCGGCATCAAGATGGTGCGCATGGTTCTGCTGGTCAAGCAGGCGCGGCGTGAAATGGTGCGCATCATTCACCCGCGCGTGGTCAATCCGGTGACTCTGGGCGACGCAGTGGTTCCTGCGCCAGTCCTGATGGCGGTGCTGGGATTCATGCTGATCTATGGCGCTACCACCATGGGGCTGACCATGGTGCTGCTGTTCACCGGGATGGATATCGTGACAGCATTCTCCGCAGTGGTGGCAACGGTCAACAACATCGGACCAGGTCTGGGTGAGGTGGGGCCGGCCAGCAATTACGGCGGACTCACCAGTTTTCAGACCTGGGTGTTGACACTGGCCATGTTGCTAGGTCGGCTGGAACTGCTCTCGGTGCTGGTACTCTTCACCGGCGTCTTCTGGAAAAAATAGAGCCATTCAGTCGCCCGTCTCTGGCATTCATCTGGCAGCGCAAATTGGCGCAACAGACGCGCAGTCCGTGAGAGAATTCCTGTGCCACTTCATCCAGGAGAGATTGCATGCCTATCACCAGGGGGTACAAGGCCCTTGTGGCTGAGGCCATGGCCGAAGTTCAAACCCGCACTGTTGCAGAGGTGTTGGCCCTGCTGGAGGACCCCCATACCCAGATCGTGGACATTCGCGATGTGCGTGAGCTGAAAGATGGCACCATCAGCGGTAGCGCCCATGCGCCGCGCTGCATGCTGGAATTTTGGGTCGACCCCGAGTCGCCTTACCACAAGCCGATGTGGGCGGATGAGCGCAAGCAGTTCATTCTTTTCTGTGCCGCAGGTTGGCGTAGTGCCCTGGCGGCCAAGACCTTGCAGGATATGGGCATGTCCAATGTTTCGCACATGGAAGGCGGATATGCCGCCTGGGTCAAGCAGGGCGGCCCGACCGAGACCCTGGAGCAGCGCAAAGCCAGGAAGGAGCGCTGAGCTTGCAGACTTGCCCTTGTGGCCAGCTTGGCCCGGGCCCTCAGGCGCTGACCTATGGGCAGTGCTGTGGGCCATACCTTGACGACTTCACGCACACCCCTGCACCGAACGCCCAGGCCCTGATGCGCTCACGCTACACGGCTTTTGTCCTGCAGCGCGAGGCCTATTTGCTGGCCACCTGGCATTCAAGCCGGCGGCCGACGCGGCTGAGCTTCGACGCCGGTGTGAAGTGGCTTGGGCTCGAGGTGCGCGACCATCAACAGCTGGATGACAGCCATGCCGAGGTGGAGTTCGTCGCCCGGCAGCGTGACAAGACCGGCCGCGCCGTGCGCCTGCATGAACGCAGCCGCTTTGTGCGGGAAGACGAGGGCGCAGGGCTGCGCTGGTATTACCTGGAGGGAGATTGGCGATGAGATTTGAGGCGGTGCTGTTTGACTGCGATGGCGTGCTGGTGGATTCCGAGCCGATCACCAACCGGGTGCTGCGCGACATGCTGGCCGAGCAGGGCTGGGTGTTGCAGGAGCAGGAATGCCTACAGATCTTTGTGGGCAAGATGGTGCGTGACGAGCGCGCACGCATCGAGCGCGAAACCGGCAAGCCGCTGACAGAAGACTGGCTGGCCTGGTTTCGTGAACGACGCAATCAGGCGCTGACGGCTGAATTGAAAATTGTGAACAACGCCCTGCAAGCGGTGCATGCAGTGCATGAACGGGTGGATGCACGCATCGCCTGCGCCTCGGGCGCCGACCGGCCCAAGCTGGAATTGCAGTTGCGTAAGGTGGGCTTGTACGATTACTTTCACGGCCGGATTTACAGTGGCCATGAACTGCCCCGCTCCAAGCCACACCCGGATGTTTACCTGGCCGCCGCAGATGGTCTGGCTGTAGCGCCCCGGCGCTGCGCGGTGGTGGAAGACTCACTCACTGGCGTGGCAGCCGGCCTGGCGGCTGGGGCCACCGTGTTTGCATATGTGCCCCAGGGCGATGGTGCGGCATTTCGAGCCGCCGGTGTGGCCGAAGTGTTCAGCGACATGGCAGAACTGCCGACAATCCTGAGTTGAAATCTGACACAATTGACGTTTACGTAAACGTCAATGCAGAAGGCGCGCGCCATGCCGATTCTGAAAACCCAGCTCAGCTCGCGTTCGGCCGAATTCCAGGCCAACGCCCAAGCCATGCGAGCCCTGGTCGATGACTTGCGACAGCAGGTCAGCCTGTTGGCTTTGGGCGGTGGCGAGGCGGCTCGTGCCCGGCACACGGGTCGCGGCAAGCTGCTGCCGCGCGAGCGCATTGAGCGCCTGCTCGATCCGGGCACCCCGTTTCTGGAACTCAGCCCGCTGGCTGCCTTCAATATGTACCGCCATGAGGCGCCTTGCGCCGGCCTGATTGCCGGTATCGGTCGGGTCAGCGGCATCGATTGCATGATTATCTGCAACGATGCCACGGTCAAGGGCGGTACCTACTACCCGATGACAGTGAAAAAGCATCTGCGTGCCCAGGAGGTCGCCGCGCAGAACCGTTTGCCCTGCATCTATCTGGTTGATTCCGGCGGGGCCAATCTGCCCAATCAGGATGAAGTGTTTCCCGATCGTGAGCACTTCGGGCGCATATTTTTCAATCAGGCCAATATGAGCGCCCAGGGCATTGCCCAGATCGCGGTGGTGATGGGTTCCTGCACCGCGGGCGGCGCCTACATGCCGGCCATGAGTGACGAGACCATCATCGTCAAGGACCAGGGCACGATATTTCTGGGTGGACCGCCATTGGTGAAGGCGGCCATCGGCGAGGTGGTCAGCGCAGAGGACCTGGGCGGTGGCGATGTGCACACCCGGCTGTCGGGTGTGGCCGACCATCTGGCCCAGGACGATCTGCATGCGCTGGCGATTGCACGCCAGGCTGTGGCTGCACTGAACCTGCAAAAACCGCAGGCGCCAGCGCTGCGCCAGCCCCTGCCCCCGCGTTATGACCCGCAGGAGCTTCATGGAGTGATTCCGGTTGACACCCGCAAGCCCTACGATGTGCGCGAAGTGATCGCGCGCATTGTGGATGACTCGCAATTGCATGAATTCAAGGCGCGCTTTGGCAGCACCCTGGTGTGCGGCTTTGCCCATATCGAAGGCATGCCGGTAGGCATTGTGGCCAACAACGGCATCCTTTTTTCAGAGTCGGCGCAAAAAGGGGCGCATTTCATCGAGCTGTGCGGCCAACGCAAGGTGCCGCTGCTCTTTCTGCAGAACATCACTGGCTTCATGGTCGGAAAGAAATATGAGAACGAGGGCATTGCCCGGCATGGCGCCAAGATGGTGACTGCGGTGGCCACGGTGCAGGTGCCCAAGTTCACGGTGATCATTGGCGGCAGCTACGGCGCTGGCAATTACGGCATGTGCGGCCGCGCCTACAGCCCGCGCCTGCTTTGGATGTGGCCCAATGCGCGCATCTGTGTCATGGGTGGCGAGCAGGCTGGCGCCGTGCTGGCCACCGTGCGCAAGGATGCGCTGGCTGCCAAGGGCAAGACGCTGAGTGCAGAGGAAGAAGATGCGATCAAGCGGCCTATCCTGGAGCAGTTTGAGCACCAGTCGCATGCCTATTATTCAAGTGCCAGGCTGTGGGACGATGGCGTGATCGATCCGGCCGACACCCGCCGGGTGCTGGCCCTGGGCCTGTCCGCCGCCCTGAATGCGCCGATTCCAGACACCCGTTTTGGTGTATTTCGCATGTGAAACCTTGCCAAACAGGTAACCAGTTATGGAAAACATTTACACCACCCATGAGCATGTGCAATTGCGCGACCAGGTGCTGCGTTTCATTGAACGCGAAGTCGAACCCTTTGGTCAGGCCTGGGAAGAGCAGGGCATGGTGCCGCGCGAGGTCTTGCACCGCATGGGCGAAGCCGGGCTGCTCGGGCTGATGTATGAGGAGCAGTATGGCGGCGCGCAGGCTGACGCCCTGACCAACCTGGTCTTTGCCGAGGCTCTGTCGCAGTCCACTTTCGGTGGCTTCATCGTCACCGTGCTGGTGCATACTGACATGGCCAGCCCCCACCTCCAGCACGCTGGCACACCAGAGCAGAAGGCGCGCTACATGCCAGGCGTCACCTCAGGCCGACTGATCACTGCGGTGGGCATCACCGAGCCGGGTGCCGGCTCGGATGTGGCGGGCATCCGCAGCAACGCGCGGTTTGAGCCCGGCCCAGAGGGTGGACACTGGGTGATCAATGGCACCAAGATGTTCATCACCAATGGTGTGCATGCAGATTTGTATTTCATCGCCGCCAAGACCGGGTCGGCCGCCCGCGACACCACCATGTTCATCGTGGAAAAGGGCACGCCGGGTTTCAGTGTGGGCCGTGCGCTCCACAAATCCGGCTGGCTGTGCTCGGACACGGCCGAACTGGTGTTTGAAAATGTGCGCATCCCGGCGGCCAATGTGCTGGGCGAGGTGGGCAAGGGCTTTTATTCGGTGATGAAAAATTTCCAGACCGAACGCATTGCCCTGGGCGCGATGGCCATCGGCCATTGCCAGCAGGCGCTGCAGCGCACCCTGGACTATGTGCGCCAGCGCCAGGTGTTCGGGGCACCCTTGTGGGAAAAGCAGGCCATCCGCCAGCGCATTGCCATGCTCGACGCCAAAGTGCGCGCTGCCCGCTCCTTCATGTACCACTGTGCCTGGTCGGTGACCCAGGGGCGTGACATTGTGCAGGAGGTGTCCATGCTCAAGGCGCTGACTGGCGAACTGGTCAATGAGGTGGTGCAGACCTGTCAGCAGTTCCATGGTGGCATGGGCTATATCCGCGAAACCGCGGTCGAGCGGCTCTGGCGCGATGCCCGCATCCTGGCCATTGGTGGCGGCGCCACCGAGGTGATGCTGGAAGAGGTGGCCAAGCGCTATTGAGTCCATCCGCAGAACTCAGGAATCAACCCATGTCTGTTATCGATCTGCGCCGTCCTTCTGCCCATGTGGCAGAGGTCTGGCTCAACCGGCCCGAGGTGAGAAATGCGTTCAATGACGAGGTGATCGCTGAGCTGACCCAGACCTTTGGCGCGCTCTCCAGGGAGGCCACCCTGCGTGTGGTGGTGCTGGCTGGGCATGGCAAGGCCTTCTGTGCTGGCGCCGATCTGAACTGGATGCGCGCCATGGCGGATTACAGCTGGGAACAGAACCGGGCCGATGCGCAAAAGCTGGCCGATATGTTGTGGACGCTGGACCAGTGCCCCCTGCCCATCATCGGCCGGGTGCACGGTGATTGTTATGCCGGCGGCATGGGCTTGGCGGCGGTGTGCGATGTGTTGGTGGCCAGTGACAATGTGAACTTCTGCCTCTCCGAGGCACGCCTGGGCTTGCTACCCGCGACCATCTCGCCCTATGTGTTGCGTGCCATGGGCGAGCAGGCTGCGCGCCGCTGGTTCATCACGGCAGAGCGCTTCAGTGCCGCCCAGGCCCATGCCATGGGTCTGGTGCATGAGCTATGCCGCAGCGAGGAGCTTGATGCGCGGGTGCAGGGCCTGGTGGACACGCTGGTGGCCAATGGTCCGGCTGCGGTGCGCGCCTGCAAGCAGCTGGCGCGCGATGTTGCGGGCCGGCCGATTGACCAGACATTGCGCGCCGAAACCGCCCGCCGCATCGCCGATATCCGCGCCAGCGACGAGGGCCGTGAGGGCGTGGCCTCGTTTCTTGGCAAGCGTCCGCCAACCTGGCTGGTCTGAGCGCAGCCCGATTGCCGCGTCATGGACCTTTGGGCATCCTTTCTGCAACTCCTGAACAGCCTTGGTATGCAGGCTGGCGGAGAAACTGCGCAACGGGTGGGCCAGGCCGCAGCGCAGTTGGACACCGCCCACCTGCTGGCGCTGGCCGCAGCGCTGGGCTGGGCCAGCGGCTTGCGCTTGTACGCGGTAGTGTTTCTGACCGGCTTGGCCGGGGCCACCGGCCTGCTGGCCCTGCCGCCAGGGCTGCAGGTGCTGCAGCATCCAGCGCTGCTCACCGGCAGTGGCGTACTGTTGTTCGTCGAATTTTTTGTCGACAAGATTCCAGGCCTTGATTCACTGTGGGACTTGACCCACAGCGTGTTGCGCATCCCGGCCGGCGCTGCGCTGGCTGCAGCGGTGTTCGGTGCCGACAGTGCCACCATGGCGATGCTCGCAGCCCTGCTAGGGGGCACCCTCGCAGCCAGCAGCCAGGCTGCCAAGACGACGACGCGCGCGGCCATCAACACGTCTCCCGAACCTTTTTCCAACTTGCTTGCCAGTGTGGTGGAAGACTCGCTGGTGGTCGCTGCGCTGTGGTTGTCGGTCAAGCAGCCGCTGCTGTTTGGCATTTTGCTGGCTCTCGCTGTGGTGCTGCTGGCAGCCCTGACCTGGCAGTTGTTCAGATTTCTGCGGGCTGCGCTGCGCCGCCTGTTGGCTTTCTTTGGCACTAGGGCAGGGGCTGCATGATGTTCAAGAAAATTCTGATTGCCAACCGGGGCGAGATTGCCTGCCGCGTTGCTTCCTCGGCGCGGCGCATGGGCATTAAGACGGTCGCGGTCTATTCAGATGTCGATGCGGGTGCCAAACATGTGGCCTGGTGCGATGAAGCAGTCGCTCTTGGAGGTCAGACCCCGGCCGAGAGCTATCTGCGCTGGGAGCGCATCATTGACGCCGCCCGCTCCAGCGGAGCCCAGGCGATCCACCCTGGCTACGGCTTTCTGAGCGAAAACGAGGCCTTCGCCCGCGCCTGTGCCCAGGCGGGCCTGATTTTTGTCGGGCCGCCGGCCACAGCCATTCGGGCCATGGGCTTGAAAGCCGAATCCAAGCGGCTGATGGCGCAGGCCAATGTGCCGCTGGTGCCGGGCTATCACGGTGACGATCAGGACGCTCGTTTGCTGCTGCATGAGGCCGACCGTATCGGCTATCCGGTTCTGATCAAGGCCAGTGCCGGCGGTGGCGGCAAGGGCATGAGGGTGGTCAGCCGGCATGAGGAGTTTGAGGGCGCATTGGCAGCTTGCCGGCGTGAGGCCCAGAACAGTTTTGCCAATGATGCGGTGCTGATTGAAAAATATGTGCAACGCCCGCGCCATATTGAAATCCAGGTCTTTGGCGATTCGCTGGGAAATTTTGTTTATCTGTTCGAGCGTGACTGCTCGGTCCAGCGGCGCCATCAGAAGGTGCTGGAGGAAGCGCCGGCACCGGGCCTGAGTGAGGAGATGCGCCAGCAAATGGGGCTGGCCGCGGTGGAGGCGGCGCGCGCGGTGGGCTATGTTGGCGCGGGCACGGTGGAATTCATCGTCGAGCAACGCACGTCAGGGCCGGGGGTGGGGGCTTCAATGTCCTTCTACTTCATGGAGATGAACACCCGGCTGCAGGTGGAGCACCCAGTGACCGAGGCCATCACCGGCCTGGACCTGGTGGAGTGGCAACTGCGCGTGGCTGCGGGCGAGCCCCTGCCCCTGCGGCAGGAGCAACTCAGGCGACATGGCCACGCGATCGAGGCGCGCATCTGTGCCGAGAATCCGGACCGGCAGTTTCTGCCGGCGATTGGCAATTTGCTGGCGTATGCTATGCCCCCCTGCAGCGAATTCACACCGAGTGATGTGCGGGTTGATTCCGGGGTGCGCCAGGGCGATGCGATCAGCCCCCACTACGACTCGATGGTGGCCAAGCTGATTGTTCACGGCGACACACGCGAGCAGGCGCTGGCCCGGCTTGATGCAGCCCTGGCGGCTACCCGCATTGTTGGCCTGCCCACCAATGTGCAGTTCCTGCGCCATGTGGTGCAAAGCCAGTCTTTCGCCAAGGCGGATCTGGATACTGCCCTGATCGAGCGTGAGGCGGTCGTGTTGTTTGGGCAGGAGCGGGTGGGCTTTGCCCTGGCTGCCGCTGCGGTGGTGGCGGACACCCTGTCACGCGAACCTTTGACGGCTGGCTCGGCTTGGGACGACCCTTGGGCTCGACGTGATGGCTGGCGTGCCTTTGGCCAGGCAACACGGCATTTTGATTTCGAATTTCACGATGAGCGGCTGACAGCTTCGCTCAGCTATGAGCACGATGGCTCTCTGAAGCTTCAGGCGGGCCCGCAGCAGGGCGTCTTGCGCTACAGCCTAGAGGGAGAAACCTTGCACCTGGACTTTGCTGAACAGCGCCAGCTGGTACAGGTGATCCGCGATGGCGAGATGGCCCATGTGTTCACGCCCCAGGGTGCCACCCAAATCATCGTGCTGGACACTCTGTCCCACGCCGGCGAGACCATGGCTACAACAGGCGGACTGACTGCGCCCATGCCAGGCAAGCTGGTGGCGTTTCTTGTCGGGCCTGGAGATCAGGTGCGCCAGGGGCAGGTGCTAGCGGTGCTGGAGGCGATGAAGATGGAGCACACCATTGCCGCGCCGGCCGATGGCGAGGTGGCTGAGTTGCTGTATGCGCAGGGTGACCAGGTGGCTGAAGGCGTCGCGCTGCTGACGCTCAAGGCCTAAGCCTGGCTGGCGACCCGTCCCATGCGCATTATTTTTTGCTGCACCGACATCAAGGCCGAACCCTGGTTGACAGCCTTGCGCGCCGCCCTGCCACAAGCAGCAATCCACAACTGGTCACCAGGCGCAGAACCAGCCGATTACGCCATAGTGTGGGCCCCACCACAGCAGTTCATCGATGAGCAGCCCCGGCTGCGCGCCCTGTTCAACATCGGCGCTGGTGTCGATGCCTTGCTACAGATGAAGAATCCGCCTGCTGTGCCCATCGTTCGGCTGGATGACGCCGGCATGTCGGTGCAGATGGCCGACTATGTGTGCCATGCGCTGATCCGCCATTTCCGCGAGTTTGATCTCTATGCTGTCGACGTGGCGCAAGGCAAGTGGTCTTACCGCAGGCCCCGCCCACGCAGCGACTTTCCGGTGGGCATCATGGGCCTGGGCGTGCTGGGGCAACGGGTGGCGCAGGCGGTGCAGCAATTTGACTTTCCAGTGCTGGGTTGGAGCCGTAGACCCAAACAGTTGGCGGGCGTACGCTGCTTTGCCGGGCTGGCGGAACTCCCCGCCTTTCTGGCGGCGAGCCGGGTGCTGGTCTGCCTGTTGCCACTGACCGAGGAGACCCAGAACATCTTGCGCCATGACACCCTGTCCCGGCTGCAGCCGGGGGGCTATGTCATCAATGTGGCGCGTGGTGGCCACTTGGTGGAGGAAGACCTGCTTGCATTGCTTGACAGTGGCCACCTGGCAGGCGCTATGCTCGACGTATTTCGTCAGGAGCCCTTGCCCCTGGGGCATGCGTTCTGGACGCATCCCAAGATCTGCGTCACGCCCCATACCGCCGCCCGCACCCTGCGCGATGAGAGCATCGCCCAGATCGCGCAAAAGATCGGTGCGCTGGAGCGGGGCGAGCCGATCGCAGGCTGGGTTGATTTGAAGAAAGGGTATTGAGATGGGTTTTCCAGCACGCGTCCAGTTGATTGATGTCGGCCCGCGCGACGGCTTGCAAAATGAAAAGCAGCCGGTGCCCGCTGCGGTCAAGATCGAGCTGGTGCAGCGTCTGCAGGCGGCAGGCCTGAGCGAGATCGAGGTCACCAGCTTTGTCAGCCCTAGGTGGGTGCCACAGATGGCCGACGCGGCTGAGGTGATGGCCGGCATCATGCGCCAGCCGCAGGTGCGCTACTCGGTGCTGGTGCCCAATCTGAAGGGCTGGGACAGTGCAGCCCTGTCGCAGCCCGATGAAATCGTGGTCTTTGCTGCGGCCAGCGAGTTGTTCAGCCAGAAAAACATCAATTGCTCGATCAGCGAGAGCATGGATCGCTTTGCACCGGTGGTCGCGGCCGCGCTGGCGGCCAAAGTGAGGGTGCGTGGCGCGATTTCCTGCGCTATGGCCTGCCCCTACGAGGGCGAGGTGGCGCCAGAGCGGGTGCAGTTGGTGGCGCGGCTGATGAAACAGATCGGTGTGCAGCGGGTCGATGTGGCTGACACCATCGGCGCAGCCACGCCATACCAGACCCGGCGCGCGCTGGAGGCAGCACTCAACCACTACGAGCTGGACGATGTCTCCGGTCATTTTCACGACACCTATGGCCAGGCCCTGGCCAACACCTATGCCGCCCTGGAGCTGGGTGTCTGGAACTTTCAGTCCTCGGTGGCTGGTCTGGGCGGCTGCCCCTACGCCAAGGGCGCGACCGGCAATGTGGCAAGCGAGGACCTGGTCTATATGCTGCACGGCATGGGTATCGAGACCGGGATAGACCTGGATAAACTGGTCGACGTCGGCCAGTACATCAGCGCGTTTCTGGGTCGTGAGCCCAACTCGCGTGCCGCCAAGGCACTGCTCAACCGGCGTGGCTGAAGCAATGGTGGCAATGATTGACTGGGCCCAGCGCGCCACAGAGGCGCAAAACCAGCAGGGCCATGTGCCCTCGCCCTGCATGTCGGTCTGCATCATGGGCCAGGACAGTGGCTTGTGCACCGGTTGCTGGCGCACCCTGGATGAAATTGCCGCCTGGTCCACCCTGTCAGAGGCCGGCAAGCGCAGCATCTGGGCCCAGATTGCCAGGCGAGCGGCCCTGCAAGGAGACAAGCCATGAAACACATCACCTTCTACCTCGATTTCATTTCACCCTTTTCCTACCTGGCTTTCGAGAAACTGCCGGATACCCTGATGGGGCTGAGCTACTCGGTCACCTACCGCCCGGTGCTGCTGGGTGCCTTGCTGCGCCATCACGGGCTGATGGGCCCGGCTGAGGTGCCTGCCAAAAGAGCGTGGACCTACCGCCATGTGATGTGGCTGGGTCAGCAGCACGGCGTCACACTGCAGATGCCAGCCGCCCATCCTTTCAATCCACTGCCTCTGTTGCGCCTGGCCATTGCCTGTGCCGATGCAGGCGACCCCAACCGCTATGTGTGCGAAACCCTGCTGCACCATGTCTGGCGCAGCGGGGCCGATGTGGAGGATGCCTTGCGCATGCAGACCCTGCGTGACAAGCTGGCGCCATCTCTGGCGCCGGACGATGCACTCGTCAAGAACCGCTTGCGCGCCAACACCGACGAGGCGCTGGCCCTGGGTGTTTTTGGCGTGCCGGCCTATGTGGTGGATGGCCACATGTTCTGGGGCTTTGACAGTCTGCCCATGTTGCGTGCCTATCTGGACGGCGATGTCTGGTTTGATGGGCCGGGCTGGCATGCGGCCAGCCAACGTCCCTCCGGTTTGGCTCCCCACTGATTACGGCCGCAAGCCCAGGCGAACAAGCCCCCAGACTCCGTGGGGCGGTCCAGGCTGCCTACAATCTTCGGCCTGAACTGAAAGACTGCATCCATGACCCAGGGGACCATCCGCATCCGCGGCGCGCGCCAGCACAATCTGAAAAACCTCGACCTTGACCTGCGCACCGGCGAATTGACCGTGGTCACTGGCCCGAGTGGTTCAGGCAAGTCCAGCCTGGTGTTTGACACCCTGTATGCCGAGGGTCAGCGGCGCTATGTCGAGACCTTCAGCGCCTACGCGCGGCAGTTTCTTGACCGCATGGACAAGCCGGCGGTGGACAGGGTCGAGGGCGTGCCACCAGCGATTGCGATCGACCAGACCAACCCGGTGCGTTCCTCGCGCTCCACGGTCGGCACCATGACCGAGCTCAATGACCATCTCAAGCTCTTGTTCGCCCGCGCCGGCCAGTTGTTCGACCGCCAGACTGCCTTGCCGGTTCGGCACGATACGGCTGACAGCATTTACACACACTTGCTGGAGCGGGCAGCAAAAGACGATCCCAGGTTGGTGCTGACCTTTCCGGTCGAGCTGCCGGGCAACACCAGCCGCGAAGAAATCGAGCAATGGCTTTTGGCCAGCGGCTTTACCAAGGTGCAGGCCGAGCGTGAAGTGGCCACCCTCAGCGGCCCGCGCAAGGTGCTGGACGTGGTGGCCGATCGCTTTCGCCTGTCCAGTGCCGAGCGCGTGCGCGTGGTCGAGGCGATTGAGCTGGCGCTCAAGCGCGGCAGCGGGCGGCTCAATGTGTATTGCCTGCAAGACGTGGGGGAACCCAATATCTGGCGTTTTTCCACCGGCTTGCACTGCCCGGAGAGTGAGCTGCGCTATGCCGACCCGATCCCGTCGATGTTTTCCTTCACTTCGGCGGTGGGGGCATGCGAGGTCTGTCGCGGCTTTGGCCGGGTGATCGGGGTCGACTACGGTCTGGTGATCCCCAATGAGAAGCTCACCTTGCGTGCCGGCGCCATCAAGCCGATGCAGACACCGGCCTGGGCGGAATGCCAGGACGACCTGATGCGTCATGCCGAGGCCGCTGGCATTCCGCGTGACACCGCCTGGAACAAGCTGTCTCAGGAGCAGAGGGAATGGGTCATTCACGGCTCGCCCAACTGGAAGGGCAAGTGGAACCAGCAGTGGTATGGCGTCAAGCGCTTCTTTGAGTATCTGGAGACCAAGTCCTACAAGATGCACATCCGGGTGCTGCTGTCCAAGTACCGCAGCTACACCCCCTGCCAGGCCTGCCATGGCGCGCGTCTGAAGTTGGAAAGCCTGCTTTGGCGCATCGGCTCCAAAGAGGATGCGGATGCGGTGCTGGAGCCTTCGCGGCGCTTCATGCCAGCGGGCGTGCAATGGAGCCAGGAGCGACTGGAGGCATTGCCTGGCCTGTGTCTGCACGACTTGATGCTGCTGCCCTTGGCGCGGGTAAAAAAATTTTTCGATGCGATGCAAGCCGGCTTGACGTTTGCAGCGGACTCTTCGCGGGCAGAGCATGAATCGTCAGCCACCCCAAGCCCAACCGCATCCTTACACCAGAGCGCCGAGGCCAAAGCCCTCAAGATGCTGTTCGAGGAGATTTGCGCCCGGCTCAAGTACCTGTGCGATGTCGGCATCGGCTACCTCACTCTGGACCGGCAGAGCCGGACCTTGTCAGGCGGGGAGGTGCAGCGCATCAACCTGACCACGGCGCTGGGCACCTCGCTGGTCAACACCCTGTTTGTGCTGGATGAGCCCAGCATCGGCCTGCATCCACGCGACATGCACCGCATCATCGAGGCCATGCAGCGCCTGCGCGACGCTGGCAATACCCTGGTGGTGGTTGAGCATGACCCGGCGGTGATGCTGGCCGCCGATCGCATGATCGACATGGGGCCGGGACCGGGTGAGCGCGGAGGGCAGATTGTGTTTGATGGCAGCACCGAGGCGCTGAAACAGGCCGACACCCTGACGGGTGCCTACCTGGGTGCACGCAAGCAAGTGGGCATGGGCTTCAAGCGCATGGTGGCGGCCAATACGCCGCGCCTCATCCTGGAAGGCGCTCGCGAGCACAACCTGAAAGACATCACGGTCGAGATTCCGCTCGGGCGTCTGGTTTGCCTGACCGGCGTCTCCGGCTCGGGCAAGTCCACCCTGATCCAGGATGTGCTGGCACCCGCGCTGATGCGCCACTTTGGCCAGGCCACCGAGGCGCCAGGCGCCCATGATCGCCTGCTGGGTGCTGAACAACTGGCCGATGTGGTCTTTGTGGACCAGTCGCCCATAGGCAAGACGGCGCGCTCCAACCCGGTGAGTTATGTGGGCGCCTGGGACACCGTGCGTGAAATTTTCGCCAATGCCCCGCTGGCCAGGCAGCGCGGCTACACCGCTGCCAAGTTCAGCGCCAACAGCGGCGATGGCCGCTGTCCCAGCTGTGGTGGCTCGGGTTTCGAGCATGTCGAGATGCAGTTTCTCAGCGATGTTTACCTGCGCTGCCCGGACTGCGATGGCAAGCGATTTCGACCAGAAATCCTGGAGGTCACCATCGATCGTGGTGGGCGCCTGCTCAATGTGGCCGGGGTGCTGGAGCTCACCGTGAGCGAGGCCGCCGACTTGTTTGGCAGCGACCGGGAGGTCATCCGTGCCTTGCAGCCGATTGTGGAGGTGGGGCTGGAATATGTGCGCCTGGGGCAGCCGGTGCCCACCCTGTCGGGTGGCGAGGCGCAGCGGCTCAAGCTCGCTGGCTTTCTGGCTGAGGCGGCCAAAAGCGCCAGCAGCAGTCGGCAGGCGCTGGCGCGCAAGGGCATGCTCTTTCTGTTTGACGAGCCCACCACCGGGCTTCACTTTGATGACATTGCCAAGCTGATGCGAGCCCTGCGCAAGCTGCTGGATGCGGGCCATTCCTTGCTGGTGATCGAGCACAACCTGGATGTGATGCGCGCCAGCGACTGGCTGATCGACCTGGGCCCGGAGGGCGGCGAGGCCGGCGGCCAGGTCGTGGCGGTGGGAACGCCCGAGGAAGTGCGTCAGCACCCGAACAGCCACACTGGCCGCGCCTTGCGCGAATACGCGCTGGCCATGGGCGAAGCCCAGGAGGCGCAGGAAGCTGCGGCGCGCCACCCTGGCGTGGCCTTCACCCCTGGCCCCAGGCCGGCGCCATTGCGCGCCCAGGCCAGTGCAGACATCCAGATCGTTCATGCCAAGGAACACAATCTCAAAAGCCTGAGCGTCAATATTCCACGCGGTAAGTTCAATGTGATCACCGGCGTCAGCGGCTCGGGTAAATCCACCCTGGCTTTCGACATCCTGTTCAATGAAGGCCAGCGCCGTTACCTGGAAAGCCTCAATGCCTATGCCCGCAGCATTGTGCAACCGGCCGGGCGTCCGGAGGTGGATGCGGTCTATGGCATACCGCCTACGGTGGCGATCGAACAGCGGCTGTCGCGTGGAGGCCGTAAATCGACCGTCGGCACCACCACCGAAGTCTGGCATTACCTGCGCCTGCTCTTTGTCAAGCTGGGCGTGCAGCACTGCGTCCATGACGGTGCGGCGGTGGCGCCGCAGACCAGCGAGAGCATCCTGGCGCAGCTGATGACACAGTTTCGCGGACAGGAGATCGGTCTGCTGGCTCCCCTGGTCATGAACCGCAAGGGGGTGTACACCGAGCTGGCGGATTGGGCCAGGCCCCGCGGCTACACCCATTTGAGGGTGGATGGGAAGTTCCTGCCCACCCAGGGCTTTCCACGCCTGGACCGCTTCAAGGAGCACACCATCGAGCTGCCGGTGGCCAGTCTGGTGGTGCAGCCCGGCAACGAGGCGCTGCTGCGACAGGCCCTGACCAGCTCGCTGGAGCATGGCAAGGGCGTGTTGCATGTGCTGTCTGATCTGAAGGGCCTGGCCGAGTCGATGCGCAAGGGCCAGCCTGACGCCCAGGTCGGCACCCTGCATGTTTTTTCTGTCAAGCGCGCCTGTCCGGTCTGCGCCAGCTCCTATGCCGAGCTTGATCCCCGCCTGTTTTCCTACAACAGCAAGCACGGCTGGTGCCCCGATTGCGTTGGCACTGGCGTGCAATTGAGCAAGGAGCAGCGCAAGCTTTTGGACGATTCTGTGCGCGATGACAAGGACAAGGGGCGCGAGCAGACTTTTGCCGAGCCCGAGGTGGAAGAACTGAGCAGCAAGGTTTGCCCCGCCTGCAAGGGCGCCCGCCTGAATGCCACGGCGCGTGCCGTCAGGTTCCATGGCACAGGCATTGATGCGCTTGCCCGCCAAAGCGTGTATGAATTGCGTGCCTGGGTACAGGCCCTCACGCTCACAGGGCGGTCGGCAGACATTGCACGGGACCTGATTCCGGAAATCCAGAGCCGTCTGGAATTCCTGGAGCAGGTCGGCCTGGGTTATCTGACGCTGGAGCGTGGCGCGCCCACTCTTTCCGGTGGCGAGGCGCAGCGCATCCGTCTGGCTGCGCAACTGGGCAGCAATCTGCAGGGGGTGTGCTATGTGCTGGATGAGCCGACCATCGGCCTGCATGCGCGCGACAACCAGGTATTGCTCAACGCGCTGCATAACCTGACTGACAAGGGCAACACCCTGGTGGTGGTGGAGCATGATGAAGACACGATACGGCGGGCGGACCACCTAATCGACATCGGCCCCAGCGCAGGCAAACGGGGCGGTCGGCTGGTGGCCGAGGGCACGGTGTCTGACCTGACCTCGGCATCCGATTCGCAGACCGGCCGCTATCTTCTGCATGCAATGAAGCACCCGATACAGCCGCGCCGATTGGTCGCCGGGGTGTCGGCGCAGAGCAGGCCGACGGACCAGTCAGGCCAAGGCCAGACTGCCAAAACGGGGCCTGACCCCAATGTAGGGCCGGCGGCGTTGCAATGGCTGACCGTGCATGGTGCGGACCTTCACAACCTGCAAAACCTGACGGCACATGTGCCACTTAGGCGTCTGGTGGCTGTCACCGGTGTCAGTGGCTCGGGCAAATCAACTTTTGCGCGGGAGGTGTTGCTGTTCAACCTGGCTGCCGTGGTGAGCGCGCGGGCAAGCAAGGCCGGTCGAGATGCGCTGGCGGCTCGGGCCCCGGCCTGGCAGGGTTGTGCCGGAATCAGCGGTTTTGAATCGGTGGATCGGGTGCTGGAGGTGGACCAGACGCCGATTGGCAAGACCCCGCGCAGTTGTCCGGCCACCTACATCGGGTTCTGGGACACCGTGCGCAAGCTGTTCGCGGAGACTCTGGAAGCTCGGGCCCGGGGCTATGCGGCTGGACGTTTTTCATTCAATACCGGAGAAGGGCGCTGCCCAAGTTGCGAAGGGCAGGGTGTGCGCACCATTGAGATGAGCTTTCTGCCCGATGTCAAGGTGCCTTGCGAGTCATGCCGGGGCGCCCGCTTCAATCCGGAAACCCTGGCGGTCACCTGGCGGGGCCGCAGCGTGGGGGATGTGCTGCAGATGGAGGTGGACGAGGCGGTCGAGTTCTTTGCTTCCATGCCCAGCATCTCGCATCCCCTGCAGCTGCTCAAGGATGTGGGCCTGGGCTACCTGACCCTGGGCCAGCCCTCGCCCACACTCAGTGGCGGTGAAGCGCAACGCATCAAGCTGGTGACTGAGCTCTCCAAGGTGCGTGATGATGTGACCCGCCGTGGTCAAAAGTCACCGCACACCCTCTATGTGCTGGACGAGCCCACCGTGGGCTTGCACATGGGCGATGTGGACAAGCTGTTGCGCGTCCTGCACCGGTTGGTGGATGCGGGACACAGTGTGGTGGTGATCGAGCATGACCTGGATGTGATCGCAGAGGCCGACTGGATCATCGACCTGGGCCCCGAGGGAGGGCAGGGCGGTGGACGCATTGTTGCTGCTGCCAGGCCCGAGGAGGTGGTGCTGCTGGGCACTCCGACCGGGCTGGCCCTGGCCCCCGTGCTGTCCCGTTGAGCCTCGTCATGGTTTTTTGATTGCGACAGCTCTAAGCTCAGGCTTGATCAGCAGACTGGATTGGAGCAAGCCATGAGAAAGCGTCAGTTATTTCAAAAAATCGGGTGCATGCTGATAGGCCTGATTCTGGCCAGTACCGTCCTGGCAGAAACTGCGGCTGAAAAGCGCACCGAGATCAACAAGATGCGACGCGACACCCTGGCCCGACTGTACAAGCTGCACCCCCAAGCCCAGTCTGCCGTCCAGAACGCGGCTGGTTATGCGGTGTTCAGCAATGTGGGCATCAACCTGATCCTGCTGTCTGCTGCTGGCGGGTCGGGTGTGGCGCACGACAACAAGTCGGGCAAGGACACCTATATGAAGATGGTCTCGGGCGGCTTTGGCTTTGGCCTGGGGGTGAAAGATTTTCGTGGGGTGTTTGTCTTCTCCGCCACCGACAAGCTCGACAGCTTTATCAACAGCGGCTGGGAGGCCAGTGCCCAGGCCGACGCGGCGGCCAAGGCGGGCAGCCGGGGTGGGGCCGTGGCAGGTGCAGTCACCGTGGCACCCGGGGTGACGCTGTACCAGATCACCGAGAGTGGCCTGGCACTGCAGGCCACGATTCAGGGCACCAAGTACTACAAGGACGACGAACTCAACGCGCGTTGAGTTCGCCAGGCGGAATCAGCTGTTCAGAACCTTCTGCAACTCGCCGCTTTCGTACATTTCCATCATGATGTCGGAGCCACCCACGAACTCACCCTTGACATAAAGCTGGGGAATGGTGGGCCAGTTGCTGTATTCCTTGATGCCCTGGCGAATGGCATCGTCTTCCAGCACATTCACAGTTTTCAGTTGCTTGGGGTCCACACCACAGGCCTTGAGGATCTGCACCGCACGGCCGGAAAACCCGCACATGGGAAAACTGGCATTGCCTTTCATGAAAAGCAGGACTTCGCTGGACTTGACAAGATCGTCGATGCGTTTTTGGGTGTCGCTCATTTTGGGTATCCTAGGAAACGAATGGCCGTATTATTTCATTTCCCGCCCCGACCTGCTGGCAGACCCTGAATATGAAAATAGAGAAAAACACCGTCGTCACCCTGCGCTATAAGGTGATGGATACCCTCAGTGGCAAATTGCTGGAAGACGGCAAGCAGGCATCCTCCTACCTGCATGGCGGCTATGGCAACACCTTTGACAAGGTGGAAGAGGCTCTGGCTGGCCATGAACCCGGCTACCAGGTATCGCTTTCATTGACGCCGCAAGATGCTTTTGGCGAGCGTGATGAACGTCTGGTGCAGACCATTCCAAAAACCCAATTTCCACCCGGCGTCAAAGTGGGTGGCCAGCTCGAGGGCCGGGCTGAAGATGGGCAGACCCATGTCTTCACCGTGGTCAAAATCAAGGGGCCGGTGGTGCATCTGGACGGCAACCATCCGCTGGCGGGCAAGGCGCTGCGACTGGACATCACCGTGCTGGAGGTGCGCGCCGCCAGCGAAGAAGAAATTGCCCACCGCCATGCCCATGGTGCGCACGGGCACCATCATTGAGGCGGATAAGACCAGCGCCCGCCACTGCAACGCTCGATGCCGGCCAGGTCGCGGCGAGACTGCACTTGGGCAAAACCGGTCTGTTGAAGCAGGTCCCGCACCGCTGTGGCCTGGTCCCAGCCATGTTCCAGCAGCAGCCAGGCGCCGGGTTTCAAATAGGACCCGGCTTGCGCGACGATTGTGCGGATGGCGTCCAGGCCATCTGGCCCGCTCACCAGGGCCTGGCGTGGCTCATGCACCAGTTGAGCCAGATGTGTGTCATCTTCGGCAATGTAGGGCGGGTTGGCGATGATCAGGTCGAAGCGCTGTTCGATGCCGCATAACCAATTGCCCTGAAGGAAGCGCACCGCCAGGCCCAGTCGCCGGGCGTTGGCCTGGGCCACGGCCAGCGCATCGGCACTGGCATCCACCGCGCTGACCTGCAGATCGGGCCGGGTGTGCTTGAGCGCCAGGGCAATCGCGCCGCTGCCTGTGCCCAGGTCGATGACTTCGCTTGGCTGAGTGCCAGTTGCGGCTGTGTGGCCCGGCAACAGGTCCAGCGCCCAGTCGACCAGGACTTCGGTGTCGGGGCGCGGGTCGAGCACCCGGGCGTCTACCACCAAGAGCAATCCGTAGAACTCGTGCTGGCCGATCAGGTAGGCCAGCGGTACCCCAGTGCTGCGGCGTTGCGCCAGCTGCATGAAATCGCGCACCGTCTTCGGGGGCAAGGCATCGTGGTCATGGGCCAGCAGCCAGGCACGGTCCTGCGCCGGTCGGCCCAGGGCATGCAGGAGCAGCAGTTGGGCATCAAGCCTTTGCAGGCCCAGAGTTGACACAGCAGCCGCAATTGCCTGGTGGATCTCCATGGCTCAAGACGCGCTGATTTCGAGTTCCGCCAGCTGCTCGGCTTCCCGCGCATGGCGCAGCCCGGCGACCACCTCGTCCAGGTCACCTTCCATGATGAAGGACAGCTTGTACAGGGTGAGGTTGATGCGGTGGTCGGTCAGCCGGCCCTGCGGAAAGTTGTAGGTGCGGATGCGGTCGCTGCGGTCACCGCTGCCGATCAGCCCTTTGCGCAGGGCGGCGTCCTTGGCTGCACGTTCGCTGCGCTCCTTTTCCTGCAGGCGCGCTGCCAGCACCTGCAAGGCTTTGGCTTTGTTGCGATGCTGGCTGCGGTCATCCTGGCACTCGGCAACGATGCCGGTCGGGATGTGGGTGACCCGCACCGCCGAATCGGTCTTGTTGATATGCTGGCCACCGGCGCCGCTGGCGCGGAAAGTGTCGATCCGCAGCTCGGCCGGGTTGATCTTGACTGCCTGGGCTTCATCGGGTTCGGGCAGCACCGCCACGGTGCAGGCGCTGGTGTGGATGCGGCCCTGGGTCTCGGTGGCCGGCACCCGCTGCACCCGATGGCCGCCGGACTCGAAGCGCAGGTCGCCGTAGACATGATCACCAGCAATGCGCAGCACCACTTCCTTGTAGCCGCCCAGTTCGCTGGGTGATTCACTCATGATCTCGGTCTGCCAACCACGCCGGTCGGCGTAGCGGGTGTACATGCGCAGCAGGTCGCCGGCAAACAGCGCCGACTCGTCGCCGCCGGTACCGGCCCGGATCTCGAGGAAGGCGTTGCGCACGTTGTCCGGGTCTTTGGGCAGCAGCAGGCGCTGCAGCTCGTCTTCCAGTTGCAACAACTCTGCGCCAGCGGTCTCGACCTCCTCCTGCGCCATGGGGGCCATGTCGGGGTCGGCCAGCATCTCACGTGCGCCGGCCAGGTCTTTTTCCACCTGCACATAACGGGCGTAGCGGCCAGCGATCTGGGTCACCTCGCTGTGCTCGCGCGAGAGCACGAGAAACTGGCCCATGTCGGCCATGATGTCCTCGCGCGACAACAGGAAATTCAACTCTTCCAGGCGCTGGGCGTAGCGTTCAAGTTGCTGGCGGAGAAAGGGTTTCACAATAAAGATCCGATGGACTGAGACGATCTGGGCCTGCGCTGGGCGACAGGCAATTGCTGGGTGCAGGTCGTGAGCGAATCCTCAGACCGGCGGCGCAGGTCAGCAACGCTAACGGCGCGACAGGATGCCTCGCACAGCAGAACTGGCTGCGGCGCGCGCGGTGAACGGTTGCTTTGGCGTGACCTTCAGGAGGCGCATCACTTTTCCTTGCGCAGGAAAAAATGCTGAATGGCCGAACTGGCCCGCTCACGCGCCTGTTCATCTGCGGCATGCAATTCAGCCAGGGCGCCATGCAGCATTTTTTGGGTCAGTCCACGGCTCAGCGCCTCGAACACAGCATCCAGCGCCTCACCCCGGGCCAGCATTTTTTTGGCGCGCGCGATCTCGGCCTGGCGCCATGCATCGGTCTGGGTGTTGAGCTGATGAATCAGCGGCACGATGCCATGGACCGGGTCGCGCTGGTCCAGCCAGTGCAGGAAGCTTTGCACCCCGGCATCGATGATCACTTCGGCCTGGGCCACGGCAGCCTGACGACTGGCCTGGCCGGTTTCCACCACCGAGGCCAGGTCGTCCACGGTATAGAGGTAAACATCGGGCAGGGCCTTGACTTCGGGCTCAATGTCGCGCGGCACCGCCAGGTCGACCATGAACATGGGTCGGTGCTTGCGGTGCTTGAGCGCGCGCTCCACTGCGCCCAGGCCGATCAGCGGCAAGGTGCTGGCGGTGCAGCTGACCACCACATCAAAAGCGTGCAGTCGCTCAGGAAGATCGGCCAGGCGCATGACCTCGGCACCAAAGCGCGCCGCCAGCTTTTCACCGCGATCCAGCGTGCGGTTGGCAATCACCATGGCTTTGGGGTTTTTGGCGGCAAAGTGGGTGGCCGCCAGCTCGATCATCTCGCCCGCGCCGACAAACAGGATGCGCACATCGCGCAGGTCTTCGAACAGATTGCCCGCCAGCCGGACAGCGGCTGCTGCCATGCTGATCGAATGGCTGCCAATCTCGGTGGAACTGCGCACCTGCTTGGCCACCGCGAAGCTGCGCTGGAACAGCTGGTTGAGCGTGCTGCCCAGTGCCCCTGCTTCCTCCGCGACCCGCACGGCATCCTTCATCTGGCCCAGGATTTGCGGTTCACCCAGCACCATGGAGTCCAGCCCGCTGGCGACCCGGAAGGCGTGGCGAGCAGCTTGGCCCGATTCCAGCGCATAGGTGTGGGCGCGCAACTGCTCGGCGCTCACACCACCACTACGGGCCAGCCAATCCAGGGTGGGGACGATCTCCAGCGTGTCGCCGGCACAATAGATCTCGGTGCGGTTGCAGGTGGAGAGGATGGCCGCCTCCGGCTGCCTGGCCAGGCTCTGGCGCAGACCGTGCAGGGTGGGGCCGATCTGGTCGAGGGCAAAGGCAAACCGGCCGCGCAGGTCAAGCGGCGCAGTGGTGTGGTTGATGCCCAGGGCCCAGACTGCCATGTGTGATGGTTGGTGAAGCTGAGTGCGGATTATAAAATTTCACGCTGCTACTGCTTCAGGGCTTGATGGCGCATGGGACGCGTATGGATTTTCCCGATATCTTTCTGCACTTTTTCAATTTCGTCGCTCCAGCCCTGGTCATGGCGGTGATGCTGCCAGGTATCGGCCGCCTGCTGATGGGCCGCCAGCACGCCCTGCCCCGCTGGTGGCTGCAAGTGGTGCTCAACGCCCTGGTGGGCATGCTCACCCTCGGGCTGTGCTTTTGGTTTTTCGGTCGCGATGGCAAGATGGTTGCTTATGGTGCCTTGGTGCTGGCGATGTCCTGCAGTCAGTGGCTGCTGATGAAGGCATGGCGGCGCTAGGGATGGTGTTCAAAACTCGCACCCTGCGCGGCGTGCCTTGTGAACACCCTACATGGAGCCTGGGTTAACATCTCAAGCCAGCCGTTGCACCCGTTCTGGCTGAAGTTTCAGGTTCCATGAACGCAAAAATACCGCTTGATGCATTGGTGAACGTCTCCGCTCTGGGTCTGCCGGGGCATGAGCGCATCCGCGAAATTCCCTACAACTACACCTCCTTCTCTGACCGGGAAATCGTCATCCGCCTACTGGGACAGGGTGCCTGGGATGTGCTGATTCAGTTGCGTGACGAGCGCCGCACCGGCCGCTCGGCGCGCATGCTGTACGAGGTGCTGGGCGATATCTGGGTGGTGCAGCGTAACCCGTACCTGCAGGACGATTTGCTGGACAATCCGGGGCGCCGACAACTCCTGGTGCAGGCCCTGCAGCACCGACTGGCCGAAGTGCAAAAGCGGCGCAGGCCACAGGATGATGCCCAGCGCGATGCCATGGTGGGTGAGTTGCTCACTGCTGCTGCCCGGGCGGTGGAAGACTTTGACAATTCATTTCGCGAAATGGCGGCCCTGCGCCGGCGCGTGTTGCGTACGCTTGCCCGCCTGACTGCCCGCGACAACATTAAGTTCGATGGTCTGTCGCGGGTGTCCCATGTCACCGATGCCACCGACTGGCGGGTCGAATATCCCTTGCTTGTCCTGACCCCGGACAGTGAGGCCGAAATGGCGCGCCTGGTCAAGGGCTGCATTGATCTGGGCCTGACCATCATTCCACGCGGCGGCGGCACAGGCTACACCGGCGGCGTGGTGCCGCTGAGCTGGAAATCCGCTGTCATCAACACTGAAAAACTGGAGGCCATGTCGGCGGTCGAGACAGTGCAGCTACCGGGCCTGGATAAACCGGTGCCCACGCTCTGGACCGAAGCCGGTGTGGTGACGCAGCGCGTGGCCGATGCGGCCGAGCGTGCCGGACTTGTCTTTGCAGTTGACCCGACCTCGGCTGAGGCCTCCTGCGTGGGCGGCAATATTGCCATGAACGCCGGGGGCAAGAAGGCGGTCTTGTGGGGCACAGCGCTGGACAATTTGGCCAGCTGGCGTATGGTCACACCCGATGCGCAGTGGTTGGAGGTCAGGCGCCTGAACCACAACCTGGGCAAGATCCACGACGCCGACATTGCCAGCTTTGAGCTGAGCTACTTTGCGGCGGACGGGCACACCCCACTGAAGGTCGAGCGGCTCGACATCCCGGGTGCGAGCTTTCGCAAGGCCGGACTGGGCAAGGATGTCACCGACAAGTTTCTCAGCGGCCTGCCGGGCGTGCAGAAGGAAGGCTGCGATGGGCTGATCACCAGTGCACGCTGGGTCTTGCACCGCATGCCGGCGCACACCCGGACTTTCTGCCTGGAGTTTTTTGGTCATGCGCGCGAGGCGGTGCCGAGCATTGTTGAAGTCAAGGATTTCATGTTTGCCGAGCACAAGCGCAGCGCCACCTTGCTGGCCGGCCTGGAGCACCTGGACTTTCGCTACCTGAAGGCGGTGGGCTATGCCACCAAGAGCAAGCGCGGCGGCTTGCCCCAGATGGTGCTGGTTGGCGATATTGTTGGCGACGATCCTGACGCCGTGGCGCGCGCCACCAGCGAGGTGGTGCGGATTGCCAACTCGCGTGGCGGCGAAGGTTTCATCGCTGTCAGCCCCGAAGCGCGTGGCAAATTCTGGCTGGACCGCAAGCGCACCGCCGCCATCAGCCGTCACACCAATGCCTTCAAGATCAACGAAGATGTGGTGATTCCGCTACCGCGCATGGCCGAGTACACCGATGGCATCGACCGCATCAATATCGAGTTGAGCCTGCGCAACAAGATCGCCTTATGCGAGCAGCTTGAATTTTTCTTCCGCCAGGGTGAACTGCCCTTGAACAGGCTGGTCGATCCTGGCGAAGTGCCGGCTGACGAGTTGTTGGCCGAACGGGTGGAACAGGCCCTGTCGCTGATTCGCACAGTCAGCGCGCAGTGGCGCAGCTGGTTGCAGGACCTGGACCTGATGTTTGACCAGTTGCAGGACCACCGTTTGCGGGCCAGCTGGAAGACGCAGTTGCGCCAGCCCCTGCAGGCCCTGTTCACTGGAGGTGTCTTTGCGCCCATCCTGGCGGAGTGCGAGTCGATTCACCAGCGCGTACTCAAGGGCCGGGTCTGGGTGGCTCTGCACATGCATGCCGGCGACGGCAATGTGCACACCAACATTCCAGTCAACAGTGACGATTACGAGATGCTGCAGGCAGCCCACGGTGCGGTCAGGCGCATCATGGCGCTGGCGCGCTCGCTGGACGGTGTGATTTCAGGCGAACATGGCATCGGCATCACCAAGCTGGAGTACCTGAGCGACTCTGAATTGCAGCCTTTTGCCGACTACAAGCAGCGCGTCGATCCTCAAGGTCATTTCAATCGCGGCAAACTCTTGCGCGCGTCACTGGCGAGCGGGCAGGATGCGCAGGGGCGGGCACACGCCTTGCGGGCCGCCGACCTGAGCCAGGCGTATACCCCCAGCTTTGGCCTGATGGGACATGAGTCGCTGATCATGCAGCAGAGCGATATCGGTGCGATCGCCGATAGCGTGAAAGACTGCCTGCGCTGCGGCAAATGCAAGCCCGAGTGCGCCACCCATGTTCCGCGGGCCAACCTCTTGTACAGCCCGCGCAACAAAATCCTGGCCACCTCCCTGCTGGTGGAGGCATTTCTCTATGAGGAGCAGACCCGGCGCGGCATCTCGATCCGGCACTGGCAGGAATTTGAGGATGTGGCCGAGCACTGCACTGTGTGCCATAAGTGCCTGTCGCCCTGTCCGGTGAAGATTGACTTTGGTGAAGTTTCCATGAACATGCGCAATCTGTTGCGCAAGATGGGGCAGAAGTCCTGGCGGCCCGGCCAGCTTGCGGCCATGGCCTTTCTCAATGCCAGCCGGCCCCAAACCATCAAGCTGATGCGCTCTCTGTTGACCGGACTGGCCTTCAAAGTCCAGCGCATCGGGCATGGGCTGCTGCGTGGCCTGGTACGCCGCCAGACGGCCAGGCCGCCTGCCAGCGTGGGCGTGGCGCCGTTGAAAGAACAGGTGATTCATTTCATCAACAAAAAAATGCCGGGCGGACTGCCCAAGCGCACAGCGCGCGCCTTGCTCGATATCGAGGACCGCGATTACGTGCCGATCATCCGCAACCCACAGCTCACCACGGCCGAGACCGAGGCGGTGTTCTATTTTCCAGGCTGTGGCTCGGAGCGCCTGTTCAGTCAGGTCGGGCTGGCTGCCCAGGCCATGCTCTGGCATGTGGGCGTGCAAACTGTGCTGCCTCCTGGCTATCTCTGCTGCGGCTACCCGCAGCGCGGCAGCGGCCAGTTTGACCGTGCTGAAAAGATGATCACGGACAACCGGGTCCTGTTCCACCGCGTTGCCAACACCCTCAATTACCTGGATATCAGAACGGTGGTGGTGAGCTGCGGCACCTGCTATGACCAGTTGCAGGGCTACAAGTTCGAAGACATTTTTCCCGGCTCGCGCATCATCGACATCCACGAGTACTTGCTGGAAAAGGGCATCACCCTGCCGGCTGCCCCGAGTCCTGCGGCAAACGGCAGCAAGACAGCAACTGCCTATCTTTACCATGATCCCTGTCATAGTCCACTCAAGCGCCAGGCGCCCATGAAGACGGTGCGCACACTGCTTGGCCGGGAGGTGGTCCAGAGCGAGCGTTGTTGCGGTGAGTCGGGCACCCTGGGCGTGAGCCGCCCGGATGTCTCGACCCAGGTCCGTTTTCGCAAGGAAGAGGAACTGCGCAAGGGAGAGCAGGCCCTGCGTGAGGCGGGTCTGGTCGGCGCACGCGACAATGTGAAAATCCTGACCAGTTGCCCTAGCTGTCTGCAGGGTCTTTCACGTTACAGCGATGATCTGGCCAACGGCCTGCTGGAGGCCGACTACATCGTGGTTGAGCTGGCTCGGGAATTGCTGGGCAACAATTGGCTGCCTGAGTATGTACGCGCCGCCAATGCCGGCGGCATTGAGCGGGTGCTGGTGTAAGCGACTGGATTTTTGAGGTGAATCATCATGACTGCAACGCAAAGCAACCCCCCCACACCGCAGGACCTGACCGTCCATGGCAAGACGCGTGTGCTTGAAATCATTTTTTCCGATGGCGCCCATTTCCGCATTCCCTTTGAATTGATGCGGGTGTACTCTCCTTCCGCGGAAGTGCAGGGCCATGGCCTGGGCAGGAAACCTTGCAGACTGGCAAGCGCGAGGTGGACATCAGCGCGCTGGAGCCAGTGGGCAACTACGCCGTTCAGCCCACCTTTTCTGACGGCCATGACAGCGGTATCTTTTCCTGGGAGTATCTCTACTACCTAGGCGCCGAGCAGGAGCGTTTGTGGTCCGACTATGAATCCAGGCTGAAGCAGGCTGGCATGGATCGGGATGCCCCCATGGTCGAAAAGGCAGCCTCGGGCTGTGGCCACCACCACTAGACAAGCCCATGGCGCAGACCCATTTCGGTTTCGAATCGATCGATGAGGGCGCCAAAGCCCGGCGCGTACGCGGCGTGTTTGATTCGGTGGCTTCCAAATACGACCTGATGAATGACCTGATGTCAGGCGGCCTGCATCGGGCCTGGAAGGCTTACACCGTACTGGTGGCCAACCTCAAGCAGGGTGAGCGGGTGCTCGACATCGCTGGCGGCACCGGTGACCTGGCGCTGGCCTTTGCCCGCAAGGTCGGTCGCAGTGGCCAGGTGGTGCATACCGACATCAACGAGGCCATGCTGCGGGTCGGCCGCGACCGCCTGCTGGATGCCGGCGTGATCCTGCCCACCGGGGTTTGCGACGCGGAGAAATTGCCTTTTCGGGACGGCCATTTCGACCTGGTCAGCGTGGCCTTTGGCTTGCGCAACATGACCCACAAGGACCTGGCACTGGCCGAGATGTGCCGGGTACTCAGGCCCGGCGGGCGCCTGCTGGTGCTGGAGTTTTCCAGAGTGGCGCCTCCACTGGAAAAGCTCTACGACTGGTACTCCTTCAAGGTGCTGCCCCGGCTGGGGCAGTGGGTGGCTGGTGACGCCGACAGCTACCGCTACCTGGCCGAATCGATACGCATGCATCCCGGGCAGGAGGAACTCAAGGCGCTGATGAAAAAATCCGGATTCAACCATGTGGATTTTCACAACATGACTGGCGGGGTGGTGGCCTTGCATGTTGGAATCAAGTGCTGAAACATCCGGCCTGAATGCAAGCTTGGTTTCAATCGATTTTTTTGGAGTAGTTAACGATGAAATTCTCGACACTGATCTTGGCCCTGGTGCTGACTTTGGGTGGGGTGACCGCTGAAGCCAAACGGCTCGGAGGCGGCAAGTCCGCTGGCAAGCAGTCGAGCAATGTGACCCAGCGTGAGGCTGCGCCCAGTGCACCTGCTGCGCCAGCCCAGAATGCGGCTGCCAAGCCTGCTCCGGCTGCACCTGCTGCTGCCGCGCCTGCCCCGGCCAAGAAGCCCTGGGGAGCCATGCTCGGCGGCCTGGCTGCCGGCCTGGGCTTGGCTTGGCTGGCACACTCGCTGGGCTTTGGCGAGGAATTCGGCCAGTTCATGTTGATTGCGATGGTGGTGCTGTTGGCCATGGTGGCCATCGGCTGGTTCATGCGCAGCCGTCGCGCTGCCTCCCAGTCAGCCAGCCCCTACGCCTTTCAGGGAGCAGGTGCCGGCGCTGGAGAAGCGGTGACTCCGCGCAACTACCGGCCTGAAAATGTGGGCAATGATGCCTCGGCCCGGCCCTGGGAGCGGCGGGCTGCGAATTTTGAAGCCGAACCCGCACAAAGAACAAGCGGGCTTGTGATCGGTTCTGCCCTGGCAGGCGGCTCGCAGAACTGGAGCGTGCCGGCTGATTTCGACACGGATGGTTTTCTGCGGGCGGCCAAGGACAATTTCATCGCCATGCAGGCGGCATGGGACAGGATGGATCTGGCTGCCCTGCGCGTCATGATGACCGATGAGATGCTGGGCGAGATCCGGCAGCAACTGGCTGAACAGCCCAGCGGCAATCAGACTGAAGTCGTCATGCTCGAAGCCCAATTGCTGGGTATCGAAGAGCTGGACGCCGAATACATGGCCAGTGTGGAATTTTCGGGCCTGATTCGCGAGGAGCCTTCGGCTGGCCCCAGTCAGTTCCGCGAGGTCTGGAACATGACCAAGGCCAAAAATGGGGCCAGCGGCTGGCTGGTGGCAGGTGTGCAGGCGCTGCAGTAAGTAGCCGGTTTCAGCCAACAGCACGCCTGGCAGGCGCGCTTATCATCGGGGACCATGGTCACACAGTCCCCGTTTTCATTTCTTGACGACGCGATTCAGAAGGTCGGCAGCCAGCTGCAGCCCCCCGAGTGGGCGCTGCAGGAAGTGCAACGACGCATGGTGCTCCTGCTCAACCATGTTCTGCAGCAAGAGCCTGAAGCCACTGCGCGCCTGGCGCGCGTGCAGGGCAAGGTGGTGCTGTTCCACTGGCGCCAGTTTCATTTCAGGCTGCTGGTCACGCCGGCGGGCTTGCTCGACTTGGCCGCCCCCGAAGTTCATGCCGACCTCACCCTGTCCGTGACCGAGGAGTCCTCGCTGGCCCTGTTGCAGTCGGCCCTGGGCGGGGCGCGCCCTTCAGTGCGAATCGAGGGGGATGTCGATCTGGCGGGTGCCGTCAACTGGGTGGTTGAGCATGTGCGCTGGGACCTGGAAGAGGACCTGGCCCGCCTGATTGGTGATGCGCCGGCGCATGCCCTAGGTCAGGCTGCCCGCCGCCTGCGCGATGGTGTGCAGGCCTGGCTGTCGCGTGTCCGTAAAGGCGGCCCATGAGACGCCTGTTGCGCGGTACATTCATCCTCTGGGTGGTTTTTCGCCATGGCCTGGATGGCCTGGTGCTGGACAGTCTGCAAAAACCCTGGCTGCGTTTGCTGTCCCGCCTGCTGTCGATCGGCCGCAACCTGAGCGCACCACGGGGCCAGCGCCTGCGCGAAGCGCTGGAGCGGCTGGGTCCGATCTTCGTCAAATTTGGTCAGGTACTGTCCACCCGACGGGATTTGTTGCCAGCCGATGTGGCCGATGAACTGGCCAAGCTGCAGGATCGGGTGCCGCCGTTTGACCCGGCTGTGGCAGTCGCCACCATCGAGCGCACCTTTCGCAAGCCCCTGAGTGAGCTGTTCACTGAATTCGGACGGGTGCCAGTGGCCAGCGCCTCGATAGCCCAGGTTCACTTTGCCAAACTGATCGACCGCGACGGGCGAGAGCGCGAGGTTGCCGTCAAGGTCCTGCGACCGGGCATGCTGCCGGTGATCGAAAAAGACCTCAGCCTGATGCGTCTGATGGCTGGCTGGGTGGAGAGCCTGTCAACAGACGGCAGGCGCCTCAAGCCCAGGGAGGTGGTGGCCGAGTTTGACAAGTACCTGCACGATGAGTTGGACCTGGTGCGCGAAGCTGCCAGTGCGGCCCAGTTGCGGCGCAATATGGAAGGCCTCAATCTGGTGCTGATTCCGGAGATGTTCTGGGATTATTGCCAGAGCGATGTCATTGTGATGGAACGCATGAAAGGCATTCCGATCAGCCATAACGAGCGTTTGCGTGAGGCTGGCCTGGACCTCAAAAAGCTGGCGCGCGAAGGGGTCACCATCTTCTTCACCCAGGTCTTTCGCGATGGCTTCTTTCACGCCGACATGCATCCGGGCAATATTTTTGTCAGCACCGAGACAGCCAATTTTGGTCGCTACATCCTGCTTGATTTCGGCATCGTCGGCACACTCACCGAGTTTGACAAGGAATATCTGGCGCAGAATTTCACCGCCGTCTTCCGTCGCGACTACAAGCGCGTGGCCGAGTTGCACATCGAATCGGGCTGGGTACCACCCGACACCCGGGTGGACGAACTGGAGGCGGCGGTGCGCGCTGTGTGCGAGCCCTACTTTGACCGTCCTTTGCGGGAAATTTCCCTGGGCATGGTGCTGATGCGCCTGTTTCAGACCTCGCGCCGCTTCAATGTGGAGATCCAGCCCCAGCTGGTGTTGCTGCAAAAAACCCTTCTCAATATCGAGGGCTTGGGGCGCGAACTCGACCCGGACCTTGATTTGTGGAGCACAGCCAAGCCCTTTCTGGAGAAGTGGATGGCCGAGCAGATCGGACCGCGCAAATTGTGGCAAGAGTTGCGCAATCAGGCGCCTCGCTATGCCAAGCTATTGCCAGAGATGCCCTATCTGCTTTACGATTTTCTGCGCCGCCGTCAGGGGCGTGAGACGCGGGAGCTGGCCGAGTTGCTGCGCGAGCAGCGCCGCACCAACCGCTTGCTGCAAGGCATCATCTACAGCGGTATTGGATTTGCCTTGGGCATGCTGGCCATGCAAGTTGTGATCCGGGTGCAATGGTTCTGAGGTAATGGTTTTTTGTCGTTGAAAGGAGCATCAAATGCTGCTAACTCTGGTCATCGTTTACCTGCTGATCACCATTTCAATTGGCCTGATCGCTGCCAAACGCGTCAAGAACACGGCCGACTACGCCGTGGCTGGGCACAAGCTGCCCCTGATCATGATCGTCACCACCACCTTTGCCACCTGGTTTGGCTCAGAAACCGTGCTGGGCATTCCTGCCAAGTTTGTCAACGGCGGCCTGGGCAGTGTGGTGGAAGACCCCTTTGGTGCGGGCACCTGCCTGATTCTGGTCGGCATCTTCTTTGCCGCCAAGCTCTATCGCATGAACCTGCTGACCATCAGCGACTTTTTCCGTGAGCGATATGGCCGCGGCATCGAGGTGGTGTGCTCGGTGATCATCATGCTCAGCTACCTGGGCTGGGTGTCGGCGCAGATCACCGCCCTGGGACTTGTGTTCAACCTACTGTCTGCGGGTGCCGTGAGCATGCCTCAGGGCATGGTGATCGGTGTCATGGTGATCATGGCCTACACCCTGTTTGGCGGCATGTGGTCCGTAGCCGTCACCGATTTCGTCCAAATGATCATTCTGGTCCTTGGCCTGGCCACGATTGCCACTTTTGCAGGAAATATGGCTGGTGGGGCAGCCAATGTGGTGTCGGTGGCAGCCAGTCGCGAAATGTTCAATTTCTTTCCCGAACCCAATTTCAAGGACATTGTGTTCTTCATCGCCGCGGCCATCACCATGATGCTGGGCTCGATACCGCAGCAAGACGTGTTCCAGCGGGTGATGTCGGCCGACAGTGTCAAGTCGGCTTCCCGGGGGCCGGTGATTGGTGGTGTGTTTTATATTCTATTTGCCTTTGTGCCCATCTTTCTGGTCACCAGCGCGTTGATCATCATGCCCGAGCAGACCGAGGCGCTGCTCAAGGAAGACCCGCAGAAAGTGCTGCCCACCCTGGTGCTGGAAAAAATGCCTTTCATCATGCAGGTGCTGTTCTTTGGCGCCCTGCTGTCTGCCATCCAGTCCTGTGCCTCGGCCACCTTGCTGGCACCTAGCGTCACATTTGTGGAGAACATCTGGCGTCAGTTCAAGCCGCACATGAGCGATAGGCAGGAGCTGCGCACCATGCGGCTGACGGTCCTTGTGTTTGGCGCTTTTGTTCTGAGTTATGCCATCGTCATGCACGGCACCTCGATTTACGAAATGGTCTCCGGCGCCTATCAGGTGACGCTGGTGGGAGCCTTTGTGCCCCTGGTGTTTGGGCTCTATTGGAAGCGAGCCACCACCCAGGGTGCCGTCTTTGCGGTCACCCTGGGCCTGCTGACCTGGCTTTTGTTTCTGGCCACGCCTGCGGGTGAAGAGTTTCCGGCCCAGCTGGCGGGGGTGCTGGCTGCGTTGCTCGGCATGGTGCTGGGGTCACTGGGGCCGCAGGCGATCGCCAATCGGCATGCTGGGCACCATAGGCTGGTGGGCGTGGAATAGGGCTTGAAGCGGGGTGGCCCGCCTATAATTAAGGGTTTTGCGCAAGCCTGCCCCGATCCTTAACCTTTTTGAGCCATGCCTATCTACGCCTACAAGTGTGAGTCCTGCGGCCATGCCAAGGACGTGTTGCAAAAATTCTCTGACCCGGTGTTGAGTGACTGCCCGTCTTGCGGACAATCCTCATTCAAGAAACAGCTGACTGCCGCGGGCTTTCAGCTCAAGGGTGCGGGCTGGTACCAGACCGATTTCAAGGGCAGCGCTGAAGCCTGCACCACCGCTGCTACCGAGGGCACGGCCTGCCCGGCCTGTCCGGCTGCCACCACCGAGGCCGCGAGCTAATCCGATCCCATGGCCAAATTGCGCAAATGGCTGTTTGCCGGCCTGCTGGTCCTGGTTCCGTTGATCATCACCCTGTGGGTGCTTGAATGGGTGGTCACCACTCTCGACCAGACCCTGCAAGTCCTGCCGCGCAACTGGCATCCCGATCAACTGCTGGGCCTACACATTCCCGGTATGGGCGTGGTCTTTGCCCTGCTGGTCCTGCTGGTGATCGGTGCTCTGGCGTCCAACTTCATCGGCAACCGCCTGGTCAACTGGTGGCACGCCTTGTTGCACCGCATACCGGTGGTGCGCTCGATCTACTCCGGTGTCAAGCAGGTCTCCGATACTCTGTTCTCTGAAAAAAGCAATGCCTTTCGCCAGGCCATGCTGGTGCAGTGGCCACGTGAGGGCATGTGGACCATAGCCTTTCTGACCGGCACCCCCGGCGGTGATGTGAGTAACCATCTGAAGGGCGAATACCTCAGCCTTTATGTGCCCACCACGCCCAACCCGACCGGTGGCTATTTTGTGATGGCCAAGAAGAGCGACTGCATCGAACTGGAAATGAGCGTCGATGAAGCCCTGACCTACATTATTTCCATGGGTGTTATCGTGCCCACCACCCAGGTAAAGGATTCAGAGTCGGCCTGATCCGTCCGCTCCCCCCTTCCCGCTGAGAGAAACACTGCCATGGCTATGCGTACCAACTATTGCGGTCTTGTGACCGAAGACTTGCTCGGGCAGACTGTTGCCCTGTGTGGCTGGGTCAACCGGCGGCGTGATCACGGGGGGGTGATTTTTGTCGATCTGCGCGATCGCGAAGGCTATGTGCAGGTGGTGTGCGACCCCGACCGGCCAGAGATGTTCAAACTCGCCGAAGGCCTGCGCAATGAGTTTTGCATCCAGATCAAGGGCCTGGTGCGCGCCCGCCCTGAGGGCACCACCAACGACAGTATGAAAAGCGGCAAGATTGAGGTGCTGTGCCATGAGCTTACTGTGCTCAACCCATCGGTCACTCCGCCATTCCAGCTAGATGATGAAAACCTGTCCGAAACCACCCGCCTGACGCACCGCGTGCTCGACCTGCGTCGCCCCTATATGCAACGCAATCTGATGCTGCGCTACCGCGTGGCGATGGAGGTGCGCAAGTTTCTGGACGCCAACGGCTTCATTGACATCGAGACGCCGATGCTCACCAAGAGCACGCCTGAGGGCGCACGTGACTATCTGGTGCCCAGTCGTGTCCATGACGGCCAGTTTTTTGCCCTGCCGCAGTCGCCCCAGCTGTTCAAGCAACTGCTGATGGTGGCTGGCTACGACCGTTACTACCAGATCACCAAGTGCTTTCGCGACGAGGACCTGCGTGCCGATCGCCAGCCCGAGTTCACCCAGATCGATATCGAGACCAGCTTCCTCAACGAGCAGGATATCCGAGACATGTTCCAGGGCATGATCACCTCGGTGTTCAAGAATGTGCTTGATGTGGACCTGGGGGAGTTTCCTGTCATGCCCTACGTCGAGGCCATGCACCGCTTTGGCTCGGACAAGCCTGACCTGCGCGTCAAGCTCGAGTTCACCGAACTGACCGATGTCATGGCCGATGTCGATTTCAAGGTCTTTGCCACGCCGGCCACCATGGCTGGCGGACGGGTGGTTGCTCTGCGAATTCCAGGTGGCGGAGAAATGAGCCGGGGCGAGATCGACGGCTACACCGAGTTTGTCAAGATCTACGGCGCCAAGGGTCTGGCCTGGATCAAGGTCAACGAGGTGGCCCGAGGCCGAGACGGTTTGCAAAGCCCGATTGTGAAAAACCTGCATGACAAGGCGATCGCCGAGATTCTGGGGCGCACCGGGGCCCAGGACGGCGACCTGATTTTCTTTGGGGCCGACAAGGCCAGGGTGGTCAACGATGCCATTGGCTCTTTGCGTATCAAGATCGGCCACAGCGAGTTTGGCAAGAAACGCAATCTGTTCGAGCAGCGCTGGGCTCCCCTGTGGGTGGTGGACTTTCCCATGTTCGAGTTCGACGAGGAGGCCCAGCGCTACACCGCAGTCCATCACCCGTTCACCGCGCCCAAAGATGGCCACGAGGACTGGATGGAGAGTGCACCCGAAAAATGCATTGCCAAGGGCTATGACATGGTGCTCAACGGCTGGGAAATCGGTGGTGGCTCGGTGCGTATCCATCGTGCCGATGTCCAGCAAAAAGTGTTCGATGCCTTGAAGATCAGTCCACAGGAGGCGCAGCTCAAATTCGGCTTTTTGCTCGATGCCCTGCAATATGGTGCGCCTCCGCACGGTGGCCTGGCCTTTGGCCTGGACCGTATCGTCACCCTGATGACTGGCGCCGAGTCGATCCGCGACGTGATCGCATTTCCCAAGACCCAGCGCGCCCAGTGCCTGCTCACGCAGGCCCCCAGTCTGGTGGATGAAAAGCAATTGCGCGAGTTGCATATCCGATTGCGCAATCCGCAGCCGGCAACGTGAGCGGCCTGGCCTGATTCAGGCAGAATCAAAGGGCGCTGCACAGCGCCCTTTTTTATGCCAGAGAGTTTCAAAATTCCGCAGTCGGTGCTGGTTGTCATTCACACGCCGGCGCTGGAGGTGTTGTTGATCAGACGAGCCGATGCCGAGGATTACTGGCAATCGGTCACTGGGGCCAAGGACCAGCTGGATGAGGATTTTTTCGACACCGCCGTGCGCGAAGTGATGGAGGAGACCGGGATTGACGCGCGCGCCAAGGGCCACCTGCTGCATGACTGGGGGTTGGAAAATGTGTATGAAATCTATCCCCGCTGGCGCCACCGCTACGCGCCCGGCGTCAGCCACAACACCGAACATCTGTTCGGACTGCGCGTGCCGGCAAATACACCGGTGCGCCTGAATCCGCGCGAACACACCGACTGGCGCTGGCTGGACTGGCGCGCTGCGGCCGAGGCCTGTTTCTCGCCCAGCAATGCTGAGGCCTGCCTGCTGCTGCCGCGGCTTTACCTGCCAGAATAGCCTGATGGACACCCTGCGCGTTGCGACCTACAACATCCACAAGGGTGTCAAGGGACTGGGGCCGCGTTCCCGCCTGGAAATCCACAACCTTGGCCATGCGGTCGAGCAGTTCGATGCCGATATCGTGTGCCTGCAGGAGGTGCGCCATGTGCACCGTCGCCACGCGCAACGCTTTGACCGCTGGCCAGACCTGCCGCAGGCAGAGTTTCTGGCGCCCGAGGGCTACGCCACCGTCTATCGCACCAATGCCTTTACCCGGCACGGCGAACATGGCAATGCCATGCTGACCCGCTGGCCGGTGCTGTCTCACCAGCACGAGGACATGTCCGACCATCGCTTTGAGCAGCGCGGCCTGTTGCACAGCGAGGTCGATGTCGATGGCCTGGCAGTCCATGTGGTGGTGGTCCATCTGGGACTGATCCGTTCCAGCCGGGTACGTCAGGCGCAACAACTGCAGAAATTCATCCGGCGGGAAGTGCCCCCGGGGGTGCCACTGGTGGTGGCTGGTGATTTCAATGATTGGGGCGAGCGTGTCCATCGCATCTTCGCAGAGATGGGATTGCGCACCTGCGAGCCGGATGTCCATCCCACCTTTCCTGCCCGGCTGCCCCTGGTGCAGCTGGACTATGTCTATGTGCGTGGCCTGGTGCCCCTGAACGTGCAGGTGCCGCGTGGGCGCATCTGGTGGCGCATGTCGGACCATCTGCCCTTGATCGCGGAGTTTGGCATCCAGGGGGGGTGATGAAAGGCCGCCGCCTGCCCGCTTTACGCGGCCACCACCGCGTGCGACTGCTGCAAGGAGGGCAGGAGCTGTTTCCTGAGCTGATTCGGGCGATTGATGCCAGTGTGCACGAGGTTCGCCTGGAGACCTATATTTTTCACTTTGATCCCACGGGCCAGCGGATCGCCCTGGCGCTGGAGCAGGCAGCGCGGCGAGGCGTCCAGGTGTATCTGGTGATGGACGGTGTCGGCACCTCCGGGGTGCCCCCAGAATGGGTCCGGCGCTTTGACGCGGCCGGCGTGCAGTGGCGCATTTTCCTGCCCCTGGGTCATTTCGGCCTGCTGATCCCCAGCCATTGGCGGCGGCTGCATCGCAAGCTGTGCATCATTGACGGCGAGCTTGCCTTTTGTGGTGGCATCAATGTGCTGGACGACTGGTTCGATCCCAACCACGGCCAACTCAAGGCACCAAGGCTGGATTTTGCGGTGCGTGTGAGCGGTCCCCTGGTGCACCAGGCGCATGAGGCAGTCACCCAGTTCTGGCTCAGGCAAGAGGCAGCCTATGACATGCGCCATGCCGATCTGACATCCGGCTGGAGAGCCCTGCAGGAGGCTGTACGCCAGGCCCGGCAGAAACTTGGCAGAACCGAACATGCGCGACCGGAGGCGGACGCGCACGATGGCGCGCGCGCTGCCCTGCTGCTGCGCGACAACCTGCGCCACCGGACCCAGATCGAGCGTGCCTACCGCAAGGCCATTGGGGAGGCAAAGGAGGAAATCATCATCGCCAACGCTTATTTTTTGCCTGGCCGCAAGGTACGCCAGGCACTGATTGTGGCGGCGCAGCGCGGCGTGCGGGTGCGTCTGTTGCTGCAAGGGCGCTATGAGTATTTCATGCAGTTTCACGCTGTCCGCATGGTCTATGGCGTGCTGCTGGCCAAGGGCATTGAGATTTACGAATACCACCCGAGCTTTCTGCATGCCAAGGTCGCGGTGATCGACGGCCACTGGGCCACGGTGGGTTCCTCCAATCTGGATCCCCTGAGCCTGCTGCTGGCGCGTGAGGCCAATATCGTGGTGCAGGACACCGCCTTTGCCCGCGAGTTGCGTGCCCGGCTGATGGCGGCGATGGAAACCGAGGGACGACTGGTTGATCCGGGTGCTTATGCAGAGCGGCCTTGGCGACAACGACTGCTTGACCTGCTGGCTCTGGGCCTGATGCGCTTTGCCTTTTTTGTCAGTGGCATACGCTACTGAGTTAGTATCTGCCCATGTTGATGAAAAGCCAGGTCGCCATGAATCCAAGCCACGCCGAAGAGGGAACCCCAGTGTCCGTCAAGATCCGGGAGCGGTTGATGGCTGCGCGCAAGCGTTTCTTTGCCAACGACAATATTGCCGACTTCATACAGCCAGGCGAGCTCGAGCATCTGCTCGACGAAGTGCAAGTCAGGATGCAGGGCGTACTCGACAGCCTGGTGATCGACACCCGCAATGACCACAACACCGCCGACACTGCTCGGCGTGTGGCCAGGATGTACCTCAATGAAGTGTTCAAGGGGCGCTATGTGCATGCCCCATCGATCACCGAATTTCCCAACGCCGAGCACCTCAATGAGCTGCTGATTGTCGGGCCTATCACGGTACGCAGCGCCTGCTCGCATCACATGTGCCCGGTGATCGGCAAGATCTGGATTGGTGTCATGCCCAATGAACATACCAATGTGATCGGTCTGTCCAAGTACGCTCGCCTGGCCGAATGGATCATGGGGCGGCCCCAGATCCAGGAGGAGGCAGTGGTGCAGCTGGCCGACCTGATCCAGTCCAAGACCCAGCCCGATGGCCTGGCCATCGTGATGGAGGCAAGCCACTATTGCATGGCCTGGCGCGGGGTCAAGGACATGGACAGCAAGATGATCAATTCGGTCATGCGCGGCGTGTTTTTGAAAGACCCGAATCTGCGTCGCGAATTTCTGGCCCTCATTCCTCATAGGAGTTGAACATGCTTGTTCGCCTGCTTTATGCCAGCCGCGCCGTGGACGCCAGCCCCGAATCCATCGAGGCCATCCTTTCGCAGTCGCGGCAGTACAACCCCATCTCAGGCATCACCGGCATCCTCTGCTACGGAGGCGGCATTTTTCTGCAGGCCATTGAGGGCGGTCGGGATGCGGTCAGCGAGCTGTACGGCCAGATCCAGGGTGATCCACGCCACAATCATGTGGTCTTGTTGCATTACGAGGAGATCACCGAGCGCCGCTTCAGCAGCTGGACCATGGGCCAGGTCAATCTGGAGCGGGTCAACGCCTCGATCGTTCTCAAATATTCGGAGCGTCCTGAGCTCGACCCCTATGCCGTATCAGGAAAAGTTTCGCTGGCCTTGCTGGAGGAACTGATCGCCACGGCCTCTATCATCGGCCGCGCCTGAAACCTTTCAGCGCTACCAGTGCCGGTTCCGGCTGCCGCCCCCTTGCTGCTTGGCTGCGATTTCAGCAGCAGTCCCAGCCGCCGAAAGCCGATCGTGTTGGCGCTGGGCAAGTCGCTTGCTCAGCGGGTCGAATTGCAGCGCCTGGAATATCTGGACTCGCTCGACGCCTTTGGCCGCTGGCTTGGCCAGCCCGGCTGCTGGCTGGGAGCCTTTGATTTTCCCTTCGGTTTGCCGCGCGAGCTGGTGCATGCCCTGGGCTGGCCCACGGAGTGGGCGGCTTGCATCCGCCACTATGCCAGTCTGAGCCGGGCTGAGATCCGCGAGCGCTTTGCCGCATTCTGCCGGGCGCGTGCGGTGGGGGCCAAATTCGCGCATCGCCAAACCGACCGGCCGGCCCGCTCGAGCCCGTCCATGAAATGGGTCAACCCGCCAGTGGCCTACATGCTGCATGCTGGGGTGCCCCTCTTGCTGCAGGCGGGTGTGCACCTGCCTGGGCTTGCCTCGGGTGATCGGCAGCGCGTCGCGCTGGAGGGCTACCCGGGGCTGCTCGCACGCGAGTTGTTGGGTTCGCGCAGTTACAAAAGCGACCAGCGTGACAAGCAGATGGCAGACCGATTGATTGCGCGCAAAGACCTTGTCACAGCCCTGGAGCAAGGCAGAACACGGCTGGGCCTGAGCCTACGCCTGAGCCATGCCCAGCGCGATGCCCTGGCCGATGATCCCCGTGGCGACGCCCTTGATGCTGTGCTCTGTTTGATGCAGGCAGCCTGGGCCGCGCAACAAGGGGCACCGTCCTACGGATTACCACAGGGTTTCGATCCGCTGGAAGGCTGGATCGTGAGTGCCTGAAACAGACTGCTGTCATACCGCACAATCACTGGAGCGTTACAGTGCTAGGCACTCAGGCCTTGGCTTGAGCTGGCAATGGATTGAATGCTGATTGATTCCACAAGGCCCCAGGCGGGCTGGCTCCAGATCCTGCTCGCATTGCTGGCAGTAGGCGGACTCTTGCCCGCGCCCGCCCATAGCGCGCGCTGGGTGGGTGCAGTGACCTATGTGACGGATGGCGACACGCTATGGGTCCGGCCTGAAGATGGCAGCGCGGCGCGAAAAATCCGGCTCGATGGCATTGATGCGCCGGAAATCTGTCAGCGTCACGGTCAGGAGGCCCGTGATGCTCTGGCCGAGCGAGTGATCTGGCAACAGGTTGTGGTGAACAGCCGCCGCACCGACGACTATGGCCGGTTGCTGGCACGCATCCAGTTGCAGGGCCTGGACATCGGGCACTGGCTGGTACTGAACGGTCATGCCTGGTCTTACCGCTACCGCCACAGCGCCGGGCCCTATGCTGCCGAGGAGGCCCAGGCACGGGCCAGTGGGGCTGGGCTCTGGCGGCAGGAGCGGCCCATGCCACCCCGCGTGTTTCGCCTGCGCTATGGGGCCTGCTATTGAGCCAGGCTGGCCGGCGCAGGCCTTTGGCTGGCGCAAACCACACAGTCGGGGTTGCGTGGCAGGCGCAACTCGCTGAATTCCATATGGCGCCCATCGAGCATCAGCAAGCGGCCGCTCAGGGTCTTGCCGGCACCTGACAGCAGCTTGAGGGCCTCGGCAGCCTGGATGGTTCCAATGATGCCCACCAGCGGGGCAAACACCCCCAGGGTGGCACACAGGGTTTCCTGGAAGCTGTCGTCTGGAGCAAACACACAGGCATAACAGGGCGCCTGCAGTTCGCGGCTATCGTAGACCGCCACCTGACCATCAAAGCGGATGGCAGCCCCGGAAACCAAGGGTTTGCTGTGGCTGACGCAGGCATGGTTGACAAGATGCCGGGTGTGAAAGTTATCGCTGCAGTCCAGCACCACATCGGCAGCGGGGACCAACTCTTCGAGCAGGCTGGCATCGGCGCGTTGGCTGATCGCTTTGACGCGAACCTCGGGGTTGAGCGCGGCGATGGCTTGCCGGATGGAGTCGGACTTGCTGCTGCCCACCCGCTGCTGGGTGTGCGCCACTTGGCGCTGCAGATTGGTCACATCCACGGTGTCGTGGTCCACCACTGTGATCTGTCCGACTCCGGCGGAGCCCAGGTACAGCGCCACCGGGGAGCCCAGGCCGCCGGCACCAATCACCAGGGCATGGCTGTCAAGAATACGCTGCTGGCCCTCAATGCCGACTTCCTCGAGCAGGATGTGGCGCGAGTAGCGCAGCAGCTGATCGTCAGTCATGCGGGCTGCGGCGCTCAGTTGTCCTTGGGCGGGTCCTTGCGCTCGGTCAGCGTCTTGCTGACCACCACCGGCTTCCCCTGCAACTTGTTGAGCGCCTGTTGCAACTGGAAATCCTTGTCGCTGCCAAATTCAGGGGCCCGGCGCTCCTGCGGCGGTTTTTTCGATTCTTCCTCGAGCTTTTTCAGCGCTTCATCTCGCGCTTTTTCCCGGGCCGGGTCTTTCTGCTCTGTACCCTGACCGTTGCTCAGATGTTTTTCCAGGTCGGCCTCGCGCATGCGCAGGGCGGCAAACAGATTGCCCTCGGGCGTTTCGTCGAGCATGACATCGGGCACGATGCCCTTGGCCTGAATCGAACGACCGCTGGGGGTGTAATAGCGCGCGGTGGTGATCTTGAGGGCCGAGTCCGGGCCCAGGGGCCGAACCGTCTGCACTGAGCCCTTGCCAAAGGTCTGGCTGCCCATGACGATGGCACGCTTGTGGTCCTGGAGGGCGCCGGCCACAATTTCGCTGGCCGAGGCTGAGCCTTCATTGACCAGCACCACCAGGGGCACGCTTTTCACGGCTGCCGGCAAACGACGCAGCGGGTTGCTGCCGCGGCGCTGGTAGAACTCCGGCGCCGCCTTGTAGACAAATTTGCTTTCGTCGATCTGGCCGTTGGTGGATACCACGGTCACGTTTTCCGGCAAAAAGGCGGCTGACACCGCCACTGCCGCATCCAGCAGGCCACCAGGATCGTTGCGCAGGTCAAGCACCATTCCCTTGAGCGGGGCACCCTGTTGATAGAGCTCCTCGATCTTGCGCACAAAGTCCTCCACAGTGCGCTCCTGGAACTGGCTCAGGCGTAGCCAGGCATATCCGGGCTCCACCATCTTGGCCTTGACCGATTGGGTCTTGATCTCCTCCCGCACGATGGTGACCGGAAAGCTGCGGTTCTCATCTTTGCGGTAGATGGTCAGGATGACCTTGGTGCTGGGTTCTCCACGCATGCGCTTGACCGCCTCATTGAGCGTGAGCCCGCGCACCGCAGTCTCGTCTATGCGGGTGATCAGGTCACCCGGCTTGAGGCCAGCGCGGTAGGCAGGCGAGCCCTCGATCGGGGAGACCACCTTCACCAGGCCGTCCTCCTGGGTGATCTCAATGCCCACACCCACGAAGCGGCCGCTGGTGCCCTCGCGGAATTCCTTGAAAGTCTTCTTGTCGAAATATTGGGAATGGGGGTCCAGGCTGGACACCATGCCCGAGATGGCATCGGTGATCAGCTTTTTCTCGTCCACCGGTTCCACATAGTCGGACTTGATCAGTCCGAAGACGGCGGCGAACTGCTGCAACTCCTCCAGCGGCAACGGCGCCAGGGTGCCGCGTGCCACGGTCTGAACCGACACGGTGGTCAGCACACCAGCGAGTGCGCCCAGCGAAATCCAGCCGGCAATCTTTAGTTTTTGACCCATATGCTTCCTCTGAGCGCAATATACACGCTTGCCCGCTAGGACCGCGACCAGACGCGCTAGTTCCCTTTTATCTGTGGCGAAATACCATTGGTCGCGGCAAATGCGCTGCTGCCTGGGTGCTGCTCAGGCCTTGCCCTGGGAGGCTACGGCGGCGGCGGCACGGGCGGCTGCCTCGGCATCACCCAGGTAGTAGTGCCGCACGGGACGCAGATCGGCATCGAGTTCGTAGACCAGGGGAATGCCATTGGGGATGTTGAGCCCGACGATGTCCTGGTCAGAGATGCCATCCAGGTATTTGACCAGGGCCCGGATGGAATTGCCATGGGCCGAAACCACCACACGCTTGCCGCCACGCACGGCCGGTGCCATCACCTCGCTCCAGAACGGCAGCACCCGGGCTACCGTATCTTTCAGGCATTCGGTCAGCGGAATCTGGCCTGGCTGCAGGCCAAGATAGCGACGGTCGCCACGCTCGCAACGCGGGTCGCTCGGTTCGAGCGCCGGCGGTGGTGTGTCATAGCTGCGGCGCCAGATCAGGACCTGATCATCGCCATATTGCCTGGCCATTTCGGCCTTGTTGAGGCCCTGCAAGGCGCCGTAATGGCGCTCGTTGAGGCGCCAATCCTTGAACACCGGCAGCCAGGTGCAGTTCATCTCGTCCAGGCAGTACCACAGGGTATGAATGGCTCGCTTGAGCACGCTGGTGTAAGCCAGGTCGAATTCGAAGCCCTCGGCTCTGAGCAGCTTGCCGGCCGACATGGCCTGGGACACGCCGGTGGGGGTGAGGTCGACATCGGTCCAGCCAGTGAAGCGGTTTTCCAGGTTCCAGACGGATTCGCCGTGTCGAATAAGAACAAATTTATACATGAGGTGCTGTTTGGGGGTAATGGCACAGTGGTGTGCGGGGGAAATGTCAGCTCACCGGCACTGCATCGCCCGCCATTTTAAAATGCCCAGCTTTCCAATCTCTGCCTGTGGGCATCTGCAAGTGAAATTTCTAATCGACAACTGGACCCTGGTCCTGCTGGCCCTGAGCTCGGGCGGCCTGTTGCTATGGCCAACCCTGCGTGGTGCGACCGGAGGTTCCCTATCGGCTGCGGCTGCGGTGCAACTGATCAACCGCGAAAAGGCGGTGGTGATCGATGTCTGCGAGGCCAATGAATACGCCAGCGCCCATGTCAGCGGCGCCAAGCACATTCCGCTGGGACAACTGGCCCAGCAATTGCCCGATGTGGTCAAGAACAAGGAATTGCCGCTGATCTTTGTTTGCCAAAGCGGCATGCGCTCGGGCAGTGCCATGCGAATTGCCAAGGGCCTGGGCTACCTCAAAGCCCAGTCGCTGGCCGGTGGCCTGCCCAGCTGGCGTGCTGCCAGCCTGCCGGTTGACCGGGGCTGAATCTAATTTGAACGGAGTGTTTTCATGCAAGCAGTGAAGATGTACACCACAGCGGTCTGCCCCTATTGCATTCGCGCCAAGCAAATTCTTCAGACCAGGGGCGTGACCCAGATCGAGGAAATCCGCATTGACACCGATCCGGCCGCTCGCAGCCATATGATGGAAATCACCGGCCGACGCACCGTGCCCCAAATTTTTATCGGTCAGACCCATGTTGGCGGCTGTGACGACCTGATCGCGCTGGACGGTCGGGGCGGCCTGATGCCCCTGCTCAACGCAGCCTGAGATAATTAGGCCATCCGATTGGTCTTGCCCGCTTCGGAGCCGATCCGGGGCGGGCTTTGTTTTTACTGAAAGTATTGCCATGCAAGAACCTGTTTTCCAGATCCAGCGCGTGTACCTGAAGGAGGCTTCACTGGAGCAGCCCAATTCGCCGGCCATTCTGCTAAGCCAGGAGCAACCGTCGGTGGACATCCAGATGGGCGTGCAGGTCACCCCGGTTGCCGAGGGCGTAGTCGAGGTCGCCGTGGCCGCCACGGTGCACACCCAGATCGGGGAGCAGACGGTGTTTCTGGCCGAGGTCAAGCAGGCCGGAATTTTTGAAATCCGCCATATCCCTGAGGAGCAGATGGGGCCGGTCATGGGCATTGCCTGCCCACAAATCGTCTACCCCTACCTGCGTGGCAATGTGGCTGACCTGATCCAGCGTGCCGGGTTTCCTCCGGTGCACCTGTCTGAAATCAATTTCCAGTCGATGTATGAGCAGCAGCAGGGCGAGCAGGCCGGCCTGCAATAAGCCCGCTCAGAGCCTTGCTCAGGCGCCAATGCGACCATGAAGATACTTGTGCTGGGCGCGGGAGCTTGGGGCACGGCGCTGGCCATCAGCGCCTGTCGCAACTCGAAGGCTGGGCATGAGGTCACGCTGTGGGCACGTGACCCACAGCAGGCTGCGGCCATGCAGGCCGGGCGAACCAATGCCCGCTACCTGCCACACATTTCCTTGCCGCAGGCCCTGGCGATTCGTGCTGAGCTGAACCTTGCCGCACTGGCGGCGGCACATGACCTGGTGGTGGTGGCCACGCCCATGGCGGGATTACGTGCCACCCTGCTGGCTGTGCGCGATTGCGCCCGCCCGGTGGCCTGGCTGTGCAAGGGTTTTGAGGCATCGCACGATGGGGCGCCGGGCCTCTTGGGGCATGAAATCCAGTCCCAGGTTGCGCCCAGCTTGCGGGCAGGTGCATTGAGCGGCCCAAGTTTTGCCCTGGAGGTGGCGCGCGGCCAGCCGACCGCCCTGGTGGCAGCCAGCGCCCACCGAGAAGTACGTGAGGCCCTGGTAGCGGCTTTTCACAACCACACCCTGCGTGTCTATGCCAACGAGGACATCGTCGGGGTGGAGGTTGGTGGCGCGGTCAAGAATGTGCTGGCGATTGCCACCGGCTTGTGCGATGGCCTGGAACTGGGCCTGAATGCCCGTGCTGCGCTGATTACCCGGGGTCTGGCCGAGATGACCCGCCTGGGCGTCTCGCTGGGGGCGCGGTTTGACACTTTCATGGGCCTGTCTGGCTTGGGCGATCTGGTGCTCACTGCCACTGGCGATCTCAGCCGCAACCGGCAGGTGGGACTGCTGCTCGCCAAGGGCCAGAGCCTGCAACAGGCAGTGGCTTCCCTGGGTCATGTGGCCGAGGGTGTGTATTCAGCGCGCACAGTGGTGCAACGGGCCCAGGCCCAGGGCGTGGCCATGCCAATTGCCCAGGCCGTGCTGGCCCTGCTGGATGGCCAGCTGCAGCCGGCAGAGGCTGTGGCGGCCCTCATGGGTCGCGAGCCCACTCAGGAGCGCTGAGCGGCTGCTGGCGGCGCCTGCCTTGTGCGGTGGGTATGAGAGGGTTTTGTCAAGAGAGCCTGTGGCCCTCCGGTCAGGGGCGCCGCAGCTTCAGGAGCTGGCCTGGGCCAGGGATGAATTTTGGGCAATGCGCTGGCGGATATGGTGCAGCGCCTGCTCAACCTGATCGACCAGGATCAGGCACAGCTCGCCGGCCTGCAGGCGATCCAGTGCGGTATCGATGGCCAGAAATTCGCCGCGCACCTCATCCACCTGACGGGTTCTCTGGGCACCAGACAGGCCCTGACGCAACAGCGTCAGCACCTCGCCATCGGCGCGCCCACGCTGGCAGGCATCCTGATAGAGCACCACTTCGTCAAATGCCGTGCCCAGGATGCGGGTCTGTTTGCGGATATCTTCGTCACGCCGGTCACCTGCACCGCTGATGACCACCGAACGGCGCGTGGCGGGCAGAGCCGCCACCGCGCTCACCAGAGCACCCATCGCATCCGGGTTGTGGCCATAGTCGGCGATGACGGTCGCCCCACGGAAATTGAAAAGGTTGAAACGACCCTGTGCATTGTCCTGGTCGTTGGCAAAGCTCGCCAGGCCGCGGCAGATCTCATCCCAAGTCAGGCCCAGAGCCCAGGCGGCGGCTACCGCCGCCATCACATTTTCCACCTGGAAACCGACCAGACCGCCATGGGTCAGCGGCACCTCTGCCAACGGCA
>CAXRBE010000089.1:0-2160 GCA_964228805.1 Burkholderiaceae bacterium
GCTCCAGCCCATAATGGTTTCTTTAAGCAGATTTATTGAAAGGATAAAAAGTGCCCGGCTCTAACAACTGGCCGGGCTAGTAGCATCATGAAAATGTCTGGCTAGTTTAACTTGAACTTTGCGACAGTAGCATTCATTTGCTCTGCCAGTTCAGCCAGTTGCTCACTGTTTTCTGCATTTTGCTGCGCAGCCTGACTAGTGTCTTCCGCAACAGTGTTGATGCTAATGATTTTCTGGTTGATATCCTCGGCAACAACAGCCTGTTGCTCGGCAGCTGAAGCGATTTGGGTATTTTTGTCGCTGATGGCCTGGATGTTCATTAATACCGCCGACAATGTCTGCCCTACAGTTTCAATGCGGTTATTTCCCTCGCTCGCTTTCATTTGGCTTTTTGTAATGGCATCAGCAGCTTCTTGGGAGCCACTTTGAAAGGCTGAGATCATCTGTTGGATATCTTTCGTGGATGATGCAGTGCGACTAGCCAGTGCTCTCACTTCATCGGCAACCACTGCAAAGCCTCTGCCTTGTTCGCCTGCCCGGGCCGCTTCGATTGCAGCATTCAACGCGAGCAAATTGGTTTGCTCGGCGACGCCCTTGATCACATCAACCACCTGATCAATATCGACCGCCAGTTGCGCAGCACCCTCTACCGCCTCACCGGTCTGCGCGATATTACGCTCCAGCGATTGCACCTCGCGCGTGATGTCCTGCATGGCCGCGTGCCCTTGCTGGGCATGACGGTCGGCGTCACCGGACGCCTGGGCCGCCTCGGCGGCGTTACGCGCCACCTCGCCAGTGGCCTGGCTCAACTCGCGCATCGCCTGCACCATGTAGTGGGTTTCACCCTGCTGCTGCTCGGCCCCTTGGCGCAAATCGCTGGCGCCTTTGGTCACCGCACTGCCCAGCTGCGCCAACTGCAACAGGCTGCCGTTAAGGTCCGCCACCATCTGATCAAGGGTGTCCAGCAGTTGATTGAATGCCTTGAGCATGGGGGTACGCATCTGCGCCCGGCGCGTCAGGTCAACACCCTCTCCGTGACCGATCATTTGGGAGACGGTCTCGCCCATCACCTCACCCTCGCGGGCCTCGTTAAAGGCCATGCGCGCCAGGTACACCAACACCGCCGCCTCGATCACCACATAGCCAGCGTGCACCAGCACCAACCCAAAGGTCACCCCTTGGGCCAGCCAGACCCCCGCCTCGCGCACCTGCAAGACGTAAAAGGCCAGGTGATGCAGGGCAATCACCACCGTAGCCACCACAATCGGCACCCAGTCTCGATAAATGATCAGAAAGGCGAGCAACACAAAGATGGAGAAGTGCATCTCCACCGTACCCTCGGCCTGATTGATATGCAGCGCGGCCATCACCATGAAGGCAGCACCAATCACACAGCGAAACAGCGAGGTACCCCGAATCAGCGCGTAGAGCAAATGCACCAGCGCCAGCGTACCGCCACCTACCAGCAGCGCCTGCAGCCAGGTGCCATGCCAGGCGGCCAGCGCAAAGGCACCCAGCTGGCAGAGCCAAAGCACGCCAAGCATGCTGCGGTCGGCACGCAGGTAATGGGCTTCAAGGGACAGGCTTTTGGGAACGGGTGTCGACATTGGCAGCGGTCTCCAGCTCAGGCAGGTCACACAGACAGGACACGGCATCCTGCCGGGTGATGTTCACCCTGCGGCCATCCAGCAAAGCCTGTAAAACCGGCTCTACAAAGCTGCTATCGGCGCTGCAGTGCGCTCCATCGCTGTAGGGGCCAACATACGCCAGAGTACCGTCCGCTGCCCAGATGGCAATCGACGGTGCGCCGGGCCAATCAGCCCATACCTCAGGTATCGGCCAGTAGGGCAACTGACTCAAGCCCGCCGGCATGCCGTCCGTCGGCCGCTGACCGGCGCGGGCAAAACGCACACCGCGCGCACCAAATCGGGCGGTCATCTCATCAACATAGGCTTCATGGCCGGCACTGCAGGGGCAGTTGGACTGCCATACATGTACCACCTGGACCTGTCCCGGGGCGAAGGGCGGCGCTACCTGCTCGGCTTGAAAAAATGCCGGCCGTTCGAACGATTTGATGTAGCGGCCCTCAAACCACCAATAGGCCCAGCCAAGCCCGGCAGCCCACACCAGCAGCGCCAGACTGACCAGCGACCTGCGTAC
>CAXRBE010000090.1:0-33870 GCA_964228805.1 Burkholderiaceae bacterium
GGCTTTGAGCTCGGGGTTGTGCTTGTAAATTTCGTAGGGCTGGTAACCCTTGGCACGCATCTCACGCACTTGCGGAGTGTTCAGTCCAAAGATGAAGAGGTTGTCGTCGCCCACGTTTTCGCGAATTTCAATATTGGCGCCATCGTCTGTGCCAATGGTCAGCGCGCCATTGAGCGCCAGCTTCATATTGCCTGTTCCGGAGGCTTCTGTGCCAGCAGTAGAAATCTGCTCGGACAAATCGGCGCCCGGAATGATCAGCTCAGCCACCGATACGCTGTAATTGGGCAAAAACACAACCTTGAGCCTATCGCCGATGCCCGAATCGTGGTTGATCACTTGGGCCACGTCGTGGATCAGGTGGATGATGGACTTGGCGGTGTAGTAGCCCGAGGCCGCCTTGCCCGAAAATATCACCGTGCGTGGCACCCAATCGTCATGCGGGCTGGCCAGTATCGACTGATAGCGCCAGACCACATGCAGCAGATTGAGCAACTGGCGTTTGTATTCGTGGATGCGCTTGACCTGCACATCAAACAGGCTGTTGGGATTGACTGTGATTCCAATCGTGTTTTGAATGTACCGGGCCAGGCGTTGCTTGTTGGCTTGTTTGACGGCCATGAAGGCGCTCTGAAAGCCGGCTTGATCCTGATGCGCACGCAGACCGCTCAACTGCTCGAGGTCGTGGCGCCATCCCTTGCCCAGGGTGTCATCCAGCAGGCTGGACAGGCCTGGGTTGGCCTGGGCGAGCCAGCGCCTGGGCGTCACGCCATTGGTCACGTTGATAAAGCGCTCTGGCCAGAGCTGGGCGAAGTCGGCAAATATGGTGCTGGTCAGCAGTTGCGAGTGCAGCTCGGAGACGCCGTTGACCATGTGGCTGCCGACCACCGACAGGTGCGCCATGCGCACACGCTGTTCGCCAGCCTCCTCAATGATGGACAAACGTGCCATAAAACCCAGATCGCCAGGGCGCAGGCGCGCTGCGGCTTCCAGAAAATGGTGATTGATCAGGAAAATGATTTCCAGATGTCTTGGAAGTACGCGAGCCATCAGGCTGACGGGCCAGGTCTCCAGGGCCTCAGGCATCAGCGTGTGGTTGGTATAGGAAAAGGTGCGGGTGCAGATGGACCAGGCGGCATCCCAATCCAATTCGTGTTCGTCGTGCAGGATGCGCATCAATTCGGCCACGCTGATGGCCGGATGGGTGTCATTGAGATGGATCGCAACCTTCTCAGCCAGATTGTGAAGGCTGGGGTGTTCCTCCAAGTGGCGCTTGATCAGGTCTTGCAGAGAGGCGGAGACAAAGAAGTATTCCTGCTTGAGACGCATCTCCCGGCCTGCTGGCGTGCTGTCGTCAGGGTAAAGCACCCAGGAAATATTCTCGAATTCGTTTTTGGCTGCCGCAGCGCGGGCATAGTCTCCGGTTTTGAATGCATCGAGGTTGAAATGCGCGGGAGCTACCGCCTTCCACAGGCGCAGGGTGCTCACCTTGTCAGTTTCGTGACCGGGTACAACCATGTCATAGGCTTTGGCATCCACCAGACCATCGTGCAGCCAATACGGTTTGCCATTGATCCGTTCGACCCAGCCGCCAAAGCGCACTGGGTAACTGATCTCTGAGCGGGGAAATTCCCAAGGCGTGCCATTGAGCAACCAGGGATCGGGGTACTCCACCTGAGCACCAACCATGATTTCCTGGGCAAACATGCCGTATTCGTAACGGATGCCGTAGCCCCAGGAAGGCAGTTGCAAGCTTGCCATGGAGTCCAGAAAACAGGCCGCTAGGCGCCCCAGACCGCCGTTGCCCAGGGCAGCATCAGGCTCTGTGCTGGCCACGTCTTCCAGCATTCGGGCATGCGCCTGCATGCCTTGTGCAGCACCCTGTTGCAGGCCCAGGGCGTCCAGCGCATTGCCCAGAGTGCGTCCCATCAGGAATTCCATGGACAGATAGACCACTCGTCTGGCCTTGGCCTGACGTTCCTGGGTTTGGGTTCGGACCCAGCGCTCGGACAGCTGGGCACGGGCCACCTGTGCCACAGCCTGCATCAATTGGGCATTGCTGGCTCGCGCAGGTTCCACCCCGATGGTGTGGAGCAATTCGTCATCAATGGCCTGGGCCGTGCGACCGGCGCTAAGGTCAGAGTCATCCAAGTTCTGGTGTCGGGTCAAAACAAGGTCCTTGATCTGGAGTAGGCGTTGGTCACCTATTGTGCATGAGTCTTCTGGTGAGGCAGGCCATGGTGACGATCGGTTCGTGGATCTTGAAGCCTTTTCTTGATGCAGGCCAACTCTGGGGCGAGCTTTAATTGATCCTCCCCGACCTAGCCCTGAAATGACAGAGGCGGCGAGCGCGCCGCCCCAGCTTGTTAATCCACCCGAATGCCCGCGCTCTTGACCACCTGCGCGTAGCGCGCCAGGTCGCGCCGCATTTCATCGCCAAAGTGTTCGGCACTGCCGGGCGAGGCTTCAATGCCCAGGGCACGCAATTTTTCGCGCACCACCGGGTCATTGAGGACGGCATTGAGTTCGCTGTTTAGCTTTTTGGTGATTGTGACGGGGGTAGCCACTGGCGCCAGCACACCAACCCAGGAGTCCACGACAAAATCAGGCACACCGCTTTCAATGAAGGTGGGCACATCGGGCAGGGCGGAGGTGCGCTGGGCGCCCGAGACGGCAATGGCGCGCAGCTTGCCTGACTTGACATGCCCCTGGGCGCCAGCCACCGCGGTGTAGACCAGCGGGATATTGCCGCCCAGCACATCGGTCATGGCCTGGCCACCGCCCTTGTAAGGCACATGCAACAGGGAAATCAGCACCTGCCTTGCTTGCTCCAGCATTGCTGCTGATCCAGCGGCGTTTTTCTCCGTCGCCACATAAGGCTGCGCTGCATGTACCTGGCTGGATCGCTACGAGATGCTGTGTCCGATCCGGACCATCAAAAAATAACAGATGCACCAAATAACATCTGCTGATGTATGACTTTCAGCAGCCAATACTTGGGCAGTCTGCCAGCAAGTAAATTGTCCCCAAACACTTGAACTTGTCCACGCGCAAACATGGTCGCTGTGGTAACTTGAAGAGTGTTAGCATATAAAAATGAATGATCAAAATGTTGCTGGCACCGATACTGAAGGAGACAAGATGAGTTGGCAGAACGAGGTCGAACAAATTGAATTGCGTAAGCAGTTTGCCCAGGAACTAGGCGGCGAGCAGGCTGTAGCCCGACAGCATTCACAGGGGCGATTGACCGCCCGAGAGCGTATCGATCGACTGGCCGATCCCGGCACGTGGTTCGAGATCGGAGCACTGACCGGAAAGGCTGAGTACGACGAAAACTGGCAACTTAAAAAAGTCCGTGCTTCGAATGCAATTATTGGCACCGCGCGTATCGGCGGGCGCAAGGTTTCACTGGATGTTGACGATTTCACTGTGCGAGGAGGCTCGTCGGATGCCACGGTGTCTGATAAGTGGATTTATGCTGAAAACTATGCTCTCGAGCACCGCCTGCCACTCATTCGCCTCGTTGAGAGTGCCGGCGGTAGTGTTCGCCTAGTGGAGCAGATGGGCGGAACCAAAATTCCCGGATATCCAAACTGGCTGATGGCTGGGCAGCTCGGCGTCATTCCTGTCGTTGCGATTGCGTTGGGGCCTTGTGCAGGGCTCGGTGCTGTGAAAGCAGCCTGCGCGCATTTTTCCATCATGATCAAGGGAACCAGCCAGGTGATGGCGGGCGGACCGCCAGTGGTTGAGCGTGCCGGCATGGGCGATGAGCTCGACAAGAATGACCTAGGCGGCTCTCAGATCCATACCCGATCCGGTGTTATTGACAATGAAGCAGAAAGCGAAGAGCACGCATTCGAGCTTGCCCGACGTTTCCTGTCCTACGTCCCTGATTCGGTCTATGAAATACCTCCGCGTATTGAGTGCGATGATCCGATTGACCGTCGTGAAGAGTCTTTGCTATCTATCATTCCACGCGATCGTCGTCAGGTATACCGCTCACGCCGTATCCTAGACCTGGTCTTTGACAAAGGCTCGGTCTTCGAGATTGCTCCTATGTTCGGGCGCTCACTGGTGACCTGCCTTGCCCGGATCAACGGGTATCCGGTCGGTGTCATGATAAATGACCCCTTTCACAATGGAGGCGGTCTGAACCGTCCGGCAGCCGAGAAGATGGAGACTTTCGTAGATCTCTGCGATACCTTCCACTTACCCATCGTCAACTTTGTCGACCAGCCAGGTACCGTGGTGGGGATCGAAGGCGAAAAGATGGGCAATGTACGCGGATCGGTACGAGTAATCTCGGCGATCGAGCAGTCCAAGGTCCCCTGGTGCGCGATAGTGATTAGGCGGCTCTACGGGCTTGCTGGCAATGCCTACGCTCGAATTCAGGGCATCAATCTGCATTACGCATGGCCTTCGGCTCGCTGGGGCTCTATCCCTATGCAAGGTGGCATCGAGGCCGCCTATCGTGCAGAACTGGCTGCAATGCCCGAGGCTGAGCGCGCAGAACGGCTCGCTGAGCTAGAACGCAAATATGAGCATCTTGAATCGCCATTTCTGACTGCCGAAAAATTTCGTGTGCCAGATATCATCGATCCCCGTGACACGCGTCGGGTGCTGGCCCATTGGATTGAAGATGCGTGGCGGACGCTGCCTGAGCAGCTTGGGCCGCGTGGACGCACGATGCGCAAGTGAGCCTAATCGCGTCCGGTGAACTTCATCGATTCCCATCACCACCTCTGGGATCTTGGTCGTCACCATTACCCCTGGCTGGCTGAAGACGATCATGATCGAGGGTGGGGTGACTGGTCGGACTTACGCCGAAACTACACAGTTGTCGAACTGATGCGGGACCTTACTGAGCTCGAATCGGGGCCACCTTCAGGTCGTTCTGGTTCTAGCGGCACCTGGCGGCTTCTGGGGTCGGTTCATGTCCAGGCCAATATCGATGCGTCAGACCCTGTTGCCGAGACCCGCTGGATCGACAGCTTGGCGTCCGATCCGAACAATCCACGAGCGCTACCTACGGGCATCGTGGGCTGGGCTGATTTCAGTGACCCGACCGTTGAAGCACTGCTCGATGCTCATGCCCAGGTGTCTGATCGGATGCGAGGCATTCGGCAGGTGCTCAACCGACATACAGATCATAGGCTCAACCGCGCAGTTTACGACTTTCTGGCTGATGCCGGCTGGCGTGATCGAATCGGTGCGTTGAAGCGATATGACTGGTCATTCGACGCCCAGGTCTATTGGCATCAAATGAATTCGCTGGCCGCTCTTGCTACCCAGCACGACTCGATCACTTTCATTGTGGATCATGCCGGCATGCCAGTCGAGCGCGACAGTGATGCCCTAGCAAACTGGCGAAAGGGTCTTCGAACCCTGGCTGCCTGCCCCAACGTTGTGATCAAACTGTCGGGCTATGGGATGACAGATAACTTCTGGACAGTCGATCGTCTAAAGCCCTACGTGATCGAACCTATTGAGTATTTTGGAGCGGATCGTGCGATGTTTGCTTCAAATTTTCCGGTAGATCGCTTGATGTCAAGCTATTCGCGACTTTGGCAAGCCTATGATGTGCTAACGCAGTATGCGTCTAGCACCGAGCGCGAAGCGCTTTTTTGGGGCACTGCCAGCCGTGTCTACCGAATTTGAACGCGAACAGTACCATCTTTCTCAAGCAAGCATGCCGAGTAACTTGGCAGACACCACGTATTGTTTTACAGTTTCCTGAAAGCCTTGTTGAGTAGGTCCGGAATTTCGTCAAGAAGGGTTGCGACATCAATTCCGGAATGTTCCAGTAATTTCCGCTTGGCACTTGCACTGTCGGCGTCGGACTGGATCATCGCCGCAACGTGTCCAAATGAAGCGCCTCGAGGATAATGCTCCTGAAACTCACCGACGACGATGGCCACCACGGGTTTTCTTAGAATTCCGCTGCTTACAGCTTCTGCGACCTCGGCTTCATGAGTGCCACCCGGTTCAGCATAGATCACCGATGCATCGGTTTCGGGATCATCCTCGAACATGCGCAGAATTTCCACCAGACGAAGACCAACGATTGGATCACCACCCATCGAGACGGCGGTCGATACGCCCAAGCCGGCCTGCTTCAGTGTGTAGCTAATTTCAGCAGACATCCCGCCCGACCGGGAGCACACGCCAATCCGCCCCGGAGCATAAATTGCGTCCGTTCGATCTCCCCCAATCCCCCCCATCTTGCATTGACCGGGCGAAAGAAGACCGTTGGTATTAAAGCCCACTAGATGGGCGCCGGCTCGTCGGACCCGTGCAACTGCCCGGGCGGCATCGTGACGCGGCACGTTTTCCGCGAGGGAGAGCATCATGCCGATACCTGAATCAAGCGCCTCGTCGATGGCCTCTGCGACCGCCCGGGCGGGCACATAGATAGCACTTGCGTTGGCGCCCGTTGACCGAACCGCAGCTTCGACAGTATTGAAGATCGGTACGCCCTCAACTTGCTCTCCACCTCGTCCTGGCGTTACGCCTGCTACGATTCTTGTGCCGTAATCTAGGCAGTACTTGATGTCGAAACGTGCCTGTGAGCCGGTGGCACCCTGAACCAGAACTCTAGTGTCTCGATTGATCAGGATACTCATGCGTTGTTATCCTGAGGGGCGTGGGATGAGTCATCGCGTTCGCGAACGGCTTGCACGATGGCCAGACATGCCTGGGCCAGGCTGGCGCCAGGTGGTAGGTAGTTAATTCCTGGAAAGCGAGCCGCAATAGCTCGTGCTTCGGCCTCATAAGGGCCAAAAAGCCGAACGACGATCGGAAATTTACGAGTATCGACCGACCGTCGATTCAGTACGATTTCAAGAGCCTGCATCATGATGTCGCAGCGCGCGAGCTGAAGAAAATTGCAACCCACCAGCAATCCCTTGACCTGTGGCCGATCCAGGATAGCGTCCAGTGTTGCTACTTGCTTATCGGGTGTGGGGGTGGGACTGAAATCAGTGTGATTGGCTGGACGACCACCATAGTGAAGGATTAGGTCATGCTGGTAGAGGCTGGCGCCACCGCCTGAGACAAGCAGCCCTATTTCGCCGTCGAGCTCGATGTAACGTGTTGCGCCTCCTGCAAAACGCTGATTGGCTTCTGCTACCTGTCGTTCGCCGGGCGTTAGCGGTCGACCCCCAGGGCCAGCCGTGTCCTCAGCCTGAGACTGCCAAGCAGGGTGCCTGAAGAGCGCGTTGTCATCGATCTCCATCATGGCGCCAACAATGACCCAATCTCCATTCGCAGTTTTCACCAGCGGATTGACTTCGAGCATCTGTGCATCGTGGTCGCGAAAGGCCGCGTATAGCCTGACGGTTAGTGCACCAAGCCCAGGTATCTGTCCCGAGGGCGCACCGGCTTGTTCCCACAATGCGGCGGCGTGCCAACTGCGCAAACCTTCCACCGGATCGATGTCAAGCGAGATCAGTGCCTGCGGTGAATCGCGCGCGACCGCTTCGATGTCGACCCCTCCGCAAAGTGACGCCACGACTCGAGGGCCAAGATCGCCAAAGGCAAAGGCCAGATAGTATTCATCGGCAATTTCGACAGCCTCTTCAACATAGACTTTTTCCACAGGCTTCTGATCGAGTGTAAGGGACAGGATTCGTGCCGCTGAGTCGGCTGATTGCGCAGCCGTGCAGACAGTGACCGCGCCGGCTTTGCCTCGGCGACCTGCTGCGATCAAGGCCTTGATGGCCACGCGCCCATCAGGCCCGGCAAGCATCTTTGCATGCTGGTTTGCCTCGTCAGCTGATCGTGCGGCCTCTCCGCGTGGGACCGGCAGGCCCTCCTGTCTGAGCAACGCCTTGGATTGGTCTTCAAACAAACGCATCGTTAGGCATCCTTCTCATGTCGATGATCACACGCGATATCTGTTGAATCGGTTTAACTCACGTGAGCAGGTGATTTAGTAGCCCCAGCGTGGCACATGCAAGCAATCCGAATACGATGATGAAAGCGATATTGCGACCCAGTACCAGCGAGCGCAGCGGTAGCCCGAATACGTTCGAGGTTACCACGACCGGTAGTGTCCAGGCCGAAGTTATGCTGTTCAATGCCCATGCGAGAACGACGATTTGCGCTAGAACCGGCGCAGCGATCGGCGCCTTGAGCAGCAGCGTTGACGGGATCAGCATCGATGCCGTGATCATTGGATGGACACCGATCGCACCCAATACGACGATAGTAGTGACCTCAGCAAAAATGAGCAGGCTGGGCCATTCGATCAGTCTGAGAAGGGTTGGCCGTAGCTCGTCTGGCAGCTGAGCGCCCGCGATCGATCCCGCAAAAACCATCGATCCCGTCATGATCAGCAACTCATCGCCCATGCGCCCCGAACCCTCGACGATTCGGCCCATTGCTTCACCCAGGCGTCGAGGTGCAGTCCATAGTAGAAAACCGATGCAAAGCAAGGGGGCCGTAAGTACGACCGATTGCAGGCCGCTCCAGGCTGTAATCGAACTGCAGACAGCGACACTACCCACCAAAATCAGAGTTGGTGGTACTGTGGGCAGTAGTCGCTTCAGTGCTCGCACGATACCCACTATGCGTAGGCTTCGATTAAACATGAAGTGAGCGACCATACCACCGATTGAGGCCAGACATAGTCCGATCGCTATCATCTGCCACGCCGATATTCCAGGAACTAGCTGGCTCGCAACTGCAGTAGCAACGAAAAAAGGAGACCAAGCAATTGCAAGTCCCAATCCGCGAGTCCCGCACTCGGCAAGCCGTAAAGCTTCATCGGGCTCGATATCTTGGGGCAGCATCGGTCGCTGGACAGAAACATATCCTAGCGTGAGGATGGATCCGAGCATGTGCGCACCGCTGGTCATCCAAGCCATCCGCTCCGAGCGGTCCATGTCCGAGACCCGCTCACGAATGCGCGGGATAGTCGGGCTGGATTCAACGGCAACCCTGATAACGATCAGGGTGGGCAGAAAGGCTGCGATCACAGCCGCCGACGCAAGGCTCGAGACAATTGTTTCCGGATTTCCTGAACGCAGGATGACCACCATGGTGGCCAGCGTGATTAAGCTGAAGAGGATTTGGATGTGGCGACTTGCCCTCGGCAAGGCCAAAGCCATCAGCGAGCCGAGTATCACAGCGCCGATCAGGCCAGGTGTATTGCGCCCAGCCAGCAGGTGGAAAAGTGTTGTCAGCCAGATGGCGATGAACAGCCATCCGGAGACTACATGAATCGGGGTAGCCAGACTGAGAGCCACGGAAATGCCAGCACGATTCCTGCGTAGATGAGTCCGACCAGCATGAACCCCGGTACCGCACGAAATGCACGGTTCGGAGGTTCTCGGATTACCGCTGAGGCGGTATAGAGGCCGACACAGACTGGTGGGGTCAGCATACCTAGACCGACCAGTCCGACCATGAACACATAAAACTGGAGCGGGTCGATCTTCATCGCGATGCAGAGCGGGTAGAAAACCGGTACGGTCAGGTAAAACACAGGCACCACCTCTAGGAAGGTACCTAGCACAAGGAAAGTAAGGCCGGCAAGCAGCATGAATGACACCGGGCCAATGTTGTACTCGAGAAAGAAAGCGATTATGGTCTGGGGCGTTTTCGTGTAGGTAAGGATGATCGAGAAATAAACGGCCATCGCGATGATCGCGAAAATAGCAGTTGTCGTTTCAGCTGTCGACTTAAGTGAGCGAACAAAGCCCCGCCATGTCAGCTCGCGATAAATCAGTGTTCCAAGGAGAATCGCGTAGATGCTAGCAACCGATGCAGATTCGGCTGGCGTCATGAACCCTCGATAGAGTCCGCCCAAAATTAGTACTGGCAGAATAAGCGCCGGTCCGGCAGCAACAAACGCTCGAATGCGGACACTCAGTGGTTCAACCGGCGAGCGTGGAATATGCCTGCAATACCACATCGAATAGACTAGCAGCAGGCCCATGAGTACCAGACCCGGAAAGATGCCCGCCGCGAAGGTCTTTGACACCGGTACATGCGTAATTGCGCTGAAAATAATCGCGGTGTTGCTCGGCGGAATCAGGGCATCAATCAGCGCGGCAGCGGCAGTCAGAACGACGACGAATGGCTTGGGATAGCCCTTTTCGATCATCGGGGGCATCATTACTGAGCCTATTGCGACGATCGACGCGAGGATCGATCCGGAAATTGCGCTAAAGATGCCAATAGCAAAAAGCAGAGCGACTGCCATGCCCCCAGGCAAGTGCCCGACCATCGCAATGCCCAAGTTGACCAGCCGCCGAGCTGAGCCACCATGCAACATCACTGCACCGGCAAAAATGAAGATTGGGATGGCAACCAGCACCTGCTTGGTCATCGCATCAAAAGAGACCTGCATAAGGGTGTGTGATGGCAGTCCCAGGACGTCGAGCGCAATGGCCGCCGAGCCCGCACCAAACACCAGGAATAGCGGTACCGACAGCGCCATGCAGACCATTGCCAGTAGGACGTATCCAGTCACAGCTGTTCTCCCGCGACCCGAACCCGCTGGTCACACCATTCCCCGATCATGCTCTCAAGGCAGAAGTTGGCCGCTAACAAAAAACCAATCGGGTAAGACATATAGAGGTACCAAAGTGGGAATTCGATCTCGGTGGTAGAAAGCTGTCCGAGTTTTGCGTAAAAGCTGGTTGTGGAGATACCGAAGATTCCCATCAACAGAGTGGCCAGCAGGCAGATCATCAGGACAAGTATCCGAAGGTAGCGCAGTCTTTTGCCACTCAGAAAATGGGGCAGCACATCAACGGTGATGTGTGAATCACGGCGCAGCAGGATGCCAAGCACCGGGAAAACCATCCAGGGAACGAGTTGCGGTGCGGTTTCGGCAAGAAAAGAGTAGCCTTCGCCGGTCAACGTGCGCACCGCGAAGCTCGCGAAAGGCAGCACGACGACAACTGCAACCACCACACTAGCCAGCGCCAGCAACACGCCTTCTAGCCCGTCATTGAATCGTCGATAACAATGATAAAACTCCGTCAAGTCGATCTCCTACGAGGGGGAATTGTCAGTAAGGTGGAGTGCGATGTCACGGCCATCCACCTCGCGCTCCTCGAGCAAACTGGTCGAGCCGCGCGGATCTCCAGTACATGCCAATGTATAGTGCAGGCGCTTATTTTCCGGAGGAAGTGAAGCGGATCGCAGCGTCGAAGATTTCTTTTGACATCATCTTCGAGAGGGCGGGCTGGGTCTGTTCGCGGTCAAGTTTCTGAAAGGCTTCTAGCGCAGGTCCGGACAGGGTGGTTATCTTGCCGCCGTGCTTATCGACCAACTCCTTCAGTGCAGCTGCATTTCCCGCCATGGTGCCTTCTGTGGCCTCCTTGCTGATGCGTGCGCCGACATCGATCATGATCTTCTGGATGTTTGCAGGAAGGCTATTGAACCAGGTTCCATTGGCCATCAGTTCTGAGTCTGCATAAACAGCGTAGGGTAGCTGGGCAACCTTAAGATGATCCCACCACGCATAGGCCTTGACGGCGGTCGGCACGGTAGACAGGGTATCAATCATGCCACTTTGCAACGCCGAGTAGACCTCTTCGGTCGAAAGCGATACCACACTCATTTTTCGGGAGGCAAAACCCGGTCGCTCGCTTGCAGCGAGCGAGCGCGCCTTGAGTCCGCGCATCATTTCCACGGTGCTCATGTCGTTGGTCTTGCTGAATGTGACATAAGGTCCGACCGGCACATAGGCGAGGTGAACAAGGTTGGCTTTTTTGAGGATACGCTCGCGCAAAGCCTTGCCCTCAGGGACCTTGGCAAAGAATTCACGCTGATGCTCTATGCTCTTCCAGATGCCAGGGATTTGGACGACGTTCCAGTCGCGATCGATCGCCGAAAACTGGTTATGGGTGACGACGCCACCCATCTCGACCGAACCAGCCGACAGCGCGCCAGTAATCTGTCGGATCGTGAACAACTGGCCGCTGGGGAACACATCAATCTTGAACTGGCCTGCCGCAGCCTTATTGAACTCGTTTGCAAACCTTGTCGCCATGACCGCACTCTCGTGGTCTACCCCCCAGTGGAAGGACAGACGCGCCGACTTATCCTGAGCGAAAGAGTCAGATTTGGGCCAGGCCGCGAGCAAAGTGGCAAGAACTACTGCGACAAGGCCGCTGCGATGGGTCAGGCGTGAAACGATCATAGTGTTGTCTCCATCAGCCGGCTGGGCCGGCAATTTGTTTGAATAGCTACAGGATGGTTGGCGGGTTAGCACGCGCATACGCTTTAACGATCCCGCTGGATGAGTGTAGACTCGCACTTCGGCGCTTGTCAACTATGGCTTATTTGCCGATGTTTAGCGAAATGAAGTCTTTCGAAAATATGCTTTTCTGGCAAATTGCGGATTTCCCGGAGTGATTATGAGTTTTGAAAAAGAAATCGAGGAACACGAGCGGCGCACCCAGAAGGTACTGGCGATGGGTGGGGAAAAGCGGGTCGAACGGCAGCATTCGATGGGTCGGCTCAACGCGCGCCAACGGATCGACTACCTGATGGATTCAGGCAGCTTTCTCGAAATCGGCCGCTTTGCTCGAAGCGATCGCCCAGAGGATCGGGACAGTACCCCGGCTGATGGTAAGGTGTGCGGTTACGGCAGAATCGATGGGCGCGAGACGGCGATCGTGTCACATGACATCACGGTAAAGAGCGCGTCGTCCAGTCCGATTAATGTGCGCAAGATGGGGCATATTCGACGGACAGCACAGGCGAACGGCATGCCTCTGGTTTTGCTCAATGAGTCATCTGGCGCACGGATTCCCGACACGATGGGGGCAATCGGAACTGGTACCCTGGGTCAGGATCCGACCCAGTTCGTGCGGATGAGGGATATTCCCTATGTGTCTGCGGTCCTTGGGCCTGCCTTTGGTACTGCATGCTGGTTCACCCAACTATCAGATTTCGTGGTGATGCGTAAGGATGCTCAGCTTGCGATTTCCAGTCCCCGCGTGACCTCCATCGCGATCAACCAGGAGATTGATCCGATGGAACTGGCCGGCTGGAAGATGCAGTCCGAGGTGACCGGCAAGGTCGACTACGCTGTCGACACCGACGAGGAGGCTCTCGATCTGCTCAAGCGCTTCCTGTCATACATGCCAGGTCATCACGGCGAGTTGCCTCCAAGAGCGGCAGTGTCGCCAGGGTCGGACGATATGGCTGCCTCGCTGCTGGACATCGTGCCTGAGAGTCGTAGCAAGGTCTACGACGTCAGAAAGGTCGTCAGTGCAATCTGCGATCCTGGCAGCGTCTTTCCCCTGAAAGAGCGCTTTGCCCGAACCGCCTTTACGGCCTTGGCCCGTATTGATGGTCGGGTAGTCGGTATTCTTGCAAGCAACCCACTTTTCAAGGCTGGGGCGCTTGATGCAGATTCCTGCGACAAGGCCACCGGTTTTTTGGTGCTGTGCGATTCATTCAACATTCCGATTGTCATTCTCAGCGACACGCCGGGCTTCCTGATTGGCGTCGAGGGAGAGCGGCGCAAGGCGCCTGGCAAGGTGATCAATTTTATGTCGGCGCTTCAGATGTGCTCGGTGCCCAAGTTCTCGATCGTCATGCGAAAGAGCTACGGCCAAGCCTACCTCAACATGGGGGGCACGCGTAATTCTGACGAGATGCTCGCTTGGTACACGGCCGACGTCGGGTTCATGGATCCCAATGTCGGGGTCAACGTGGTATTTGGCGTGCGATACGAGGAAGAGCCTGAGCGTTTCACACAACTGGTTGAAGAAGTCCGAAGGGACAGTTCTGCTTATGATTTGGCTGGCATCTTTTCGGCGCAGGCCGTCATTGATCCTCGCGAATCTCGGGTTTGGCTTAAACGATTGCTGCAGGTGCACGAACGTCGTCCCGCGCGCGGGATCGGCAAGCATCTTCTTGGCGGCTGGCCCACCACGTTTTGAATTTATTGTCAATTACAAGGAGAAATTTTTTCATGGCTACTCAACCCGTACTGTCCGAAATCACCGGTAAGGTCTGGAAGGTTTTGTGCTCGGTGGGAGCGCTTGTGGGCGAGGAAGAACCGATCATGGTCATCGAATCGATGAAGATGGAGATCCCGGTTCTCTCTCCCTGCGCAGGCCGCGTGGCTTCGTTAGACGTGGGTGAGGGTGATGATGTTTCTGAAGGACAGAAAGTGGCGTCCGTCGAGTCCTGATCGCATGAAGAAAGTATTGATCGCCAATCGGGGTGAAATAGCGTGCCGCGTGATACGCAGTTGTAAGGCGCTTGGCCTGCAAACGGTTGCCGTCTATTCAGACCCGGACGCTCAATCCCGACATGTCGAAATGGCAGATCAGTGGGTCGCGCTTGGGGGCTCATCGGCTGCTGATAGCTATTTGCGTGCCGATGCGGTCATTGAGGCCGCGCAATCGAGCGGCGCTGATGCCATTCATCCTGGCTATGGATTTCTTTCCGAAAATGAAAATTTTGCCGCTGCGGTTGAAGCGGCGGGTATTCTTTGGGTTGGGCCGACGCCAGCCTCCATTGCCGATATGGGCGATAAGGAGCGGGCCCGTCTGCTTGCGAAAGCTGCAGGCGTACCGGTGCTACCTGGAAGCAGTCGATTTCGTCCTGGGGAACTCGAAGGCTTGGTTACAGCCTCTCGAGAGGTTGGTTTCCCTCTACTCGTCAAGGCAGCTGCAGGGGGGGGTGGCATTGGCATGAGACGCGTCGACCGTCCCGAGGATCTCCAGGCAGCGGTCGAATCCACCCAGGGCATGGCTGCCCGCGCTTTCGGCGATGGTAGCGTCTATCTTGAACGCTATATCGCTAGTGCCCGTCATGTTGAGGTTCAGGTCTTCGGCTTCGGTGATGGACAAGCCATTCACATTCACGAGCGTGACTGCTCAATACAGCGACGGTTCCAAAAAATTATCGAAGAGAGCCCCGCGCCCGGATTGTCGTCTGCTACATTGCAGGCCATTTACGACGCGGCGAGTGCGCTTTGTAAGCAGGAGCGCTACCGTGGTGCTGGCACGGTCGAGTTCGTTCTAGACGCCCAGACTCACGAATTTTTCTTTCTTGAGATGAATACCCGAATCCAGGTCGAGCATCCGGTAAGCGAGATGATCACTGGCCTGGATCTGGTGGGCATGCAGCTGCAGCTTGCAGGAGGACAAACTCCTCAGGCACGCGTGCAGTCGGATGTACATAGCAGCGGTCATGCGATCGAATGTCGCTTGTACGCCGAACGTCCTTCCAAGGGCTTCTTGCCTTCTACCGGGATAGTCACGCGTTTTGATCTGCCGCCTACAGGTGACACGCTTCGCATCGATTCCGGCGTTCGGACGGGCGATCGGATTTCGCATTTTTACGATCCTATGATTGCGAAGATCATCGCGCACGGTGCGGACCGCGAGCAGGCCATCGCGCGGCTGATCGACGCGATCGACTCAGTCCATATCGAAGGGATTGATACCAACCTCGCGTTTCTGCGCCGTACATTGGACCATCCTGCTTTCAGGGACGGTCAAGTCAGCACGAACTTCGTTGATCTGCATAAGATGGAGTTGATCGGTTGAGTGCTACTGGCATCATGATCGTGACTGGTGGCAGTCGTGGAATTGGTGCCGCAACAGTCAGAGCCGCAGGACGAGCTGGCTACGATGTGTGCATCAACTACCGCAGCAGCGCTGAAAAGGCTCAAGCGCTAGTCGACGAGTTGCAGGCGATGGGCCGGCGGGCGATTGCAGTCTGTGTCGATATGGCGAACGAAGCCGACATTCTGCAACTCTTTGAATCTGCAGACCGGGCACTCGGCCCGGTTAGTGTCCTAGTAAACAACGCCGGCGGCGTGCCGTCCGGTCGTCATCGTGTCGATTCGATCAGGGCCGATGATCTCGATCAGGTGCTACGACTGAATCTTGGAGCTGTCATTCTTGCCTCGCGTGAGGCTGTGAAACGGATGTCGACGGCACACGGCGGGTCAGGCGGAGTAATCGTTAACGTTTCATCAGCCTCGGCGCGGCTCGGCGCACCCAACTTATGGATGGATTACGCGGCGGCCAAGGGTGGTGTGGATACCTTCACTCAGGGCCTGGCAATAGAGATTGCCGAGGAGGGTATACGCGTTAATGGCGTGCGGCCAGGGCTAATCGACACAGATATGCACGCAGCAACCGGCATGCCTGACCGGGTGGTGCGTGCTGCAAAGCATCTGCCGATGAAGCGCGCCGGTACTGCCGAAGAAGTGGCCGAGGCCATACTTTGGCTGGCCTCTCCTGCGGCGTCCTATGTCAGTGGGGCAATCATTGATGTGGCGGGCGCACGCTAAATTTGTCCTGCACCGTGGCGTCCCGAAAACGAGGCATGCCGAATCCAAGGCAGATTGAGTCTTTCTCCATTAGGCATTCATATGGCGCTCGAACTGAGCGATTGAGGCGAGTGCATCAGCTGCATTGACTAATTCGTCAAAGCTTGGAATACCTGCAGCTACAGCAGCAGCCCGAAAGCTCCGCTTGCGTGCCTCGCAGGCTTCCGAACCATCAGAGCGGAGCACCAGTGCATGATGGGTGCTATGGCCGTAGCTTTCGCGAACCCGAAGAGTTGCGTTAATCAGGTTTCCAAGGAAATCTGCGCGTTGGTCTGCAGAATTTATGAAGACTGGTAGGTTTAGATGAGTGACCAAAGCATCAGGTTTACCAAGAGTAATAATTGTTTCGAGAATCTTTTCGGCCACACGACCCTCTTCCTGTCGCAACGTGAAGGCCGGCGCGTCGACCGGATTGATAACGGAAGTGCCTGGGGGCAAATGTAGCGCATCAAGTGCCGCGATCGCATCTGCGGCCATTGGTGAGACAGTCAAGCCGCGGCGGGCAAATGCATCGGCGGCTAGAACGCTGGTTCCTCCTCCGTTACCGAAAAGCACGCATCTTTGTGTTACCCGGCCTGGTTGTGGCTTCAGGCATTGGAAGGCAAGCAAGGTATCCAGAAACTGATCGAGCGTATCGGTTATCACAATGCCGGTTTGCTCCGCGATGCCGCGCCATAGTGCGAGTGGAGAGGCGAGAGAACCAGTATGCGATGCTGCAGCCTGCCGCCCCTGGTCGGTTTGTCCTCCAAGCAGAATCACTACAGGCTTGTGACCCATTGCACGAGCCAGTATGTCGACGAAGCGCCTTCCGTCGCGAACGTCTTCAAGGTAGATGCCAATAGCGGTGGTGTGCTGATCATCCAGATAGTGGTCAATCAGATCAGCCGGTCCTAGATCGACGCTGTTACCGAGCGTAGCGAGGCCAGAGAAGCGTAGTCCCTTATGCTTGCCCCGCAATATCATGTCCACCGCTAGACCACCGCTTTGCGACACGATGCCGATCGGTCCTGGCTCTCGTGGGCAGTCTCCGACGAACGCCAAGCCGCCACGAGGAGAGTAAATCCCTAAACAGTTAGGTCCGAGCAATCGTACGCCAGAACGTCGGGCGGCCCTGAGCAGATCTCGCTCCAGCGTCTTGCCGTGCTCAACTTCGCCAAAGCCGCTGGAGATAACCTGAGCGAATCGGACCCGACCCCCACAGCTATCAATCAAAGCTGGTACATTTGCTGCGGCAATCGAGATATAAAGGTAGTCGACAGTCGAACCGATTTCTGCGATCTGCTTGACGGCGCGCAGTCCCTCGACTTCGGGTGCATTAGGATGGATGGGCACGATTCGAGCCGGACATCCCAGTGCCTTGCACTGGCGGATGAAATCGTTAGCTGGCGTGAAACCTGTGGCTGATGCGCCTGCAACAGCTATGACGGCGGGCTCGAAGAGCGGATGAAGCCACTCAGGCTGTTTCAGATGTTCGTCTTCTTCGGAGATGGGTGTCAAGCCGTTCTTGTCAAGGATCATCCTAGCGTCACAGGCGATGGCCCCTGCACTCGAAACGATCAGTGGGTTGATGTCGACCTCGCTGAGTTGTCCCTGCGCCTGCATCAGCAGCCCTTCAGGCCCCCCCACGGAAACCAGAGCATCAATCAGCGCCTCAATATTGGAGGGCGGTCTACCGCGGGCACCTTGGAGCAGTGGCCAGCCCCGCAACTGTTCGAGCATGCTCCTAGCATCTCGTCTCGTGATCGGACACACCCTAAATGCTGTATCTCCAAGAATTTCGATGAACACGCCGCCAAGTCCTACCATGATAACTGGCCCGAAACGCTCGTCGATTGTTCCGCCGATGACCATCTCAACGCCTGGCGTAGCCATTCTTTCGACCAGATAGCCCTCCGCAGAGAGGCCCGCTGCAGATGAGGCTATGCTCAGTCCCTTCAGGGCTTCTGAAAGCTGCAACTCGCCAGTGATGCCTAACCGAACGCCACCTATATCGCTTTTGTGAAGACCGTTAGATCCGACCAGCTTAGCCGCAAGCGGGCCACCCAATTTTGCACCCCATTCAATCAGCCAATTGATGTCATCACCATTGACCGATTCCGGAACCGACAGACCAAATGCCGACAGGACGGCCTTTGCTTGAGGTTCGGTCAGTGCAGTTGCATGGCGCTTGCGCGCTTGGGTCATGAGCTCAGTCAGCAGTGCCTTCGCGGTTTCGCAGCTTGGGTTGATGCTAGTCATTTCTTTGACACGCCTCCTCGAGCTTTGTTCTTTCGCCTGGGTGCTGGAGATGGGGCGGGTTGTGGGAGTCGCTTACCCGTTCGCTCGAGTTCCTCACACAAAATCGGTACCGCGAGATTGACCGCGTGAATTCCCATTACTGTTGTGAGCTGGATAGTCTCGAGGATTTCTTCAGCAGTTGCGCCCATGCGCAATGCGTTCTGCATGTGTCGCCGTGCGCCGGGTGCGTAAAGGTGCGTGGTGGCGACATTAATCGCGATCAAAATCAACTCCTTGATGTGCGGTGGTAGCGGGCCGTTACGATGTGGGACACTCCGAAAGTTCAGATAGGCCTCGATGAAATCGGGGTCAAGTCCACGTACCTGATCCCACAATGGGTTCCAGTCGCCTTTTGCAATCTGGGCTTCAGTGTATGGGTAAGCGATTTTGCGGGTGGATTTTTTTTCTGGCATAGATGACTCCTCTTTCAGGTGCCATGATCATCCTGTGTCGTTGCATACGCACACAGAGCTTTATAGATGAACGAAGTATTCAGCGTTTTGGATGATCCTTAAGTACCATATCGGCCGCCTTTTCGCCGATCATGATCGCTGGCGCGTTGGTGTTCGATGAGGCGATTGTTGGCATGACCGAGATGTCGACCACGCGCAGCCCCGCGATGCCACGAACCCTCAGACGAGGATCGACTACGGCATCCGCGTCGGCTCCCATTCTGCAGGTACCTACCGTGTGCCAAGCGGTCTGGCCGGTTTCCCGCGCATAGTCAATCAGGGCTTCGTCGCTGATAGCACCTGTGCCAGGCCTCTCTTCTGCAATGATCCATCCTGTCATCGCCGGTTGGGCAGCGACAGAACGGATCAACCTCAGCAGTCGAACTGCAGTCTGGCGATCCTCTGGGTGGTCCAGGTAATTTGGCTGGATGGCGGGCGGGTCGGAGATATCAGGTGTTCGCGCATGGATAGAGCCACGCGATCGAGGATAGAGCTTGAATCCACCAATAGAAAAACCAGAGAAGCGGTCGATGCCACCTGCTGCGCCAGGCCCGGCATTTCTAGCATAGCGGTCTTTGCCGCTGATGTGATAGATACGCACCATTACATCCGGTCGATCCAGTGCGGGATCTGAGCGCGTGATTGCGTGAGCGGTCGAAGATGTTCCAGCCATAAGACCTTTGCGGGTCAAAACGTACTGCAAGCCGACACGCAGCTTATGCCAGGGGCTGCGCATGATGTCGTTGATGGTGATGGGGGCCTGCGTACGGTATGTACAGCGCAGTTGAAGATGATCGCTCATGCCTTCACCGACCGACGGACGGTGCAGCCTGGGTGTCACGCCGATTGCCTCGAGTCGTTGTCGGTCGCCGATCCCTGAGACTTCGAGCAGTTGCGGCGACTGAATCGCCCCTGCGCTCAACATGACCTCCCGACGCGCTCGTATGATCAGGCGCTGCCCGGCCGTCCGGACCTCGACGCCCGAGGCGCGCTCACCATCGAAGCATACTCTCTGGACCAAGGAATCGGTCATTACCGTCAGGTTTGGGCGCTTTCGAGCCGGACGAAGATATGCGCGCGCCATATTCCATCGCCAGCCTCGCCAGGCGGTCTGCTCGAGATATCGCACGCCCTCGTATGCGCCCAGATTGTAGTCAGGCGTCAGGTCGACCCCAAGCTGCTGCCAAGCGGTGATGTAGGCATCCGACAAGGGGTCAGGATCGTAGAGCGCGCGGTCTGTAATTCTCACGGGACCCGTGCGGCCGCGCCCCGGTCCAGCGTGGGCATCGGCCTGCTCGAGCCGTGTGAACCAAGGTAGAAGGTCCTGCCAACTCCAACCTTGGATACCTTGCGCTGCCCAGTCATCATATTCGCGCGGATCGCCCCAGACATAGGCCATGCCGTTAAGCGAGCTTGACCCTCCCAAAATGCGACCGCGGGGCCAGTAAACGGTCTTGCCTTTCATCTGTGCCTGAGCTTCCGTCTCGAACGGCCAGGCATAGCGCGGATTGGTCAGCAGTTTGCCCACGCCCAGTGGCACGTGAACCCACGGGTTGGTGTCCCTGCCGCCCGCCTCGATCAGCAGGACCTGCCAGCCGCTTGGGTCCTCGGCCAGTCGTGCCGCGAGCGCGCAGCCGGCAGAACCGGCACCAACAACAATGAAGTCGACTTCGGCTGGCGCTATCACGATTTTGACGAGGTACTGTCCCGATGCTTGAAAGAGTCGCGTCGGAAACTGTAGAGGGCGTTCGGGTCTACCATCACATCGACAACGGCCGGTTTGCCACAGGAAATGGCCTTTGCCAATATTGATTCGAGATCGGCGGCGCGTTCGATGCGAAATCCCTCTGCGCCCCATAACCTTGCAAGCTGATCATACGGCGGATTGGGCACATCTGCACCTAAATATCGCCCACCAAAGAAGTCACGCTGATACGCTTTTTCTGCACCCCAGCATCCATTGTTCATCACCACACAAACTGTCGGGATGCCCTGTCTCACGGCGGTGCCGATCTCGCTGGTTGTCATGCCGAAGCCACCGTCGCCCATCAGACTGATAACGGTACGATCCGGACAGGCGAGTTTGACGCCAAGTCCGCAGGCATACGAGAAGCCGACAAGCCCAAAGTCGAGCGGCGTGAATAGGGCGGGCGACTGGTGATAGTGAAGCTGATCAGTGGCCTGAAGGCAAAGGGTGCCGGCGTCCATTGTGAACATTGAGTCGGCTGGTGATACTGCACGCAGGGCCCGGTATAGATGGGCCGGCTGGATGCGGCCGTCTGCAGGCATACCAGCGTGATCCCTTTCAGTCAGAAGTGCTGCCCGCCGCTTGGCGAACCCCGCTGTCCATTCAAGGACCTCAGGAGCAGTCTTATGTCCTTGCAGGGCGGCGACCAAGCCCTGGGCCACTTCGCCCGCATCACCGTGGATACCCAGTTCAACAGGGAAGAAGCGACCGATTGCAGTGGGTTCGATCTCTACCTGAATGATCTGCGCGTCCCGGTTTAGATTGTCGTATGTGTAGAAAGTAGTGTTGAAGCCCAGACGCGTGCCGAGTGCGAGGATGACGTCGGCCGTGCGGGCCAGATCAGAGGCGACGACATTGCCCCGGGGCCCGACCTGTCCTGCGTAGAGTGGGTGCGAACAGGGGATTGCATCGCCATGACCGGGTGACATGGTGATCGGTGCCTGCAACAGTTCGGCGAGTGCCAGTGCGGCGTTGGCGGATCGCCCATTCTTAACACCGCCTCCAGCCAGAATCAGCGGACGCTTTGCATGGGCAAGCAGTCGGGCTGCAGCTTCGATCCTTCCGGCAGAGGTGGTCCCACTTTCTGCCCAGGCCATGAATGGAATGGCCGTCTCCCATGTCGTAGTCTCGGCGAGCAAGTCGCGCGCAATGTTGATTGCGACAGGGCCTTGGCGAGGAGTCAGCGCAGTTCGGAATGCTTCGCCGAGAATTTCAGGAATACGGCGAGCCTGAGGGACCGACCAGGTTTTTTTGGTGACCGTGCGTAGCAAGGCCTGCTGATCTACCTCCTGAAAGGCATCTCGGTAAACATGAGCTGATGAAAGTGAGCCCGCGATCGCGACTACCGGCGAATATGCGGCACTGGCCTGAGCGAGGCCCGTCACGAGATTCGTAACGCCGGGTCCATTCTGACCTGCCAGGAAGACGCCCGCGCGTGCGCCCGCCCGCGCATATCCGTCGGCCATGTGCACGCCAGTCCTCTCGTCACGAACACCAACGAATCGGATATCGGTACGCCCATAGAGCGCGTCGAACACCTCCAGACCGGCCGAACCGATCAATCCAAAAACATGTTTCGTTTCGTGCGCAGCCAAAGCTTCGACGACCGCGTTGCCGCCAGTACCCTGATTCACATCGAGTCTCCTGTTGAGTGAGAATTGCGTCGACTTGTTGATGTCGGCGAGTTGAAGGCGGTAGTTGCATTAGCACGGCTGCTTGCTACCGTTCGTGAATTTTTGTCTTTTTGTCGACATTCGTCAACAATTTCTGTTAAGCAGGTACAACCTGCAACATCAATTATTTTCCACCCGGATGCCCGCGCTCTTGACCACCTGGGCGTAGCGTGCCAGGTCACGCCGCATTTCATCGCCAAATTGTTCGGCACTGCCGGGAGAGGCTTCAATGCCCAGGGCACGCAATTGTACGCGCACCAACGGGTCATTGAGGACGGCATTGAGTTCGCTGTTTCGCTTTTTGGTGATTGTGACGGGGGTGGCCACTGGCGCCAGCACACCAACCCAGGAGTCCACAACAAAATCAGGCACACCGCTTTCAATGAAGGTGGGCACATCGGGCAGGGCGGAGGTACGCTGGGCGCCCGAGACGGCTACGGCGCGCAGCTTGCCCGACTTGACATGCCCCTGGGCGCCAGCCACCGCGGTGTAGACCAGCGGGATGTTGCCGCCCAGCACATCGGTCATGGCCTGGCCACCGCCCTTGTAAGGCACATGCATTAGGTTGGCGCCAGTTTTCTGATTGAGCAATTCGCCGCCGATATGCGGTGTGCCGCCGGTGCCCGAGGTGCCGTAGGACAGTCCTCCGGATCGAGATTTGGACAGGGCGATGACCTCGCTCAAAGTTTTGGCTGGAACATCGGGGTGGGATACCAGGATCAGAGTGGCGTTGCCAATCTTGCCAATGGGGGCAAAGTCCTTGAGCGTATCAAAGGGGATCTTGGCAAACACGTTGGGGTTGATCACCATGGTGCCGTCAAAACCCAGCAGAAGGGTGTAACCATCGGGCGTAGCAGTTTTCACCAGACTGGTGCCGATATTGCCCGAGGCGCCTGGCTTGTTGTCCACCACCACCTGCTGATTGAGGCGCTTGCCAAGGTGCTCGGCAATCAGTCGGCCGCTGGTGTCGGTCACGCCGCCAGGGGTAAATGGCACCACAAGCCGAATCGGCTTGCTGGGCCAGCTGTCCTGTGCCACCGCTACGCCCGCTAGCGAGAGCAGGCAGGCCGACACAATGCCCAGCAGGCCACGGCGATCAGGGTGGGCTGATTGAAGAAATTTTTTTTGCATGCTTGTCTCCTCGGGTGGTGATTGCTTATCAATACGATCTTTGCATCTTCGCTTGTGATTATTGCTGCGGCTCAGCGTAGCGCCGGTCAAACGCCCACACATCCTCAAAACCCATCAGCCGGGTCAGTTCGTCAAAGGGCATCAGCACTGACGTGCCATTGGCGGAGGAGCCATGCTGCTGGATGTGTTGATAGACCGACTTCATGGCCTGGGTGGCAGCCAGTAAAGCGGTGACCGGAAAGATGGCGATCTTGTAGCCAATCGATTCAAGCTCAGCCTGGCTCAGCACCGGCGTGCGCCCGCCTTCGACCATATTGGCCAGCAAGGGCAGGTGAAAGCTGCGTCCGATCTGGCGCATTTCTTCCTCACTCTCGGGCGACTCGACAAACAGGATGTCGGCCCCAGCCTTGGCGTAGGCTTCTGCGCGGCGCAGCGCCTCATCCAGGCCCAGGCTGCTACGGGCATCGGTGCGGGCAATGATGAGAAAGTCTTTGGAGTTGCGTGAATCCACTGCCACCTGAATCTTGCGCACCATGTCTGCCATGGGGATGACGCGACGGCCTGGCGTATGGCCGCATTTCTTGGGGAATTCCTGGTCTTCCAGCTGGATGGCGCTGGCGCCGGCCGCTTCATAGCCCTGGATGGTGTGGCGCACATTGAGCAGGCCGCCATAGCCGGTGTCGCCATCGGCGATCAAGGGGGTGCGTGCCATAGAGGCCATGCTGCGCACACGGCCCACCATGTCGGTGTAGGTGGCCAAGCCAGCATCGGGCAGGCCGGTGTGCGAGGCGACTGCGCCAAAGCCGGTCATGTAGAGCGCGTCAAAGCCAAAGCTGTCGGCCAGGCGCAAAGACACCATATCGAAAACACCGGGGGCGCTGATCAGGCCAGGCTCTTGCAAGCGCTGGCGTAGAGACGGGTTTGCCATGAATTTGAATGAATTGAAGGGTCAAAAGTCAAAAGGCGCGCAAGTGATCTCAACCATACCTGTCAAAACCGGCGCCGAGTGGCGCAAGCATGCCATTGTCATACGCCTGTCACATTGTCGACATACAGTCTATTGCATGTCCAACAGAAACTTGAGGAATATATGATGAAACTGACGGTCCAATCCAATTTGCTGGCCCTGGTCCTGGTTACTCTAAGTGGCCTTGTTCACGCGCAAGATGTGACGGGTGCCGGTGCCAGCTTCCCGGCGCCCTTGTACGCCAAGTGGGCCTCTGACTACCACAAGGCAACTGGACAAAAGGTCAATTACCAGTCGGTCGGATCGGGCGCTGGCATTCGACAGGTCGATGCTAAGACGGTTGATTTTGGCGCTTCGGACATGCCGCTCAAGGATGAAGAGCTTGCCAAAAAAGGGCAGCTGCAGTTTCCGACCGTGATTGGTGGGGTGGTGCCGGTGATCAATATCAAGGGCATCGCTCCCGGGCAGCTTAAGCTCAGCGGCGCGGTGCTGGCCAATATCTACCTGGGCAAAATCAACAAGTGGAGCGACCCGGCGATCAAGTCACTCAACCCCGGCCTGAACCTGCCTGATGCCACCATCGCCCCAGTGCGTCGCGCCGATGGGTCGGGCACCACCTTCATCTTCACCAACTACCTGAGCAAGGTCAGCACTGAGTGGAAAGACAAAGTGGGAGAGGGCACTGCGGTCAACTGGCCAACGGGCGCGGGCGGCAAGGGCAATGAAGGCGTGGCTGCCTTTGTCGGGCGCCTGCCCAACTCGATCGGCTATGTGGAATACGCCTATGTCAAGCAGAACAAGATGAACTATGCCCTGCTTCAGAACAAGGCCGGCAATTTCCTTACACCGGACGACACCACTTTCAAGGCAGCCGCGGCCGGCGCGAATTGGTCCAAGAGTTTTTATCAAATTCTGACCGATCAGCCGGGCAAGGATGCCTGGCCCATGACGGGTGCCACCTTCATCCTGATGCACAAAGTTCAGGACAAGCCGGCCCAGGCCGCAGCGGCTTTGAAATTCTTTTCCTGGGCTTACCAAAACGGGGACAAAACTGCTGATGACCTGGACTATGTGCCCATGCCAGCCAACGTCAAGTTGCTGATTAGCAAGTCTTGGGCCGCAATCCAGGACGTCTCTGGCAGGCCTGTGGCTTACAAATAATTTTCTCCCTGTAGCATTTGCCCAGTCATGATCCATGCCAAGGCCATCGATATGCTTCGACCGGGCAACTGGTTTGATACGTTATTTGGCTGGCTGGCCAAAGGCGCAGCCTGGCTGACCCTGCTGCTTCTGGCCAGCATCCTGGCCTCGCTGCTGGTAGGTGCCTGGCCCGCCATCGAGCGTTACGGCCTGGGATTCTTGGCCAGCCCAGTGTGGGACCCGGTGCAGGAAAATTTTGGCGGCTTGGTCATGATTTATGGCACACTGGCCACCTCGGCCATCGCCCTCATGATTGCCGTGCCGGTCAGTTTCGGCATTGCGCTGTTCCTGACTGAAATGTGCCCGGCCTGGTTGCGCCGGCCCCTGGGCACCGCCGTTGAGTTGCTGGCAGCGATCCCTTCCATTGTCTATGGCATGTGGGGCTTGCTGGTATTTGGCCCTATCCTGGCCCAGTATGTGCAGATGCCGCTGCAAGCCCTGCTCGCTGGCGTGCCGTTTCTGGGCGCCCTGGTGTCCGGGCCGCCTGTTGGCTTGGGACTGTTGTCGGCCGGCATCATCCTGGCCATCATGATCATCCCCTTCATTGCCTCGGTAATGCGCGATGTGTTCGAGGTCACCCCGCCCATGCTCAAGGAATCGGCCTATGGCCTGGGCTCCACCACCTGGGAAGTGGTGTCCAAGGTAGTGCTTCCCTACACCAAGACAGGTGTCATTGGGGGCATCATGCTTGGGTTAGGCCGTGCGCTGGGTGAGACCATGGCGGTCACCTTCGTGATTGGGAATATGAACCAGCTCGATTCGCTCAGCCTGTTTGATGCAGCCAACAGCATTACCTCGGCCCTGGCCAATGAATTTGCCGAGGCCGCCACCGGTTTGCACCAAGCTTCCCTGATCTATCTGGGACTGGTGCTGTTCTTCATTACCTTTGTGGTCTTGGCACTGTCCAAGTTGTTGCTGGCGCGACTGAAAAAAGGTGAGGGGCTCAAGTCATGAGCACGCAAGACGCCAGTCGCCTACGAACCTATGGCCGGCGCAAATTGGTCAACCGGATCGCTCTGGCCTTATCCGTAGGCGCCATGAGCTTTGGCCTGTTCTGGCTGTTCTGGATTCTGTGGGAAACCTTGCGCCTAGGTCTGGCGGGCATGGCCTGGAGCACAGTTTCTCAAATGACCCCACCGCCCAACGAGGCTGGAGGTATTGCCAATGCCATCTATGGCTCGGTCCTCATGGTCTTGCTGGCCACTCTGGTCGGTACGCCCATTGGCATCATGGCTGGAATTTATCTGGCTGAATACGAGCCACGCAGCACTCTGGCTGCGCTCACCCGCTTCGTCAACGACATTCTTCTGTCAGCGCCCTCTATCGTGATTGGTCTGTTTGTCTATGCGGTGGTGGTGGCACGCTTCAAGAGCTTTTCCGGTTGGGCTGGCGTCATCGCGCTGGCGCTGCTTGTCATCCCGGTGGTGATCCGCACCACTGAAAACATGCTTTTGCTGGTGCCTGCCAGTATGCGCGAGGCAGCTTATGCCCTGGGCACGCCACGCTGGAAAGTGATCAGCCTGATCACCTTGCGCGCTGCGCGAGCCGGTGTGGTGACCGGGGTCTTGCTGGCGGTGGCTCGCATTTCTGGCGAAACTGCCCCCTTGCTGTTCACCGCCCTGAACAACCAGTTCTGGAGCTCGGACCTGAGCGACCCCATGGCCAGCCTGCCGGTGACCATTTTCAAGTTCGCGATGAGCCCCTATGAAAACTGGCAACAGCTGGCCTGGGCCGGTGTGCTTCTGATCACCCTGACAGTCCTGGGGCTCAACATTCTGGCGCGTCTGCTGACCCGCAGCAAAACCTGAAACCTCTCGCCTATTAAATTGCACGATGAACAACACTGCTCTTTCCAAGCCAAAAATCTCAGTGCGAGACCTGAACTTTTTCTATGGCAAGTTTCACGCGCTCAAGGGCATCGACCTGGATATCCCACGCAATAGGGTGACCGCCTTCATTGGCCCTTCCGGCTGCGGCAAATCAACCTTGTTGCGCGTGTTTAACCGGATGTATGAGCTCTACCCCGAGCAGCGCGCCGAAGGCCAGGTTCTGCTCGATGGCGAAAACCTTCTCACCAGCAAGCAGGATGTGGCCCTGTTGCGCGCTAAGGTAGGTATGGTGTTCCAGAAACCCACCCCGTTTCCGATGTCGATCTTCGACAACATTGCCTTTGGTATCAAGTTGTTTGAAAACCTCAGCACCTCCGACATGGAAGACCGGGTGGAATGGGCACTGCGAAAGGCGGCCCTGTGGGGCGAGGTGAAGGACAAGCTCAGGCAAAGCGGCTCCAGCTTGTCAGGTGGTCAGCAGCAGCGCCTGTGCATTGCGCGAGGGATTGCCATCAAGCCCGAAGTGATCCTGCTGGATGAGCCATGCTCGGCGCTGGATCCGATCTCCACGGCCAAGATCGAAGAGCTGATCGTCGAGCTCAAGCAGGATTACACCGTGGTCATCGTCACCCACAACATGCAGCAGGCTGCCCGCTGCAGCGATTACACCGCCTATATGTACCTGGGCGATCTGGTCGAGTTTGGCGACACCGAACAGCTGTTCTTCAAGCCTGTCCGCAAGGAAACCGAAGATTACATTACCGGCCGCTTTGGCTGAGGAGATCCGTCATGCCTGACAAACATCTTTCCACACAGTTCGACAGCGAACTCAGTTCGGTTTCATCCCGCGTGATGGAAATGGGCGGCCTGGTGGAGTCGCAAATCCAGCAGGCTACCCAGGCCTTCAGTCAAATGAATGCAGAACTTGCCCAGGCGGTGGTGAATGCAGAAAATCAGGTCAACGCCCTGGATGTCGAGCTCGACCATGAGATCTCTTCCATCATCGCTCGGCGCCAGCCAACGGCCCGTGATCTGCGCCTGCTGCTAGCCGTGGCCAAGTTGACAGCCAATCTGGAGCGCGCCGGCGACGAAGCGGAAAAGATGGCCCGCATGGTGCTGTCCATCCTTCAGGCGGGTAACCCTCGTTCCCTGCCGGTGCTCGAATTGCGGGTGGGCTCCGACCTGGCTGCCGGATTGCTGCGAAAGGCGCTCGACGCCTTTGCCCGCCTCGATACCGCCACCGCCCTGGCCATCGTGCGCGAGGATGGCCTGATCGACAAGGAGTTCGACAGCTTCATGCGCGTTCTGATCACCCACATGATGGAAGACCCGCGCATGATCTCCCCCAGTCTGGACCTGCTCTTTCTGGCCAAGGCGGTCGAGCGTATCGGAGACCATGCCAAGAACATTGCTGAACTGATCATCTACATCGTCAAAGGCGCTGATGTGCGCCATGCTTCAATCGAAGAGATTGAGACTGTTTTGCGATGAAACAGCTGACGGTTCTGGTGGTGGAAGATGAGCCATCGATTGCCGAACTCATCTCGGTCAACTTGCAGCACAACGGCTACCAAGTTGAGTGGGCAGCTGATGGCGCTCAGGCAGTGCGCGCGGTACAGGCCAAACTGCCCGACCTGATCCTGCTGGACTGGATGCTGCCAGGTGAGAGCGGCGTGTCCTTGGCCAAGCGCTGGCGTGCGGATAAGTCCACTTCCCAGGTGCCCATCATCATGTTGACTGCGCGCAGTGAAGAGGTTGACCGGGTGGCAGGCCTGGATGCCGGCGCTGATGATTACCTTGCCAAGCCTTTTTCCACGCAGGAGTTACTGGCCCGCATGCGTGCGGTGTTGCGCCGGCGTGCGCCCCAGGAGGCGCCGACCACGCTGACCGTCGGGGACTTGTCGCTGGACGAGGCCACCCATCGGGTCAACCTGCGCGGTGAGCCTATCAAGCTCGGACCGACCGAGTATCGCTTGCTGCATTACCTGATGCGACATGTCGAGAGGGTGCACAGCCGCGCTCAGTTGCTGGACAAAGTATGGGGTGACCAGGTCTATATCGAGGAGCGAACGGTGGATGTGCATGTCAAGCGGCTGCGAGAGGCACTGGGCGAAGGGGCCGCCATGCTGGAAACCGTGCGAGGCAGTGGCTATCGCCTGACCGCTTCGGCCCACCGCACCTCCTGACGACGCCATGATGGTGCCTCCTCTGTTCTGACTCGACTCTTTCATGTTCTGGCGAGCTGTCAATTTTTTGCTGATCCAAGGCCTGGGTGGATGGCTAGGCTGGTTGCTTGCGCCGGAGGCTTTGCAAATCCGCGGCCTGGTGATCGGCATGCTCGCAGCCAGCCTGCTCGCTTTTCTGGTGGATTTTGCCCGTGGTCTGCGGGTGTTGCGCTGGCTGCGTCGTGAAGATCTTTCTGATGTGCCTCTGACGCGCGGCCTTTGGGGAGATTTGGCCAACCGGGTCCGCCGCTTGGCTCGTGTGCGCGAGCGTCAGGCGCATGACAGCGAGCGGCGTCTGCAGGATTTCTTGGCCGCCTTGCAGGCTTCACCCAATGGTGTGGTCTTGTTGGATGCGCAGGGTGGCATCGAATGGTTCAACCAGACTGCAGCAATTCATTTTGGGCTTGATTCAGAGCGCGACCGTCTGCAACGTCTGGTCAATCTGGTTCGTGACCCAGTCTTTGTGGCTTACGTCACAAACGGTGACTACCACCATGACATCACCATGACCGGTCGGGGCGGCAGTCTGGCCAAGCCGCTGCGCCTGTCGGTGCAGATTCATCCCTATGGCGAAGGCCGGCACCTGCTGCTCTCACGCGATGTCACTGCACTGGAGCAGGCTGAGGCCCAGCGGCGTGATTTTGTGGCCAATGTTTCACACGAAATTCGTACGCCTTTGACCGTGCTGGCTGGCTTTATTGAGACCTTGCAGACACTGCCGCTCAATACAGACGAGCGCGCCAAGTACCTGGGGCTGATGGCCGAGCAGTCGCAACGTATGCAATCGCTGGTGGGCGACCTACTCACTCTTTCCCGTCTCGAGGCCAGCCCGCTGCCAGATGCCAATGCTGCGGTGCAGGTACGTCCTTTGATGGATCAGTTGGCGCAAGAGGCGGCGGCCCTGTCATCGGCAAGCGCCCATGCGCAGCAGCCTGTGCACGCCTTGCAGTTCATGACGCCGCCGCCGTTTGAAATCACTGGTTCAGCCCCAGAGTTGCACAGTGCCTTGTCCAATCTGGTGAGCAATGCGGTGCGCTACACCCCGGCGGGAGGAGAAGTGAGGGTGGAGTGGTTGCTTCATGCGGATGGCCGTGCAAGTTTTAAGGTGCAGGACAGCGGGCCGGGCATTGCTCCCGAACATCTTCCCCGCCTCACCGAGCGCTTTTACCGCGTAGACCGCAGCCGCTCGCGCGACAGCGGGGGCACCGGTCTGGGCCTGGCCATTGTCAAGCATGTAGCACAGCGCCATGACTCAGAATTGCGAATCGAGAGCACGCCTGGCAAGGGATCGAGCTTCACCATCGTCTTTCCGGCTAGTCGGCTGCATCATCTTCAAGAGGCTGCGCCACCAGCCAACGCGTCCGCGGCTTCTGTGGGCTGACAGTCACTCTCGCGCACTCGATCCCACCTTGCGGCCTGGCCGTTCAAGGGCAGGCATTTCCTTGGCTCGAACGGGTTTTCCCGGGCCCTGCACTTAGAAAATTGGATTAGACTGCCCGCTCGTCTTATTACCGTCTCGGCGTGTAAAGGTTCCATATGCTCATTGCCAGGCTTTCCCGTTGCGCGATTTTTGGCGCTATTTTGGCGTTCATCTGTGCCTCAGCCACGGTCCACGCGCAAGTGCCCTACCCGAATCGACCAATCAAATTGATTGCACCTTTCCCGCCGGGTGGTACCAGCGATGTGCTGGCACGCCTGATCGCCGCCCGTCTGTCCGAGGGCCTCAAGCAACCCGTCACTGTGGACAATCGCGCGGGCGCAAGTGGCAATATTGGCCACGAGGCTGGCGCCAAGAGCGCGCCCGACGGTTACACGTTGTTGCTCTCCAACAGCAGTACGGTGGTGACCAACCCGCACCTGTTTCGCAAGCTGCCGTTTGATCCCACAGGTGACTTTGCGCCGGTGTCGATGGTGGCAAGTGCTGGCCAGGTGCTGGTCGTGCACCCATCCGTGCCAGCCACGACGCTTGCAGAATTGACAGCGCTTGCCCGCGCCAACCCGGGCAAACTCAATTTCGGTTCGGGCGGAAAGGGCATCCAGTCGCACATCAGCGGCGAAATGTACAAGAGTGCGGTGGGTGTCAACATCGTGCACATTCCTTACAAGGGCACAATACAGGCGGTCACCGACCTGGTTGCCGGCCAAACCCAGATGGTGTTCTCTGACATGGTGCCTGCCATGCCACAGATCCGGTCCGGCAAGCTGCGCGCGATTGCAGTGACCAGCGCGCAGCGCTCGGCGGCCCTGCCTGAGGTGCCGACGATCAATGAAGCCGGCATCCCTGGCTTTGAATCTGGCGTGTGGTGGTCCATCGTCACACCGCGCGGTACGCCCGAAGCCATCATCAGCCGTCTTAACAGCGAACTCGGCAGAATCATGCAGCTGTCCGATGTGCGTGAGGCCTATGCCAAGTTGGGCGTCAACACGGAGCACAGCGCGCCCGAAAAAGTGACCGAAACGATTCGTGCGCAGTCGCCTGTGATGGCCAAGATCCTGAAGGCTGCCGGGGTCGAGGCGGAATAGCTTCAGAGGAATTGGGCTGGGCTCACAGGGCAGGGCTGCCCGCGCCAGACCCTTCATTGGCGCCACCTTGCCACGCACAACGATGCGTTCTCAACGCTCACGCCGCATCACTTGCCAGATCATCAGCCAGAAAGCCAGGGCTGCCAGCGCCAGCGCCACCATGCCGGCAATCCAGAAAGCTGCCGGGTTGTGCATGGCAGGCCAGGGCCCCAAGCCGTGGTAGGCGAGCCGATAGCCGCCAAACAGGCCCAGCCCCCACAAGAGCACCGCATAGATCAGAAATGGCGCCAGGGTGATGCGAAAGCAGCGCAGAATGAACACTCCCAGAGCCTGCAGGCCGTCAAACAGGTGATAGCCCGCGGTCCACAGCAGCAAGGGCACTGCCAGCGCGACCACCTCAGGGCTGCGCGCATAGATGGCCGCCAGTGGTTCACGCAAAAGCAGCAGCAGGGTGGCCAGCAGCACTGCGCAGCCCAGCACCAGGGCAAAGCCCAGTTGAATGGCATGGCGCGCCTGGGCCGCTTGGCCGGCTCCCAGCCAGTAGCTGGTGCGCGCGCTGGTGGCAATGCCAATGGCCAGCGGCACCATATAGATCACTGCAGCCAGATTGGCCGCGATCTGGTGGCTGGCCGCAGCAGCAGTGCCCAGGCGGGCGACAAACAATGCCATCAGGGTAAAGGAGGTAACCTCCACCAGAATGGTCAAGCCGCTGGGTATGCCCAGTCTGGCAAATGACTTGAGTGTTGGACCATGAGGCCGCTCCATGCGCTGCAGCAGCTGGTAGGGGTGGTACAGGTCGCGCGTGGCCAGCAGCCACACAGCCACGGCCAGCATCAGGCATTGAACCAGCAGGGTGGCCAGGGCACAACCGATGACGCCGCGCGCCTCCAGACCCAAGCCACCAAAGGCAAACCAGATTGACAGAGGTACCTTGAACACCAGGGAGCCAAGTTGCAGCCAGGTCACCATGCGCGGCCGGCCCAGGCTCTGGTTGAGCGTGCCATAGAGCCGAAACAGCAGCGCTGGCAACAAGGCCAGCGCCAGCACAGTCAGATAGGTCTGCACTTCGGCCCGCAGGGCCAGTGGAACTTCGGCCCAGTCAAACAGCGCATCAGGTTGCAGCAGGATGGACATGCCCAGGGCAGTGATGGCCAGCATCAGATAGAGCGACTGGCGGAAAGAGAAGCCCAGCTGCAACGGCTTTTGCGCCCCATGCAGCTCAGACCACACCGGCAGCAGCGCCTGCAGCACACCCATGCAGGCGACATAGACACTCATATAGATCGCAGTGCCGACTGACAGCGCGGCCAGCGCGCTTTCAGCATAACGCCCGGCGACGATGGTGTCGGTCACGCCAAAGGCCATGGTGGCCAGCTGGCCCACCAGAATGGTGCCAGCGTGGTGTGAGATGCGCTTGAGTTCTGGCCGGTTCACGGTGAAGCGGCACCGGGAAGAAGTCGGTAGAGCACCAAGTCTTCCTCGCCTTCACGCGGATGGGCAAAGGTGGCATGGCGCTGCCAGCGCGCTG
>CAXRBE010000091.1:0-22149 GCA_964228805.1 Burkholderiaceae bacterium
CCGCGGGACTTTTTTTCCTCCACGCTGAGCGCGGCCATGCCCTTCATCAGTTCGGTGATGCTGCCGGTTTTGCCCAGATAACGCGCCTTGGCGTTTTCCAGCTCGGCCGGTGTACCCGCCTGGGAGAAGGCAAGCCTGGCACTGGCAACGATGGCATCCAACTCGTTCATGAAACTCCTGCGGTCGATAAGTTTTTGCAAAGGCAAAGGGCTAAAGCTCTGCAAAAAGCTCTAGCCCTTGTTCTTTGCAGGACCACACATGCGTGTGGCCCTGCTCTGGTGAATCAAGCAGCCAGCTTGGCCTTGACCTGCTCCACAATACCTGCAAAGGCCGCCATGTCATTGACGGCAATGTCAGCCAGTACCTTGCGGTCGATCGCAATCTCGGCTTTTTTCAGGCCGTTGGCGAACTGGCTGTAAGTCATGCCGCATTGACGGGCCGCCGCATTGATACGGGCAATCCACAGCTGGCGGAACACGCGCTTCTTGGCACGACGGTCACGGTAGGCATATTGCCCAGCCTTCATCACCGCCTCTTTGGCGATGCGGAAAACATTGCCGCGGCGGCCGCGGAAGCCCTTGGCTAGGGCGAGAACTTTCTTGTGACGGGCGCGGGCGGTAACACCACGTTTGACGCGAGGCATATCAGTACTCCTTGTTCGTCGTGAATTAAATGCCCATGCCGGGCAGCATCTGTGCCATGTGACCCATATTGGTCTCATGCACTGTGACTGCGCCACGCAGTTGGCGTTTGTTCTTGGTGGTCTTCTTGGTCAGGATGTGACGCTTGAAGGCTTGACCGCGTTTGACGGTGCCACCTGGACGAACACGAAAGCGCTTTTTAGCGCTGCTCTTGGTCTTCATTTTGGGCATGTGAATGCTCCTATTTACTTGTGCTCGTGAGGCGTCCGGAAACCTTTTCCGGCACTTGTCGGCCCCGAGCCACTTTTTCAGGTAGGCCTTGCGGCATACCTGCGAGCAAGGCCTTAGGCCTTGCCACTGCAGACAGGCATTTGCCTTGTCTGCCACTTTCTGCTGGCGCTATAAAACACCCGCAGAAAAACTACGCTGCTTCAGCAGCCTGCCGGGACGAAACGCCCCCGCCTTTTTTCTTGCCCGGCGCAATCATCATGATCATCTGCCGGCCTTCCAGCTTGGGAAACTGCTCGACCACACTCGAGTCTCCCAAGTCTGAGCGCATGCGCTCCAACATCGCCAACCCCAACTCCTGGTGCGTGATCTCGCGGCCCCGAAAGCGCAAGGTGATCTTGCACTTGTCGCCTTCCTCGAGAAAACGCCGGATATTGCGCAACTTGATGTTGTAGTCACCGTCATCCGTCCCCGGACGGAATTTGACCTCCTTGACTTCAATCACCTTTTGCTTGGCTTTCGCTTCCGCCGCCTTCTTTTGCTCCTGGTACTTGAACTTGCCGTAATCCATCAGCCGGCAGACCGGCGGGTTGGCCATGGGGGCGATCTCGACCAGATCCACATCCATTTCACCAGCCAGACGCAGGGCCTCGGAGAGACTGACTACGCCCATGGGCTCATTTTCGGGGCCTGAGATACGCACCTCAGGGGCCATGATTTCTCGGTTCAAGCGGTGCTTGCGTTCCTCGCGTTGACGACGGTCACGAAATTCAGTAGCGATGGTTCAATTCCTTAAAGCAATGCCGCCCACCGGCGGCGAACAACCGCCCAATGCGCGCCAAAAACCTGCCTTACTGCCCTTGCGGAGCCTGCTCGACCGACTTGTGAGCGATGTCCGCTGCGATGATTTGCACAAAGGCTTCGAGGGGCATCACACCGAGGTCCTTATTACCTCGGGCACGCACTGCAACGGCACCGGCTGCTTTTTCCTTGTCGCCTGCGACTAGGATATAAGGCAGCTTCTGCATCGAGTGCTCCCGTATTTTATACGTAATTTTCTCGTTGCGCAGGTCGGTTTGTAGCCTAAGTTCTTGATTTGGCAACACTTTCTTGAGTTTTTTGGCAATTTCCAGACAGTAGTCGGCCTGCGCATCTGTGATATTAAGCACCGAGACCTGCACTGGGGCCAGCCAGGTAGGGAGGGCACCAGCATGCTCCTCGACCAGAATGCCGATGAAACGCTCCAGGCTGCCCAGGATGGCGCGGTGCAGCATAACCGGGCGATGTCGCAGGCCATCCTCGCCGACATATTCAGCGTCCAGCCGTTCGGGCATGGAAAAGTCGACCTGGATGGTGCCGCATTGCCAGTGTCGGCCAATCGCATCCTTCAGGGTGTACTCGATCTTGGGGCCGTAAAAGGCGCCGTCTCCTGGCGCCACCTCGAACTCGCAGCGGGCAGCTTTCAGGCTCTCCATCAGGGCGGCCTCGGCCTTGTCCCACAAGGCATCAGAGCCGATTCGTTTCTCCGGCCTTGTCGCCACCTTGTAGATGATGTCGGTAAAGCCGAAGTCCCGGTAGACCTTTTGCAGCAAGTCGGTAAAAGCCACGCACTCAGGCAGGATCTGGTCTTCAGTGCAAAAGATATGGCCATCATCCTGGGTGAAGCCGCGCACCCGCATGATGCCGTGCAGGCCGCCAGTAGGCTCATTGCGGTGGCACTGGCCAAACTCACCCAGGCGCAGCGGCAAATCACGGTAGCTCTTGACGCCCTGCTTGTAGATCAGGATATGGCCCGGGCAATTCATCGGTTTGAGGGCGTACTCGCGCTTCTCGCTTTCGGTGGTGAACATGTGCTCGCGGTACTTGTCCCAGTGACCGGTTTTCTCCCACAGGGCCTTGTCGATGATCTGCGGCGCTTTCACCTCCAGATAGCCGTTGTCACGATAGACACGGCGCATGTATTGCTCGACTTCCTGCCAGACCGCCCAGCCCTTGGGGTGCCAGAACACTGTGCCCGGTGAGTGTTCATCCAGATGGAACAGGTCGAGCTCTCGGCCAAGTTTTCGGTGATCGCGCTTTTCCGCCTCCTCCAGCATGGTGAGGTACTGCTGCAATTCCTCCTTGCTGGTCCAGGCGGTGCCGTAGACCCGTTGCAACATTTCATTGCGGTGATCACCTCGCCAGTAGGCACCCGCCACTTTCATCAGCTTGAAATGCCGGAGCTTGCCTGTGCTGGGCACATGCGGGCCACGGCACAGGTCTTCAAACTTGCCTTCGCGATACAGGCTGACATCCTCATTAGCCGGAATGCTGGCAATGATCTCGGCCTTGTAGTGTTCACCTAGCCCCTTGAAATAGGCCACCGCTTCGTCACGCGGCAACACCCGGCGCTGAACGGGCTCATCCTTGGCAGCCAGTTCGGCCATTTTTTTCTCGATCGCAGACAGATCCTCTGGCGTGAACGGTCGCTGGTAGGAAAAGTCGTAATAAAAACCGTGCTCGATCACCGGCCCGATGGTCACCTGGGCCTCAGGAAACAGCTCCTTGACCGCATAGGCCAGCAAGTGTGCGGTGGAGTGGCGAATGATCTCCAGGCCATCGGCATCCTTGGCGGTAATGATGGCCACAGCGCAATTGGCATTGATCTGGAAACTGGTGTCGACCACTTTTCCGTCCACTTTGGCAGCCAGGGCCGCTTTGGCCAGACCCGAGCCAATGGACGAGGCGACTTCAGCCACAGTCAGGGGGGCGGGATAGTCGCGTTGGGAACCGTCGGGCAGGGTGATTTGAATCATGGCGGATATACCGAATAAACAACAGCGCGGCACGGCCGCGCTGTTTCCTAAAAAGCTCCAAGAGAGTGGCTGATTTTACCGTGCACAAGGCAATGAGCGTCGGCCTGTGCGGCCAATGTGCTCATGCCAGCAGCCAGGTTGTAAATGACCCAGCAGAGTGTGTCGATCTGTCAGAGCGTATCGACCCAGCAGAGTACGCCAGTCGATGTGGATATGCGGCATGATGGAAGGATGCGTGAGATGCGATCCAAGGTCCCTTTCATGGGATCCGAGCCAGGTGGATGGGCAGGCTATGGGCTGGCCTGTGCCAGCCTGGCGCTGAGCATGAGCCTGGTGGGCGCTTATGTGGCGCTTTCCAAGCCCTTGCTTGCCGCCTTTCCAGTCTTTCTCCTGGCCTGGCTGCGTTTTGGCATCGGCGCTTTGGCCATGCTGCACTGGCTCAAAAAACCATTGGACGAGCCCCAGCTTGACACCCGCACCCATGCCTGGCTTTTTCTGCAGTCCCTGTTTGGCAATTTTCTTTTCTCGATCTTCATGCTGTATGGCATGCGCATGACAGGCGCCGTCACGGCTGGCATCATCATGGCCGCCATTCCCGCCGCGGTTGCCTTGCTGGGCCGCCTATTTCTGGGCGAAACAATGGGCGCGCGCACCCTGTGGGCCATCACCCTGGCGGTGGCCGGCCTGGTCTTGGCTCACGTGGCTTCGACGCCGACCACTGAGCTGATGGCTGCTGAGGCCAATTCCCCTGCCCTGCTGGGTTCCCTGCTGCTGATCGCCGCGGTATTTTGCGAAGCCCTCTATGTGGTGATCGGCAAGAAACTCACTCACAGCCTGCGTGCCACCCGCATCAGCGCCCTGATCAACCTCTGGGGATTCGCCCTCACCACGCCCCTGGGTTTGCTGCAAGCCTTTGCGTTTGATTTCTTCGCGGTCGGCATTGGCCATTGGGCCTTGCTTCTGTTCTACGCCCTGGCGGCCAGTGTCTGGACGGTCTGGCTGTGGATGACCGGTTTGCGCCGTATTCCGGTAGGCAGAAGCGGTGTCTTCACCGTATTTTTACCGATCTCGGCCGCCCTGATGGGCTGGCTGGCCCTGGACGAGCAGATTTTCGCCATGCAATGGCTGGCCTTTGCCGTGGCCCTGCTGGGGGTGATGCTGGCCACCTTGCCAGCGCCAGCCAAGCATTCCGATACTGTGGAGCCTGCATCAAGATGAGAGAACTCGCCTTCAGCCCCCCCGCAGAACGCAACAAACAGGTGATCCTGGAAGCACTGCTCAGGCTGTTGCCAGCACATGGCAACGCTTTGGAAATTGCCTGCGGCACCGGGCAACATGTGCAGTGGTTCGCTCGACACCTGCCCAACTGGAACTGGCTACCCACCGACCTGCACGAGACGGAATTTCCCAGCGTCAGCGAACGGCTCAGGCAAAGTGCGCTGGTCAATGTCAGGCCGCCGCGAAGGCTTGATGTCCTGTCGGAGCCCTGGTTTGCCGAAAATCAATTGATGTTCGACCTGATCTACTGCGCCAATATGTTGCACATCGCTCCCTGGGCCTGCTGTGCGGCGCTGATGCGCGGCGCCGCTATCCATCTGGCGCCGGGTGGCATGCTGGTGACCTATGGGCCCTACCTGGAAGATGATGTAGCCACCAGCGACAGCAACCAGAGTTTTGATGCCAGCCTGCGTGCCCGCAATGCCAGCTGGGGGATTCGTCGGCGCGAGGATGTTGAACACCAGGCTCAACGGGTCGGCCTGCGGTTAAGCCTGCGACTGAGCATGCCCGCCAACAATCTGTTGCTGGTCTGGCAGCGCGAACAGACTTTAGATTAGCGCGTCAGTGTCCCATCAGGGCACGCACATGGGCGGCAGTGCCGCTGGCCAGGCCTTCCAGGCTATAGCCCCCCTCCAGCACCGAGACCAGCCGCCCCTGTGCAGTTTCGTCGGCCACCTTCATCAATTCGCGAGTGATCCAGTGAAAATCGTCATCGGTGAATTGCAAACCTCCCAAAGGGTCGAGTTGGTGGGCATCAAAACCTGCCGAAATGATGAGCAGCTGCGGTGCAAAAGCACGCAGGGCGGGCAGCATGTCCTTTTCCATCGCAGACCGGAAGGCGGCAGATCCGGTACCGCGGGCAAATGGCACATTGACGATATTGCCAGCCACGCCGGTCTCGCTGCGGGCGCCGGTGCCAGGGTAGAAATTGCCCTGATGGCAGGAGCCATAGAACAGGTCCGGGTCGTCATTGAACGAATGCTGGGTGCCATTGCCATGGTGCACATCAAAGTCCATCACCGCGACGCGACGCAGTCCATGAACCGCACGCGCATGCAGAGCTGCGATGGCGGCCTGGTTGAAGACGCAAAATCCCATGGCCTGGCCCGCTTCGGCATGGTGACCGCAGGGTCGCGTGGCGCAGAACACATTGCTGGCCTGGCCCGTGATCACATCATCCACCCCGGCACAGGCTGCACCCACGCAGCGCATCACAGCCTCCAGCGTGCCCGGCGACATGATGGTGTCGCCCCCATCGAGCATCTGGTAACCCTGCTTGGGCGACAGAGCCTTGACCTCCTGCAGGTAATCGGGCGTGTGGATGTGGAGCACCTGCTCGTCACTACCTAGCGGTGCATCACGCCAGATGGCGTTGGCAAACTCTGGCTTCTTCAGGGCTGCAAGCACCGCCTCCAGCCGGGCAGGCGACTCGGGATGGTGAGGACCAGGCTGGTGATTCAGACAGGCGGTGTGGGTATAGATCAGGGTGTTCATTCAATGGCTCCCACCTGCCAGACCAAAGCGCATCGAGACCTGACCCAGTTCACCAAAATCAGCCCAGACTGCATCTCCAGGCACTATTTCCAGTGGCGTCATGCAGGTGCCGGTGGTGATGAACTCACCAGGCTGCAGGGTCAAGCCAAGACGGGTCAATTCATTGACCACCCAGAGCAGGGCCACACGAGGGTCGCCCAGCACGGCTGCGCCGGTGCCTTCGCGCGACCACTGCCGACCATTGGCCTGGGTGACATGGCCCTGCACTTTGTGCGAACGAAGGTCCAGCCCGCGCCAAGCCTGAGGGGCTGGCTTGCCCAGAATGAAATGGTGGGCACAGGCATTGTCAGCCAGCAATTGCGCCTCGCCCGCGGCGGTGAAGTCGGCAAAGCGGGAATCAGGCATTTCAAGTGCCGGGTGCAAGCTGGCAACTGCCTCCAGCACCTCCTGCAATTCATAAGGCCGGGCACGGGCAGGCAGTTCTCGGCCCAGGGTGAAAGCCATCTCGGGCTCGGCTACCCTCATCCGGTTGCCTTCTGAGGGAATGGTCGCACCCTCTGGATAGATTTGACCTTCGAGCAGACGCCCGGGCAGGGGCCCGCTGACATTGATATGCGCCTGGCCTACCGTGCTGGTGGCGGCAATTTTCCAACCCAGCACACGGCGGTTGGCAGCAAGAGGCAACTGCGCCTGCACTGCATAACCCTCAGCCGATGTGGACGGGCGGCACTGCAGGGGCAGTGCATCGATGACAGTGCCGCCTGACCAGTGTTTCCAGATCAGGTCAGCGGCTTGTCGGGCAATGTTCTCATTCATGGTAGCTGTGCTTGGCTAACTCAAACACCAAGTATCCACCATCCAGGCCAGGGGCCAGGCGCCACTCTACAAAACCGGCAAACGCTCGCTGTGCTGCAGGTCTTAGGGCTGGCCCCGACCGCGCTCAGACCTTCTCAAAATCAAACTGCCCCGGCGACTTGATCGGATCCACGTCCACCCCAATGGTGTCCTTGGGCGCAAACCTGCCTTCCAGCAGAAGCTTGGACAGGGGATTCTCGATGCGCTGCTGGATGGCCCGCTTGAGCGGACGCGCGCCAAACACCGGGTCAAAGCCCACTTTGGCCAGCTCGTCCAGCGCCTTGGGCGAGACCTTGAGGGCCAGCTCCAGTTTGGCCAGACGCTCTTGCAACTGGTGCAACTGGATCTTGGCAATGCTGGCAATGTGCTGTGCATCCAGTCCGTGGAACACCACCGTCTCATCGATGCGGTTGAGAAACTCGGGGCGAAAGTGGTTTTTCAGCTCACCCCACACCGCATCCTTGATGTCGTCGTAGCCCTCGCCCACCATGCTCTGGATCAGGTGCGAGCCAATGTTGCTGGTCATCACGATCACCGTGTTCTTGAAATCAACAGTACGGCCCTGGCCGTCAGTCAGGCGACCATCATCCAGCACCTGCAAGAGCACATTGAATACATCGGGGTGGGCTTTTTCCACTTCGTCGAGCAACAGCACGCTATAAGGCTTGCGCCGCACCGCCTCGGTCAGGTAGCCACCTTCCTCATAGCCCACATAGCCGGGTGGCGCACCGATCAGGCGGGCCACCGAGTGCTTCTCCATGAACTCGCTCATGTCGATGCGCACCAGATGGTCGACGCTGTCGAACAGAAAGCCGGCCAGCGCCTTGCACAACTCAGTCTTGCCCACACCGGTCGGCCCCAGGAAAAGGAAAGAGCCGGTCGGACGGTTGGGATCGGACAGTCCAGAGCGCGAGCGACGGATGGCATTGGCCACCGCGCTGATGGCCTCGTCCTGGCCCACCACCCGCTCATGCAGCTTGACTTCCATTTGCAGGAGCTTGTCCTTCTCGCCCTGCATCATCTTGGCCACTGGGATGCCAGTGGCGCGGCTGACCACTTCGGCAATTTCTTCTGCGCCCACCTGGGTGCGCAGCAGCTTGTTGCCACCGCCCGCTTCTGCGCCTGCGGCAGCCTCCTTGACCTGGGCTTCCCTGAGCTGCTTTTCCAGTTCGGGCAGGCGTCCGTACTGCAGCTCTGAGACCTTGGCAAAGTCGCCCTTGCGGGTGAGTTCGACGATCTGAGCCTTGAGCTTTTCAATGTCCTCACGCAGATGCTGACCACCCTGAGCCTGGGCCTTTTCCGATTTCCAGACCTCCTCCAGGTCGGCCGCCTCGCGCTTGAGCTTGACAATCTCTTCCTCGAGCAGGGCCAGGCGCTTTTGCGAGGCCTCGTCCTTTTCCTTTTTCACCGCCTCGCGCTCGATCTGCAGCTGGATCAGACGACGGTCCAGTTTGTCCATCACCTCAGGCTTGGAATCGATCTCGATCTTGATCTTGGCCGCCGCCTCGTCGATCAGGTCAATCGCCTTGTCGGGCAGGAATCGATCGGTGATGTAGCGATGGCTCAACTCGGCCGCAGCCACGATGGCCGGGTCGGTGATGTCAACGCCGTGATGCACCTCATACTTTTCCTGAAGGCCGCGCAAGATGGCGATGGTCTGCTCCACCGTGGGTTCTTCCACCAGCACCTTCTGGAAGCGACGCTCCAGCGCCGCGTCTTTTTCGATGTACTTGCGGTACTCATCCAGCGTGGTCGCACCGATGCAGTGCAGCTCGCCGCGGGCCAGCGCCGGTTTGAGCATGTTGCCCGCATCGATGGCGCCCTCGGCCTTGCCGGCGCCCACCATGGTGTGAATCTCGTCGATGAAGAGGATGATGCGCCCCTCGTCCTGGGCAACCTCCTTGAGTACGGATTTGAGCCGCTCTTCAAACTCTCCACGGTACTTGGCACCGGCCAGTAACCCCGCCATATCGAGCACCAGCACACGCTTGTCGCGCAGGGTTTCGGGCACCTCGCCATTGACGATGCGCTGGGCCAGCCCCTCAACGATGGCGGTCTTGCCCACGCCCGGCTCGCCAATCAGCACCGGGTTGTTTTTGCTGCGCCGCTGCAAAACCTGAATGGCACGTCGGATTTCGTCATCCCGGCCAATCACCGGGTCGAGCTTGCCTGAACGGGCTCGCTCTGTCAGGTCCAGGGTGTATTTCTTGAGCGCCTCGCGCTGGCCTTCGGCCTCCGGGCTGTCCACTTTTTGCCCGGCACGCAGGGCTTCAATGGCAGCCTCCAGGTTCTTGCGGCTCAGCCCCTTGTCCCGGGCCATGCCGCCAAATTCTGTCTTGCTGTCAGCAAGGGCCAGCAGAAACAGTTCGCTGGCGATGAACTGGTCGCCACGCTTGATCGACTCCTTTTCGGCCGCTTGCAGCAAAGAAACCGTGTCCCGCCCGACCTGGACCTGCTCCTGGCCTTGTACCTGAGGCAACTTCCTGATGGCCTCCTCAGTGCCCTTTTGCAGGGTGGCCACATTGACGCCAGCGCGTTGCAGCAAGGCTTTGGGGCCGTCCTGCTGCTGCAGCATGGCCAGCAACAGGTGAGGCGGCTCAATATAAGCGTGGTCATTGCCAAGCGCAATGCTCTGGGCTTCACCTAAAGCTTCCTGGAACTTGGTGGTGAGTTTGTCTATCCGCATGAAAACCTCCGGTAGCCAATCAACTTTGGGCGAAGTCCCTGAATTTCAAGAGCTGAGGGACAATCCGGCTCTGATCCACGTCAAGAAACAACAGGGAACCGGACTTCGCCACAATGACTGCCTCTGAAACAAGCCGGCTTTCACTGTGGCCCGCATTTGGCTTGGGATTGAGCGTGGCTGCTGGCAACGGGCTGGCGCGCTTCGCCTATGCCCTGGTACTGCCCTCCATGCGGGTGGATTTGCAGTGGAGCTATGCGCAAGCCGGTTGGCTCGGAACGGCCAATGCACTGGGCTACATCCTGGGCGCCATCAGCGGCTATCTGCTGTTGCAGCGCCTGCGCCCCAGCCAGTTGTTCACCCTGGGTCTGCTCCTGACCTTTAGCGCCCTGCTTCTGACCGGCCTGCGCACCGATCAGGCCTGGCTCAGCGCTACCCGGATGGCCGCCGGCGTAGGAACGGCCTGGGCCTTCGCCTGTGGCGGTGCGCTGGTGGCGGCGCGCTACCAGGGCCGCCCCGATCTGGGGGGAACGGCCACCGGGATGTTCTTTGCAGGAGGCGGTATCGGCATTGCGATGGCTGGCCTCTGTGTCAACCCACTGCTTGCGTATACCGGCCACCCGGGTTGGCCTCAGGCCTGGCTGGTTCTTGGCCTGCTGGCCACCCTGGCCAGCCTCTGGCCGATCTATGAGGCGCGCCGAATCGGCGGCAAGGCCAATAGCAGGACCAGCGCTCCTCTTGATCTGCGCGGGCTCTGGCCCAGCCTGGGCGCCTACTTTCTGGTGGCCTGCGGCTACATCGTCTACATGACTTTCATTTTTGCCTGGATCACCGACCAGCAGCTCTCCTGGCAATTCGGCACAGCAGTCTGGCTGGTACTGGGCGGTGCCGCGGCTGTTTCTCCCTTTGTCTGGCGCCGCGCCCTGGACACCTGGCACCCGGGTGTAACCCTCGCGGCCAGCTCCTTGGCGATGCTGCTAGGCACCCTGCTGCCTGTGGTTTCGGGCAAGCTGGTAGCGGTGCTGTTGTCGGCGGCCAGCTTTGGCGTGAGCATCTTCATCGCCCCGGCTGCCGTAGCAGTGCTGATACACAAGACCATGCCGCCCGCCCAGTGGGCGCGGGGCATGATTTTTTACACCGTGCTGTTTGCCCTGGGCCAGGCAGTGGGCCCGGTGCTATCGGGCTGGGTGGCGGACCAAATTTCGCTCAATGCGTCGATGGTGTGTGCCTCGATATTGCTGGGCGTGGCCGCGGGGCTGGCCCTAACCGGCCTCAGGCGCGTCAGCGCCAGGATGCATGAACAGGCTCAGACCGCGCAGCCAGTCAATGCCAATGCGACTGGTGCGCGTGCCAAGGGGTGAATCAGGCCTGCGCTAGACAGGCTAGCCGGCTTTCAGCGCATCGGAGGAGAAACCGGCGATTCGTTTGTAATCTTCAGATATCTGACGCAACTCTTCCTGGCTGATCACTTCGTCGATGTGGCCAAAGGGCTTGCCCCCGGTGAGCTCGTCAACCTTGATATTGATGAAGTCGGGCGGGGTGCTGCGGTTGGTGCGTACCACCCGTGCGGTGGGCTCAAGCCGAGCCTGCTGATAAGCCTCCAAGGCAGCCCGGGGCTCGGCGCTGGTGGCCAGCAGTTGCGCCAGGGTGCGCGCGTCAATCAGGCCCTGGGCCGAACCGTTCGAGCCACGCGGATACATGGGATGGGCGGCATCACCCATGAAGGTGACACGGCCGAAGGTCCATTGCGCCACCGGATCCTTGTCCACCATGGGGTATTCAAGTATCTGCTGTGAATTGGCGATCAGTGCAGGTACATCCAGCCAGTTAAACTTCCAGTTGGCAAAGATGGCTTCAAAGTCCTCTCGCCTGCCTGGACGATTCCAGTCGTTCATCGATTCGCTTTCACGCTGGATTTCGGCCATCCAGTTGATAAGCTGGCTGCCCTGGCCATCGACATTGTCGACGATGGGATAAATCACCATCTTGCCGGTATGAATGGAGCCCACCCGCATATAGCTTTTGCCACTCAGGATGGGCCGGTGTACCGTGACGCCACGCCAGGTGTTGATGCCGGCAAAGGCAAGCTTTTCATCAGGGTAGAACTGCCGTCGAATGCTGGAATTGACACCATCGCAGGCAACCACGATGTCAGCCCGCACACTTGGACGGCTGGAGCCCGCAGCGTCGACGAAATGGATGGTGACACCCTGCTCATCCTGTTCAACACCAACGCAGCGGTGATCCAGGTGCATGCGCGCAGGGCCGATCTGGCTCAGAGTTTCTTCATAGAGGATGCGGTGCAGCTTGCCGCGGTGAATCCCGATCTCGGGAAAGGGAGAACCGCCATGGCGGCCACGCAGTTCCTTGTAGATGAACTGGCCGTGGCGATTGAAGAACACGCTCTCCAGGTTTTCGATCCCGGCCGCCTCCAGCTTGCTCTGCACGCCCAAGTTGGCCAGCTCGCGCATGGCATGGGGCAACAAGGTGATGCCAACGCCAAGTTCCCTGATTTGCGTTGCGGCCTCGAAGACTTCGCAGGCAATGCCCCGTTGCTGCAGGGAAAGGGCCAGCCCCAAGCCGGCCACCCCGCCACCGATCACGGCGATACGACTTTGCTTGTGTGTGAACATGGCACCCGCCTCGCTCTTGGCATCAATCGGAGCTGATGCCCTTGCTGCGGATCACCTGGCCCCAGCGCGGATAATCCTTGTTCACAATATCGCTCAGTGTTGCTGGCGAGGACGAATCAGCCACCAGCCCAGCCTTGCCCAGCACGCCGCTGACATCGCTCATCCTGAGAATGTCGACAAATTCTTTGTTCAGTCGCTGGATGACTGAATCGGGCGTCTTGTTTGGCACAAAGAAGGCATACCACATGTCCACATTGACGCCTTTGACCCCAAGCTCTTGCACCGTGGGCACATCGGGCGCCAACTGATGACGCTGAGGGCTGCCAACCGCCAGGGCCAGCAGACGGCCCGATTTGACCATGCCCTGTGCCACATGTACTGGCAGAAATCCGACCTGGATCTCTCCGGCCAGCAGGTCCTGGGTGTAGCCGGCCGATCCGCGGTAGGGTACATGCAGCATGAACAGATTGGTCTGGGCCTTGAACAGTTCCATGGCCATATGGTGCGGCGTGCCCACGCCTGGCGATCCGTAGGTGACGCTCCCGGGCCTGGCCTTGGCCTGGGCGATCAGTTCCTGCATCGACCTGATGCCGCTCTTGGGGTTGCTGACAAGCATCAAGGTACCCCAGGCAGCCATCGAAACCGGCGAAAAGTCCTTGATCGGATCGAAGGGCACGCTCTTGTAAAGCTGGGCGGCCATCAGCATGGTGTTGGCCCCCATCAGTACTGTATAGCCATCGGGGTTGCTCTTGGCAACCTGGTCAGCGCCAATATTGCCACTGGCTCCCGGCACATTGCTCACCACCACCGGCTGACCAAGACGTTCAGACAACTTCGGCGCTACGGTCCGGGCGATGGTATCCATGCCGGTGCCGGGCGTGAAAGGCACAACAATCTTGATGGATTGTCCGGGCCAGGACTGCGCCCAGACAGCGCCTGAGGCCAAGAGCAAAACAATCCATCGGAGCAGAATTTTCATGGCAGTCTCCTTTTCTGGGTTGGACATCAGCGCAGCTTGAACACGGTTTCGGCATTGGTCTGGAAGAACTTGGTTTTATCCTCCAGCGACATGTCCATAGCATCCAGGATGTTGACTTCATCGGGCGCATATTGGTAAGGATAGTCCATGGCATACATCACCCGGTCGACACCCAGGAAGGCTTGGGAAAACTTGACCGCATGCTCCCAGGCCACGCCGCTGTTGGTGATCCAGAAGTTTTGCCGCAGGTAGTCGCTGGGTCGCTGTTTGATCGGTTTGACGCTCATGTAGCGCTGCGACTTGACCGTGGCAGCATGCATGTAATCGAGCCGGTAAGCCCAGAACGGCAAGGCTTCGCCCATATGACCCAAAACCATGCGCAGCTTGGGAAAGCGGTCGAACACTCCGGCAGTGATGATGCGCAGGGCATGCAGGCCGGTCTCGATGCCAAAGCCATAGACGGCGCCGTCGAGGCCACACTCCTGAAAGGGCTTGAGCATGGACGAGGGCAGCGCGTTGGGATGCAGGTAGATGGCTGCATCATTGGCCTCGGCTGCGGCAAAGATGTCCCAGAATTTGCTGTCGGAGAGATATTCACCGTGAGTGTGCGAGTTGATGATAACTGAGTGCATGCCCAGTTTGGTGACACCGCGTTCGATCTCCCTGGCTGCGGCTGCCGGGTCCTGCGGGGCAATGGCGATCATTCCGGCATAGCGGGTGGGGTGACGGCGCACCGCCTCGGCCAGCTGGTCGTTGGCGCTCTGCGCAAAAGACACTGCCGTAGCCTTGTCCATGATCTGGGTCCCGGGCGAGGTGATGGCAACCACCGCCATGTCGATGCCTGACTCGTCCATGTGCTGCAGCCGCACCTGGTCCAGGTCGGTTAGGCAGCGCATGATGTGTTGGGCCCGCTCGCTTTGGCTGCTCATGTAAAAACCCATCAGCCCCCGAAAGCCTGCATCGGCGTCGGCATGGTGGAGGATTTTTCTGTAGATCTCAAGCATCTCCTGCGGTGCCCAGGCCTCTTCGGTGGCTATGCGCTTGTAGGGGACCTTGGCCGGCCGGCTGGGATTGGCCGTGTTGGGCATTTTGAGTTCCATCATGAATAAGCCTTTGTAGGTATGAGTGATTGAAAGCGCAGATAGCGGATGTCTGACTTCAACCTGAAGCGGACCGATTGTCAGAGCCAATGCCCCAGCGCTTGAGCGCCTGATCGTCGCTGACCCGTGCATCGACCCAGCGCTCACCATCGGGGGTCTTTTCTTTTTTCCAGAACGGGGCCTGGGTTTTCAGGTAGTCCATCAGAAATTCGCAGGCCTGAAAACTCTGGCCCCGATGCGCCGAGGTCACCAGCACCAGGACTATCTGATCCAAAGGTTGCAGCATACCAATGCGATGGATAACACGTGCCGCATAAATATCAAAGCGCCCAAGTGCCTCATCGATCATGGCCTCGATCGCCTTTTCGGTCATGCCAGGGTAATGCTCGAGTTCCATCGAGCTCACGCTCTGGCCATCGTTGCGGTCGCGCACGGTGCCGACAAAGCAACAGATGGCACCTACACGACTGTCCTGCGTGCGCAAGGCGGCCATCTCGGCGCTGACATCAAAATCAGCGGTCTGGATGGAGACTCGGCCGCTCATCTCATCCCCCGGTGACTGGTGGAAAGAACGCAATCTCACAGCCCTCCAGCAGAAGGGCTTCCTCCGAACTCATCACCTGATTGAGGGCCACCCTGATCGCGCGTCCGCGCGCCAACACCTCGGCATACATGCCGCCACGGGAGATCAGTTCGTCACGTAGCATGGCCAGGTTGGTGGCGTCAGTCTGCATCTGCTCACCAGACTTGCCCAAGCCTTCACGGACGGAAGCGAAGTACCGGATGCTTACTTTCATGCCAGCAATTCCGCAAAGGAAATGAATTCGACCTGATCGCCACGGACGATTGTCCTGCCAGCCGGGTTATCCACCAGGCCATCACCCCAGACGGCCGAAGTCAGCACCCCTGAGCTCTGGTTGGGAAACAGGTCCAGCCCACCCGTTTCATTGCGACGCACGCGCAGAAATTCACGGCGGCGGTCAGCACGCGGCCAGTCGAAATTGGCCGTCATGACGGTGCGAGCCGGCCGCACCTGGCGCATACCCTGCAACGGGAGCAAGAATGGACGTACCAGCAACAGGAAAGTGACAAAACTCGAAACTGGATTGCCCGGCAAGCCGATGAAATGGCAGGGACCTTGCGGCAATGGGCGAGTGATTCGACCGTAAGCAAAGGGCTTGCCAGGCTTGATATCGATCTGCCACAAGTCGAGCGCACCTAGGGCCATCACCGCGGGCTTGATATGGTCTTCCTCGCCAACTGAGACGCCACCGCTGGTGAGGATGAGGTCATGCTGTTGCGCAGCCCGCACCAGCGCGTCCTGGGTGGCTGCCCGCTGGTCAGGAACAATCCCGAAATCGCTGACCTGGCAGCCCAGGCGCTGTAACAGGGCACGCAGAAAAAACCGGTTGGAGTTGTAAATGGAACCCGCCGGCATTTGTTCGGGCGCAATGTCGCCGGGCATGACCAGTTCATCACCGGTGGAAAACAGGGCCACCCGGGGTCGGCGTGCCACCTTGAGCGTGGGTAGTCCGATGCTGGCGGCCAGCCCCAATTCGGCAGGTGACAGTCGGCTACCGGCAGCCAGGATCACCGCCCCCTTGGTCACATCCTCACCAGCCCGGCGAACCCACTGGCCAGTTGAGGCAACAACATTGACGCGCACCCGGGCGCCCTGATCCAAGGGTTCGCAAGCCTCCTGCATCACGATGCTGTCTGCGCCGGGCGGAAGCGGAGCACCAGTGAAGATGCGCGCAGCCTCACCCGGCAGCAGCAGCTGCCCATGCTGGCCAGCAGGTATGCGCTGGGTCACCTGCAGGATGGTGCCAGCAACCGGCACATCAGCGCTGCGCAATGCGTAGCCGTCCATGGAACTGTTGTCCTGGGGCGGCACCTGCAGCGAGGAGACCACCTCGGCAGCCAGCACCCGGCCGTCACCATCAAAAGTGCTGATTTCTTCCAGTCCCTCGAGCACCTGGGCCTGACCCAGCAGTTCGTCGAGGGCCTGGTCGAGCGGCTTGAGCAAAGACCCAGGTTTGTTCATGGCTGCATCTCGAAGCTGTACTCAAATCGTTCTGCCTGGCTGAGCAGCCAGTCAGCCAGAGTATCCACCTGGTCCAGATCAAAGACTGGCCGCAGGGTTTTATGCGGCAACTGGCCGGGCTGATCGGTGGCTATGGCGACGATGAAATCGTCATCGATATAACGTGCCGGCCGGCCAGTGGCAGGGCGCCAGATTTCGATCTTGGGCAGATCACTGTCCTTGAAACCCTCCACCAGCACCCAATCCACCCCCTGGTACAGCTCGGCAATCAACTGATGCACGCTCAACTCTGCCTGACGCTCAAATTCGCGCACCAGGGCCAGTCGCTGGCTGGAAGCCACCACCACCTCGAACGCACCTGCTTGACGATGCCGATGGGTGTCCTTGCCCGGATGGTCGATATCAAATTTGTGGTGCGCATGCTTGACCACCGAAACACGCTGACCCCGCAATTTGAGAGCCGGGATCAGGCGCTCAAGCAAAGTGGTCTTGCCCGCACCTGAATAGCCAGAAAAAGCAATGACCTTCATCCTGGTATCAATCACAGTGCGCCGCGATGTAGTTCTTGACCAGGTTCACATCGGCGTCGATGACGGTCACCCGCTTGGGCAGGTTTTCGATGCCCACGTATTTTTCCGGTCGGGTCGGTTCACGACCCAGAGCCTCCACAATGGTGGCTGCAAACTTGATCGGCAAAGCAGTTTCCAGCACGATCATCGGCACCCCGGCCTGCAGATGCTCACGCGCCACCTTCAGGCCATCGGCTGTGTGGGTGTCAATCATTTGGGCAAAGCGCTCATAGGTGTCGCGAATGGTCCGCAGGCGGTCGGCATGGGTGCTTTTGCCGCTCACGAAGCCATAACGTGAGGCGCCCTGCTGAAAAGCAGTATCAGCGCTCAGGTCAAAGCGGCCAGACTTGCCAAGTTGTTCGCCAAACAGCGCCCTGACACGCTGACCATCGCGGCCGAGCAGGTCAAACACGAAGCGCTCGAAGTTGCTGGCCTTGGAGATATCCATCGAGGGGCTGGACGTTTCATAGGTATCGCGGCTGGCGCGCACGCGGTAGACCCCGGTGCGAAAAAACTCATCGAGCACATCGTTTTCATTGGTTGCCAGCACCAGCTGATCAATCGGCAGGCCCATCATGCGCGCCACATGGCCAGCGCAGATATTGCCAAAATTGCCCGAGGGCACGGCAAAGCTGACCCGCTGGCTGTTGCTGCTGGTGGCCTGGAAATAACCAGCAAAATAGTAGACGACCTGCGCCACCAGGCGCGCCCAATTGATCGAATTGACAGTCCCGATCCGGTACTTGCGTTTGAAATCAAGATCGTTCGACACCGCCTTGACAAGATCCTGGCAGTCATCAAACACCCCCTTGACTGCAAGGTTGTGAATATTGGCGTCCTGCAGGCTGAACATCTGGGCCTGCTGAAATGGGCTCATCCTTCCATGCGGGCTGGTCATGAAGACCCGCACGCCCTTTTTGCCGCGCATGGCGTACTCGGCAGCGCTGCCGGTATCGCCCGATGTCGCACCCAGGATATTGAGCTCTTCACCGCGACGCGCCAGCTCGTACTCAAACAGGTTGCCCAGCAACTGCATGGCCATGTCCTTGAACGCCAAGGTCGGGCCGTTGGACAGGGCCTCCAGGTACAGGCCACTTTCCAGCTGGCGCAGCGGAACGATTTGCTCGCTGCCAAAGATGTCTGCGGTGTAGGTCTTGCGACACAGGGTGCGCAGATCCTGGGCCGCAATGTCATCGATGTAGAGCGACAAGATCTCATAGGCGAGGTCAGCATAGGCAAGCCCTCGCCATTTGCTCAGCGTGGCGTCATCCACCTGCGGGTAGGACTCAGGCAAATACAGGCCCCCATCAGGCGCCAGGCCCTCGAGCAAGATTTCGCAGAAGCGCTTTGGCTGAAAATTTTCTTGTGCTGCGGTGCGGGTGCTGAGATATTTCATGAAAGCACTTCAGGCTGGGAACCTTTGAGGCAGTTGCGATCGATCTGTTGCAACATGGGGATGAACCAGGCCTGTGATGGGACAAGCCCAGGCCTAACTCAGTTCTTCCTTACGGATGCGAACAATGGGCGCCAGCACGGTGGGCAGATCCTGCAGGCGAAAGAGCGCGTCGTTCATGGTGCCCTCGCGTGCTTCATGGGTGAGGATGATCAGGTCAGTGGAAGTAGCCCCCTCCCCGCCCACTTCATCTGCCTCGCGCTGCAAAACAGCGTCGATGCTGATATCGGCATCGGCCAGAATGCCAGTCACCTTGGCCAGGACACCCGCCTGATCGGCCACTCGCAGGCGCAGGTAGTAGCTGGTCACCACCTCGCTCATCGGCAACACAGGCAAGCTGCTCATGGCATCGGGCTGAAATGCCAGGTGTGGCACGCGGTTGAGTGGATCGGCGGTGTGCAGGCGGGCCACATCCACCAGGTCGGCAATCACCGCACTGGCCGTGGGCTCGGAGCCGGCGCCCTTGCCATAGTAGAGGGTGGTGCCAACCGCATCGCCATTGACCACCACCGCATTCATGGCCCCCTCGACATTGGCAATCAGCCGCTTAGCCGGTATCAGGCTGGGATGCACGCGCAGCTCGATTCCCAGTTCAGCGCGCTTGGTGATGCCGAGCAATTTGATGCGGTAGCCCAAGTGCTCGGCATAACGGATGTCGGCCGCTTCCAGCCGGGTAATGCCTTCGACATAAGCCCGCTCAAACTGAACCGGAATGCCAAATGCAATGGCACTCATGATGGTAGCCTTGTGGGCGGCATCCACCCCCTCGATATCGAAAGTTGGGTCGGCCTCGGCATAGCCCAGTCGCTGGGCCTCCTTGAGAACCACATCAAAATCAAGGCCCTTGTCTCGCATTTCGGACAGGATGAAATTGGTGGTCCCATTGATGATGCCGGCAATCCACTGGATGCGGTTGGCAGTGAGGCCTTCGCGCAAGGCCTTGATGATCGGAATGCCGCCAGCAACAGCCGCCTCAAAGGCCACCATCACACCTTTGGCCGAGGCGGCGGCAAAAATTTCTGTGCCGTGCACCGCCAATAAGGCCTTGTTGGCGGTGACCACATGCTTGCCCGCGGCAATGGCTTCGAGGACAAGAGTTTTGGCAATGCCGTAGCCACCGATCAGTTCGACCACGATGTCTATGTCGGGGTTGGCAATCACTTGGCGCGCATCACCAACCACCTTGACATCGGGTCCAACGATGGAGCGGGCACGCGCAAGATCAAGATCGGCCACCATTGAGATTTCAATGCCGCGACCGGCACGCCGTTTGATCTCCTCCTGGTTGCGCTTGAGCACATTGAAGGTGCCCGTGCCCACCGTACCAATACCCAACAGTCCGACTTGGATCGATTTCATTGATGACACATCAATATGGCGGCAAATGCGCCGGATTAAAAAACAGTATCAGGCGCTGGCGTGACGCTTGCGGTAATTTTCCAGAAACCTGGCTATGCGAGCGATGGCATCACGCAAATCATCCTCATGTGGCAGGAAGACAAGACGGAAATGGTCTGGCTTAGGCCAATTGAAGCCGGTTCCCTGCACCAGCAGCACACGCGTCTCCTCCAGCATCTCGAGTATGAATTGCTGGTCATCCTCGATCGGATAGATCTTGGGATCGAGCCGGGGAAACATGTACAAGCCGGCTTGCGGCTTGACGCAGCTGACCCCGGGTATCGCTGTGATCAGCTCGTAGGCAATATCGCGCTGCCGGCGCAGCCGTCCGCCCTCACTGATCAGGTCATTGATGGTCTGATACCCCCCAAGAGCTGTCTGGATGGCGGACTGACCCGGAACGTTGGCACACAGGCGCATTGAGGACAGCATATTCAAGCCCTCGATGTAATCCTTGGCTCTTCTCTTGTCACCGGACACCACCAGCCAGCCGGCACGATAACCGCAGGACCGATAGCTTTTGGAAAGCGAATTGAAGGTGAGGGTCAGCACATCCTGTGACAGGCTGGCCATGGCAGTGTGCTGGGCGCCGTCATACAGCACCTTGTCATAGACCTCGTCGGCCATGATCACCAGATTGTGCTCGCGGGCAATCGCGATGATACTGCGCAGCATGTCGTCGGTGTAGAGGGCACCGGTCGGGTTGTTGGGGTTGATGATCACAATGCCCTTGGTGCGCGGGGTGATCTTGGCCCGGATATCGTCCAGGTCAGGCATCCAGCCTTGCTCCTCATCGCAGAGATAGTGCACCGGTTTGCCCCCGGACAGACTGACCGCCGCCGTCCACAAGGGGTAGTCCGGAGCGGGCAGGAGCATCTCATCGCCATCGTTGAGCAGGCAATTGGTGGCCATGACGATCAGCTCGCTGGCGCCATTACCAAGGTAGATGTCATCTAGACCGACACCCTTGATGCCCTGCTCCTGGGTGTACTGCATCACCGCCTTGCGTGCGACAAAAATGCCTTTGCTGTCCGAATAGGCTGCGGCCGCAGGCAGGCTGCGAATCATGTCCTGGCGGATTTCTTCCGGCGCCTCGAAGCCGAACACGGCCAGATTGCCGATGTTGAGCTTGATGATGGTGTGGCCTTCTTCCTCCATCTGCTTGGCCCGCTCCATCACAGGACCACGGATGTCATAACAAACATTGGCCAGCTTGTCAGATTTTCGTATCGCTTTCAAAATTCCTCCTTCACTCACCCTCGCGATGATGTTCAAAACTGCCGCCGTGCAGGACGGGGGGGTATTGAGACCTATCCCTGAGGGAGCGAAACCTATAATTTGACCACAGTTCGACCCCAAGCGGGCCAGCCTTTGCGATGAAACTCCAGCCAGACCGTCCTGATTTTTCTGCCATTACCGGCTATGGCGCCGATTGGATCAGTGTGGGCGCAGACAAGGTCACCCGCAGCGTGATCGTCGGCTCGCGCGGCGAGTTCCATCCCTGGGACTGCCGAAGTTTTGGCGAACTGGGCCCAAAGCACTTCTCAGATCTGGCAGTTTTCAGCCCCGAACTCATCCTGCTGGGAAGTGGCAAGGCTCTGCGTTGGCCCCAGGCAGCCTGGCTGTCTGCGCTGTCCGACCAAGGCATCGGGCTGGAAGTGATGGACACGCTGGCCGCCTGCCGCACCTACAACATCCTGGCCGCAGAGGGGCGTCATGTGCTGGCCGCCCTTTTGCTGGAAAGTTCATAGTCAAGCCATCAGCGCGACTTCTGGTTTTCGATTAAAATTGATGGCTTAGGCCAAACCTGAACCCGGACATACATCCGGTCAAGCATCCAAAGTGGACCTTGCAAACCAGACTGAAAACACATGGCGATCGTACTCAACAAACCACTCCCGGAATTTGAGGCCTCGGCCACCGGCGGTGTCAAAGTGTCCAATACCTCGCATTCCGGACAAATGCTCGTCCTGTATTTTTATCCCAAGGACAACACGCC
>CAXRBE010000092.1:0-42959 GCA_964228805.1 Burkholderiaceae bacterium
CAGCGTCAGTTCGCGCCGACTGACACTCAGCACGATCTGGTCGCCAGTCTGCACCAAGGACAAGGGCCCTCCCAATGCCGCCTCCGGTGTGACATGCAGCACGATGGTGCCACTGGCCGTGCCGCTCATGCGGCCGTCGGAAATGCGCACCATGTCCTTGACCCCCTGACGCGCCAATTTTTTGGGAATCGGCAGCATACCTGCTTCGGGCATGCCTGGCGCACCAATTGGCCCGATGTTTTTGAGCACCAGCACATCCTCAGCGTTTACGTCCAGTTTGGGGTCGTCAAGCCTGGACACCAGATCTTCCATATTCTCGAACACCACGGCGCGGCCGACATGTTCCATGAGATGTGGCGAGGCGGCCGATTGCTTGATGATGGCGCCGCGCGGTGCCAGATTGCCCTTGAGCACCGCAATGCCGCCCTCTGGGTAAATGGGTTTCGAAGCTGGACGCACCACCTCCTGTGCGAACGGCGGTGGCGCCAAATCCAGCTCTTCACCCAGAGTTCGCCCGGTCACGGTCAGTGCATCGAGGTGCAGCAGGGGCTTGAGCTCGCGCAACACGGTGGCCAGCCCCCCAGCAGCATGCAGATCCTCCATGTAGTGCTGACCCGAGGGCTTGAGGTTCACCAATACCGGCGTCTCACGACCCATCCGGTCCAGCGCGGCCTGGTCGATTTCAATGCCCATGCGCCCGGCCATGGCGGTGATGTGGATGATGCCGTTGGTCGATCCGCCGATGGCCAGCAGCACGCGCAGCGCGTTTTCAAAGGCCTTGGGCGTGAGCAGCTTGTCGGGGGTGATGCCGGCTGCGGCCATGGCCACCGCCTGCTGGCCACTCTGCTCGGCCACGCGGATGCGGTCGGCAGTGACGGCCGGCGCAGTGGCGCCACCAGGCAGCATGATGCCCAGGGCCTCGGCCACGCAGGCCATGGTGCTGGCGGTACCCATGACCGAGCAGGTGCCGACCGAGGGGACGAGGGCGTTGTTGACGGCGTCTATCTCCTCTTGCTCGATCTGTTCGCCGCGGAACTTGGCCCAGTAGCCGCGGCAGTCGGTGCAGGCACCCACTCGCGTGCCGCGGTGTGAACCGGTCAGCATGGAACCTGTCACAAGCTGGATAGCGGGCACATTGGCCGAAGCCGCCGCCATCAATTGGGCCGGCACAGTCTTGTCGCAGCCCCCGAGTAAAACCACCGCATCCATCGGCAAGGCACGCAGCATCTCCTCGGTGTCCATGGCCATCAGGTTGCGCAAATACATGCTGGTGGGAAAGGCAAAGCTTTCGTGCAGCGAGATGGTGGGGAACTCCACCGGAAGGCCGCCGGCCAGCATGACGCCCCGTTTGACGGCCTCGATCAGGTCTCTGGCATTGCCGTGACAAGGGTTGTAGCCGCTTCCGGTATTGGCGATACCGACAATGGCTCGGTCCAGGGCGTCATCGGTATAACCCGCGCCCTTGATGAAGGCCTTGCGTAGAAAGAGCGAAAACTCGGTGTCGCCGTATTGAGTCAGGCCTTTGCGCAGACCATGGGCAGAGGGCTTGCCAGACGATGAGGACATGCAATGTCTCCGAAAACTGTAAATTGAATGGCTGATTATGCGTTGGGCCCAATCGCAAATCTGAGCGTTGGCCAACCCCGGCAGACCGCGCCCAGCACCCGTGCGGGGGCGATGCTGGCCAATGGCGGGCGGTTTGAACACCATCCCTAGGGTTTAGCCCTTGTTGAAAGTACCCTGGTCGATGATAGGATGTATGAGCCGACATATGTCACCCACCCGCAAGGGCTGGGGCACGGTATCAGAACACCACCAACTGACCAAGGAGACTTTCGATGACGATCTCTAATTTGTTGCGCCCGTTTTTGTGGGCCAGTGCAGTTCTTGTCAGCGCCTTGCTGCCGATTCAATCCGTCCAGGCCCAGTCCGATCCAATCCGTATTGGCTTCATCACCGTTCGATCTGGCGCCCTGGCTGCGGGCGGCAAGCAGATGGAAGAAGGAATCCAGCTGTTTCTCAAGGAGCGCAATAACACCATTGCTGGCCGCAAGGTGGAACTCATCATTGCCGATTCCGGCGGCAATCCAGCTGGAGCCAAGACCAAGACCCAGGAATTGGTCGAGCGCAACAAGGTGCATGTGGTAATCGGGCCGCTGGCCGCTTTCGAGGCGCTGGCCATTGATGACTACATCAGGCAGACCAAGACACCCATCATTTCACCCTCCGCAGCGGCTGAGGACTTGACCCAGCGCAAGGCCAACCCGTGGTTTGTGCGGACTTCGGCCAGTTCGGCCCAACCCAACCAACCCCTGGGCGAATATGCTGCCAAGACGCTCAACTTCAAACGGGTGGTGGTCATAGCGGACGATTTTGCCTACGGCCATGAGACGGCCTCTGGTTTCCAGCGTGTCTATGAAGACAACGGTGGCAAGGTGGTACAAAAACTCTGGCCGCCTTTGAATGTGGCCGACTACGGCTCCTACATCGGCCAGATCAAGGGCAATGTGGATGCCATCTACGCCGGGTTTGCGGGTGCCAATGGCCTGCGCTTCCTCAAGCAGTTGCGCGAGTATGGCAATAAGCTGCCAGTGCTGGGCAGTGCCACCACCACCGATGAGGGCATCCTGAAGCAGATGGGCGATGAGGCCCTGGGCGTGATCAGCGGCAGCTTTTATTCAGCCGGCCTGGACACCCCCGAGAGCAAGCGTTTCGTGGCGGCCGTCAATCGAGATTACGGTGCTGACCCTGGCTATTACACCCTGGGCGCTTACTCTGCCGGCGTGTTGTTTGAACAGGCTGCCAAGTCGCTCAATGGCAAGGTGGAAGACAAGGAAGCCTTGATGAAGGCCTTGCGCAATCCCGGCACCCTCAAGGACGCCCGTGGCGAATGGAAGATTGATGCATACGGCAATCCGGTCCAGCCCATCTATATTCGCAAAGTCGAGCGCAAGGGCGGCAAACTGGTCAATACAGTCCTCAAGGCCTACCCCAACACAAGCCAGTTCTGGACTTACGATCCCAAGGCATTTTTGGCAGCCCCGGTCTATTCGCGTGATGTGCCGCCATCCAAAAATCTCGAGCCTTGATTTTTTGTCGTCTGGTTTTTTTGTCGGGTGATGCCGCATGGCCCAGCCATGCAGCACACCTGATTCGCAACGACTGACCAGCCCATCATGTTCGATAAGCCAATGGCATTCTGGCTGATCCAGAGCCTGAACAGTCTGTCCCTTGGCGGACTTCTGTTTTTATTGTCGGCTGGCTTTTCGCTGATCTTTGGGCTGATGCGGATTGCCAATCTGTCGCATGGTGCCTATTTCATGCTGGGTGCCTACATCGGCTTGTCTGCCCTGCGTGCTGGCGCCAATTTTTTTGTGGCGATGCTGTTGGCCGGCTTGGCCATTGCCCTTTTGGGTGGTCTGATTGAACGCCTGGTGATAAGGCGCCTGTCCGGTAATCCCTTGGGCCAGGTGCTGGCGACCCTGGGCATTGCCTTCATCATTGCCGATGGCTGTCTGCTTTACTGGACTGGTGACCCGCAGCCCCTGCCAACCCCAGAGTGGCTGCGCGGAGTCTTCCTTGTCAGTGGCGCAGCATTTCCCAAATACCGGATTGCAGTGGTGGGGGTGGCGATTGTCTTCGCCATCTTCCTATGGCTCCTGCTGGACAAGACCCGGATTGGCGCCATGATCCGAGCTGGTGTGGACGACCGGGAAATGGCGCGTGGTATTGGCATACCGGTCTCCTGGCTGTTCACTACCGTGTTCTGTCTGGGCTCCTTTCTGGCTGGCCTGGGTGGTGTGCTGGGTGGCCCGATCCTGTCGGTCTATCCTGGTCTAGATACCGACATGCTTCCTCTGGCACTGGTGGTGGTGATTTTAGGCGGGGTGGGGAGCCTGATAGGCGCTTTTGTTGGCAGTTTTCTGATTGGTTTTGTCTATACCTTTGGCCAGACCCTGATGCCCGACCTGGCCTACATGATACTTTTCCTGCCCATGATCATTGTGCTGGCCCTGCGCCCGCGCGGCTTGTTCGGACGCATCAGCGCATGAAGCGAACCATTTTTCAGGTTTTTGTGTTGGTCTTGCTGGCGCTGCCCTTGCTTGGAGGTGATTACTACATCAATCTGGGCAGTCAGATTCTGATCGCTGCCCTGTTTGCGCTCAGCCTGAATTTGTTGGTTGGCTATGCCGGGCTGACTTCGCTGGGACATGCGGCCTATCTGGGTGTTTCCGCCTATGTCTCGGGCTGGTTGTTTCTGAAGTTGGGTTGGGGGCATGCCATGACGGCACCTGCAGCCCTTGTTCTGACCACCTTGATGGCTGCTGTATTCGGCCTGATCGCCTTGCGTGCTTCGGGTATAGGCTTCTTGATGATTACCCTGGCGCTGGGCCAGGTTTTGTGGGGGCTGGCCTTTCGCTGGGTCACCTTCACCAATGGTGATAACGGCTTGTCCGGCCTGACCCGGCCCTCGCCCTTTGGCATCAATCTTGATGGCGCGCTGGCTTTTTACATTTTCACCGCCATCGTTTTCATCATCTCGCTGGCATGCATTGTTCTTTTTGCCAACTCTTCTTTCGGTGCGGTGTTGCGCGGGACCCGTGATCAACCGCGCCGCATGCTCGCCCTGGGACACAATGTCTGGCTGGTGCGTTACCTTACCTTCATCGTCGCCGGCTTTTGGGCTGCCGCAGCCGGCTTGCTCTATGTCTACTACCACAAGTTCATTCACCCGCACGCCTTGGGCTTGACCAATTCAGCGGAAACCCTGCTGATGGTGATCGCTGGCGGCTCTGGCACCCTGGCTGGCCCCATTGTCGGAGCAGCGATTGTGGTGTTGCTGAAAAATTATGTCTCGGCCTTCATTGAGCGCTGGACCATGTTGCTCGGTTTTGTGTTTCTGATGATTGTGATGTTCATGCCGGACGGTCTGGTTCCTGGTATCCAAAGGATCTGGGCCAGACTGCTCGGTCGCAAGTCCAACAACCGGGAGGCGGCATGACGTCGGCTCTAGAGGTTAGCGGTTTGTGCAAGTCATTTGGCGGTTTGCCGGTGACCAGTGATGTCTCGCTGGTGGTGAAGCCTGGAGAGCGTCGCCTCATCATTGGCCCCAATGGTGCGGGCAAGACCACGCTCTTCAATCTGATTGCCGGTGACCTGGCGGCCGATGCGGGTTCCATCAAACTGTTTGGCTCGGAAGTGATTCATTTGCGTACCGACCAGCGTGCCCAACTGGGCATGGCGCGAACTTTTCAGATCATCACCCTTTTTCCCAAGGACACCCTGGCTCACAATGTTGTGCTGAGTTTGTTGGGTCGATCGCCAGCGCGCTGGAATGCCTTGAAGCCGCAATCCGCAAGGCGAGACCTGTACGACCAGGCCCGTGAGGTGCTAGGACGAATCGGTTTGGCCGCATCGGCTGATCGCCCCCTCTCGCAGGTGTCCTATGGCGAGAAGCGCCGTGTCGAGATTGCCATGGCCTTGGCCCAGCGGCCCAGACTGCTCCTTCTGGATGAGCCACTGGCAGGTTTGTCCATGGAGGAGCGCAAAACTGTGCAGGCCCTGCTGGCAGACATTCCTCGTGACATCACTTTGATCATGATCGAGCATGACATGGACACATCGCTGGCACTGGCCGAGCGCATCACCCTGCTTCACTATGGCAAGGTGATTGTCGAAGGTACACGGGCTGAAGTGGTGGCGCACCCGCGCACCCAGGAGATCTACCTTGGTACCTAGCGACATTGTCCTGAGCCTGCAGGGGGTGGACACTCTGTATGGTGACAGTCACGTACTGCATGATGTGTCGCTTGATTTGCGTCAGGGGCACTTGCTTGCCTTGCTGGGTCGCAATGGTGCCGGCAAAACCACCACCATGAACACCATCATTGGTTTTGTCAAACCTCGCAGTGGCAATATCACCTTGCACGGGCAGTCCATCGCAGGACTATCGCCCGAGTCCATTTCGCGTCGCGGCATTGGACTGGTGCCGCAGGGCCGGCGCATCTTTCCGACTCTTTCGGTACATGAAAACCTGCTGGTTGCTGCGCGCAAGCCGCTATCCAATACACCGCATGTCTGGACGATTGAGACGGTGTTTGAAACTTTCCCTCGCCTGCGTGAACGGCAGCGCCAGGCGGCTGGGTCGCTCTCGGGCGGTGAACAGCAGATGCTGGCCATTGGCCGTGCTCTTGTATCCAACGCCAGTGTGCTGTTGATGGATGAGCCGTCCGAGGGGCTGGCGCCCCTGATCGTGCACGAGGTGGGGCAAATCCTGAAAAAACTCAAGGCACAAGGTTTTTCCATCCTGCTGGTGGAGCAAAACACTTCGCTGGCCTTGCAAGTGGCTGACGATGTGGTGATTTACAACACCGGGCGGGTGGTCTTCAGTGGCAGCGCCAATGAGGTGCGCGAGCAGCCGCAAGTGCTGCATTCGAATCTGGGCATTTTCTGATTGATGGAGATAGCTGTGAATTTTTTGAATGTCGATGGCCTGCAGGTCGAATATTCCCAGGTTGGCAGTGGCCCCGATCTGCTGCTCATCCATAGCCTGTTGACCGAGTCAACGGTGTTTGAGCGGGTGCTGCCCGAGCTGGCTAAAAATTACCGAGTCACCTGTGTCAATCTGCCAGGCTTTGGCCACTCTTCACCGGCAGTGCTCGACGGCCTGGAAGGTCAGGCAGATCACTTGGCCCGGGTCATGGCTGCGCTCAAGTTGCCTGCCAATACCGCAGTCTTTGGCAACGGCTTCGGCGCATTTGTCTGTCTGCAGCTGGCGATTCGTCACGGCGCCAAATTTGGCAAATTGATCGTCGCCGATTGCGTTCCCGCTTTTGCCGAACCTGCGCGCGTGCCATTCCGTGGCATGGCGGCCAAGGTAGCAGAGATTGGCATGAGTGCGGTGCTGGACACCGCCATTGGCCGCATGTTCCCACCCGAATTTCAGGCTGCTCACCCAGAAGTCATTGCGGATCGCAAAGCCAAGCTGGGCGCGGTCGATGCGGCCTGCTTTGGCCGCGCTTGCCTGGCCCTGGCCAGCATGGACCTGAGTCCGCTTCTGTCTTCCATTCGCAATCGAACCCTGGTGATGTGTGGGGCCTTGGACCAGACCACGCCGCCCGCCCTTGCGCAGCAGGTGTCAAAGGCCATTGCAGGCTCCCGCTATCAGGAAATTGCCGACTCCGGTCACTGCCCGATGCTGGAACAGAGTGAGGCCCTTGTGGCCGCCATGCGTTCTTTCCTGAACGAAACTCACTGAGCGAGGTTGTCTCATGTCAGAACAGTTCGCGCTGAGCGTGAATGGCAAGCAGCACACGGTCGATGCCGATGGCAACACCGCCCTGCTCTACATTCTGCGCAACGATCTCAAGCTCAAGGGCACCCGCTTTGGTTGTGGCGCAGGTCACTGCGGCGCCTGCACTGTGTTACTCGATAACAAAGCGGTGCAATCCTGTGATACACCGCTCTGGTCTGCGGTCGGCCATGAAATTTCGACCATTGAAGGCCTGGGCGACAGTCAGTCGCCTGGTCGCTTGCAGCAGGCTTTCATCGATTTGCAGGCGGCCCAGTGCGGCTATTGCATCAACGGCATCATCATGGCGGCCGAGGCGTTGTTGCGCGCCAATCCGAACCCGACTGACGCTGAGATCGTGGCCGCGCTGGAGCGCAACCTGTGCCGTTGCGGCACCCATCTGCGGGTGTTGAAGGCGATCAGGAAGGCAGTCGCTGCGCAAGGAGCCGGTCGATGAATATTCCTAAAGTCCTGCCCCAAAGCCTGCAAACCAACCCCTTGTTGAGCAGCTGGGTGCGCATCCAGGATGCACAGACAGTCGCTGTGTATTCCGGAAAGGTCGAACTTGGTCAGGGCATTGTGACCGCCATGGCCCAGATCGCTGCCGAAGAACTAGATCTGGGCTTTGACCAGCTTCAGATCACCGCGGGCGACACCCGTCTCTCACCTGATGAGTGGTATACCGCGGGCAGCCAATCGATCGAGGTGGGTGGCACTTCCATGCGGCTGGCGTGCGCCGAGGTTCGCAACCTGTTTCTCGCTGAAGCGGCACGACGGCTTGGGGTGGATGCCCAGCAAATTTCGGTTCAGCGTGGTCACTTCTCTTCTAACAAGGGCAGCACGAGTTATTGGGAAATGCGCGATGCGGTTGACCTGGCTCGTCCCTTCAGTGCCAGCGTGGCCCCCAAGTCCCCAGGCCGGCTTGCGTTGGTGGGGCAGTCTGCCCCCCGTCTGGACATTGTGGCCAAAGTGACCGGTGCTGCGTTTGTGCACGATATGGAGTTGCCGGGCATGCTGTATGGCCGGATCCTGCGCCCGCCCGCCCTGGGCGCCACGCTGCAGTCGCTGGATGCCGAGCTGTTGCGTGTCATGCCTGGCGTGGCACATGTGCTGGTCAGCGGCAGCTTTGTCGGTATTGCCGCCGAGCGTGAGGAGCAGGCGCTCAAGGCGCTGGAAAAAGCCCGCCTGATCGCCCACTGGAGCGCTGCGCCTGCCATGCCCAGGCCGGGAGAAATATCTGAGGTTTTGCGCGAGCTGCCATCCACCCGCACCGTGACCCATCGCCAGGGTGGTGACCAAGCAGGTGGGGCGGTCAGGCATTTTTCCGCATCATTTTCACGTCCTTACCTGGCCCATGCCTCGATTGGCACCAGCGCGGCTCTGGCACAGCTGCAGACGGGCAAGCTTACCGTCTGGTCTCATACGCAGGGGCCGCATCACCTGCGAGCCCAGATTGCCAAAGTGATGGACATGGCGCTAGATACCGTCGAAGTGATTCACCGTGATGGTGCAGGCTGCTATGGCCACAATGGCGCTGACGATGTGGCCCTGGACGCGGCATTGCTCGCCCGCGCCAGCGGGCGGCCGGTGCTGGTCACCTGGACAAGGGAAGATGAACTGGTCTGGTCACCTTGTGGCTCAGCCATGCTGGTTGAAATGAAGGCTGGCCTGGATGCCAACCATCAGCTGGTCGAATGGTCGCACGAGCTCTGGAGCCATACCCATATCAAGCGGCCCGGTTGGGCCGAGGGCGTCAACCTGCTGGCAGCCTGGCATATGGATCCGCCTCATCCGGTGCCACCGGCCAAGGACATGCCCTTGCCAGCTGGTGGTGGGGATCGCAATGCGGTTCCTCTCTACCACATTCCGAGGCTGGAAGTCATCTACAACTTCATTGCCGACATGCCGGTTCGCGTCTCGGCGCTGCGCACCCTGGGTGCCCAGACCAATGTGTTTGCGATTGAATCCTTCCTGGACGAAATCGCCACCGAGCTTGGCATCGATCCGGTCGAGTTTCGCTTGCGGCATCAGGACGACCCGCGCGCGCGGGCAGTGATCGAAGCTGCAGCCAAGGCAGCCGGTTGGAGAAGCGGCCCGATCAGCGATGCGGCGCGAGGCATGGGTATCGGCTTTTCCCGCTACAAAAACATGTCTGCCTATTGCGCCGTGGTCACTGAGATTGAAGTCACCCAGTCCATCCGTGTTCTGCGGGCGGTGGCGGCAGTCGATGCGGGTCAGATTGTCAATCCGGACGGTTTGCGCAACCAGATTGAGGGTGGTGTCCTGCAAGCCATCAGCTGGACCTTGAAGGAAGCCATGCACTGGGACAATGAGCGCCTGACTTCGCGCAGTTGGGAGGATTACCCGATTCTGCGCTTTGATGAGGTGCCCGAAATTGAGGTGGTCTTGCTCGACCAGCCAGATCTGCCCGGCCTGGGTGCCGGTGAATGTGCCGCCGGGCCTACCTCAGCCGCTCTGGGCAACGCACTGTTCCAGGCCATGGGGCTTCGCATGCGCGACTTGCCACTCACCCCCGAGCGGATTGCGCGCGCGCTAGCCTGATTGGCTGGTCAAGTCAGAAAATCACGCAGCGCGAATAGCGTTGCATCGGGTGCTTCCTGCATCTGGTGATGGCCAACTTCCAATTCAACCAAGCGCACTGATTTGCCTGCTGCAAGTGCGAGGTTGACCAGGTGCTGTGCGGCGCGCGGCGGTGTCATCTGGTCGACCCTGCCCAGCAAAAACAGGACAGGGCAGGTGATGGCTTCGATGGCCTGCTCACCATGGGCGTACTGGTCACAGGCCTGAAAGCCCAGGTGATACAGGTTGACCGCAGGATTGCTGGCCAACACTCGCCGGTTCAATGCGGTATTGGCTCCGCGTACCCAGGTGCCGGGGCCGAGCGCGGAGGGCGGCGCAGCCAGGGTGCTGCGCATGAATACATTCATCATGGCGATGCCTTGCTCCGGATTGTTCAAGGAGGCATCGAGCAGCACCGGCGAGACTTTCATCGGGTAGGCTGTGCCGATCAAGACCAGATGACTGACTCTCTGTTTGAGTCTGGCTGCCGCTTCCAGCGCGATCAGCGAACCCCAGCTGTGTCCGACCAGGGCGGCCCGCTCAACGCCGGCCGCGTCCAGCAACGCCGCGACAAAATCGGCTGCCTGTTCCACGCTTGCAGGGGCTTGGCCCCCACTTTTGCAGTGGCCTGGCAGATCGACCGCCAGGACATTCCAACCGTGATTCGCCAGGTATCGGCTTTGCAGGATCCAGCAGCTATGGTCGTTGAGCACGCCGTGGATCATCACCACCGTTGGCCTGGCTGAATCAAAAGACTTGCCGCCGGTGTAGCAGTAAGTGCTTGCGCCGTTGACGGTCAGTTCCATCAGCTGCCCTCCCTGGCCGCCGCTTTCAGCGCCCGTCCCAGGTCGTCGATCAGATCGTCCGCATCTTCCAGCCCGATCGATAGCCGAATCGTTCCCTGAGAGATACCGGCGCTGGCCAGTGCCTCGTCACTCATGCGAAAGTGGGTGGTCGAGGCCGGATGGATGACTAGGCTGCGGGCATCGCCCACATTGGCCAAGTGGCTGAAAAGCTTGAGCGTTTCAATGAATTTTTTGCCTTGCTCCCGGTTGCCCTTGATATCAAAGCTGAATACCGAACCAGCCCCGCGCGGCAGCAAGCGCTGAGCCAACTTATGGCTGGGGTGGGTTGCCAGCATAGGATGGCCCACCCGCGCAACAAAGGGGTGGCTGGCCAGAAAATCGACCACTTTTTCCGTATTGCTCATATGGCGCGCCATGCGCAGGGGTAGGGTCTCGATGCCCTGCAGAATCAGCCAGGCCGTGTGTGGACTCATGCAGGCACCGAAATCGCGCAAGCCTTCGCGACGCGCCCGCAGAAGAAAGGCACCCACGGTGGATTCCTCGCTGAAGACCATATTGTGAAAGCCATCGTAGGCATGGCTTAATTCGGGAAATTTGCCATGGCGATCCCAGTCGAAATGACCGCCATCGATGACCACGCCACCAATCACCGTGCCGTGGCCGCTGAGAAATTTGGTGGCCGAGTGGTAGACCAGATCGGCGCCATGCTCCAGGGGTTTGATCAGCCAGGGTGAGGTGAGGGTCGAGTCCACCAGCAGGGGCACACCCGCCTTGTGTGCAATCGCGCTGACTGTCGGGATGTCCAGAACATCCAGGCCAGGATTGCCGACGGTCTCACCAAAAAACAGTTTGGTGTTGGGGCGCAGGGCAGCCCGCCAGCCGTCCAAATCACCAGGCTGGACAAAAGTGGTCTCGATGCCAAAGCGGCGCAGGGTGTAGTGCAACAGGTTTTGCGAACCGCCATAAAGCGCACTGGAGGCTACGATGTGTGAACCTGCACCCATCAGGGTGGCCACACTCAGGTGCAAAGCCGCTTGCCCACTGGCCACCGCAATCGCACCAATGCCACCCTCCAGCGCTGCCATGCGCTGCTCAAAAACCGCATTGGTCGGGTTGCTGATGCGGCTGTAGACATGGCCGGCACGCTCCAGATTGAACAAAGCGGCAGCCTGGTCGCTCGACTCGAATACAAAGGAGGTCGTCAGGTGAATTGGCACGGCTCGCGCCCCGGTGACGGGGTCGGGCGTGGCACCCGCGTGTAGTGCCAGCGTGTCAAAGCCGGGATCGGATGGGCCGGGCATGATTGTCTCCACAGATAGGGTCTGGCTCAAGTCCGGAGGGTTGCGGACTTGACCGAAGACCGGTTTACGCTTTATTGTGGTTCATATTTCAACCGATTTGCGCCAGCAGGGCGCGTTATCAGGAGGACCAAATGAAAGTCAGCGATATTCTGCGCGTCAAGGGCAACACGCTTTATACCGTTTCGCCAGATGAGCCTTTGTCCCTGGCCATTGGCATCATGGCTGAAAAAGACATAGGTTCGCTGCTGATCATGGAGCGCGGCGAGCTCAAAGGCATCCTGACATTCAGGGAAGTCATTCGGCTGGCAGCACGCAACGGGGGCGGGGTGGGTGATGCCGTGGTTCGCAGTGCCATGGAAGATTCACCCCTGACCTGCACCATGGATACCGACCTGGACGAGGTGAGGCGCATGATGCTGGAGCGCCACGCCCGTTATTTGCCGGTGATGGACCAAAAAGTGCTCGCCGGCGTGATCAGCTTCTATGACGTGGCCAAGGCGGTGGTGGATGCCCAGGATTTTGAAAACAAAATGCTCAAGGCCTATATCCGTGATTGGCCGGAAGAGGCCAAGCCGGAGAATCCGGCCTGAGCTCGTGGCCGTTCACCGTTTTTGCGCTGGTCGGCGATGGAAGGCCCAGTTGGCGTTCACTCTCGAACTTTCTCTGTGCCCCAGTCACCGGGTCAATGAAGTCTAGTGCCCTTGCCAGTAGCTGCAGGGGATTGCTGTAGTCCTCTGCGGCAGGGCCAGCGGCTGGGTGGGTCACTGTGGGGTAAAAACGGTCACCCACAATGGGTATTCCCAGTGCGTTCATATGCACACGCAACTGATGCAAGCGGCCGCTGCGTGGCAGCAGACGATATCGAGCCAACGGCGCAGCCAGCTCCAGCAATTCGATGCGGGTTGCACTATTGGGGCTGCCACTCACTTCCTGCTGACGAAAAAATTCATCCGCCACCTGCAGACGACTACGGTATTCAAGCGGCAACGCAAGTTTAGGACTCCAGGGCGCGATCGCCTGGTACTCTTTGAACACGTTCTGCTGACGAAACATGGCCTGATAGGCGCCCCGGTCCTGAGGGCGGATGCTGAACAGGACCAGGCCTGCAGTTTCACGGTCTAGCCGATGGATGGGACTAAGAGATTCGATGCCCAGCTGCCGTTTCAGCCTGACGAGCAAGGTTTCCTGCACAAAACGCCCGCCCGGTGTCACAGGCAGGAAGTGCGGCTTGTCGACCACCAGCAGATGCTCATCCTGAAACAGGATCCTCGCCTCGAACGGGATGCCGGGCTCATAGGCCAGTTTGCGGTAATAGTAGACGCGTGATTGCGCAATATACGGGGCGTCAGGAGCCAGTGCCTGACCATCTTCGGCCAGAACCTGTCCGCTGGCCATGCGTTCGCGCCATTGCAGGCGTGTAACGGCCGGCAGTCGTTCGGCCAGGAAATCGACCACCTCACTCCAGGGTCCCTGTGGCAAGGCCACGCAACTGGCGCCGACACCATCTCGCATCGGGGGGCGCCATTGATGTGCAGGGCGAGTCATCAAAGTTGGATTTCAGATGCGCTCGAACACCAGGTCCCAGACGCCATGCCCGAGGCGCAGTCCGCGCTTTTCGAATTTGGTCAATGGCCGGTAGTCGGGTCGTTTGGCGAACGAGGCGGAAGTATTTTTGAGCAAGGGCTGTCTGCTGAGCACCTCCAACATCTGCTGGGCATAAGGTTCCCAGTCGGTGGCGCAATGAAGGTAACCGCCGGATTTGAGTCGATCAGCCAACAAGGCGACCAATTGGGCCTGGATCAGGCGGCGCTTGTGGTGTTTGGTCTTGTGCCAGGGATCAGGAAAAAAAATATGTACACCAGCCAGGCTGTTTTCGCTCAGCATATGTTCAATGACCTCAACCGCATCATGCTGAAGGATGCGGATATTGCTCAGACCCAGCGTGCCGATCTGCTTGAGCAGGGCTCCTACGCCAGCTTGGTGCACCTCACAGCCGAGAAAATTTTTCTCAGGCATCAGGCTGGCAATGTGGGCAGTGGCCTCGCCCATGCCAAAGCCGATTTCCAGAATCAGGGGGCGCTGGGCGGCGCCAGGGCCAAAAGCCAGGTCCAGGTCGATAGGCGCAGACTGATAGGTCAGCAGGAAGTTTGGCCCCCAAGTGGCCAGTGCCTTGGCCTGGCCGCTGGTGGTGCGGCCGGCGCGGGTGACAAAGCTCTTGATGGTTTTTGGAAATTCAACGCCAGGGGGAGGCAGGCGTCGTCGATCTTGAGGGGCGGAATCTGGTGTCGGCAATATGAAAGGCGCTGAGGAGGATCGGTTTGCGTTCACTCCTAAATTTTAGCGGGCTGGGCATGTGTGTCAGCCCATTTTGCAGTCCACTGCGCGCAAGCCTTTGCAAGCCAGTCGCTGGTCGAACTGGCCTGTATGTGCAGGCCCAGCACCGCGGCTGCGGCATTAAGCGCGCTCAGGGGCGCTTGGGTTTGCAGGGCCGGGGCGCCAGACTGCTTGCTCAGTTTTTCGCCCAATGCATTGAAGACCAGGGGAGTGTGCAGGTAGCGAGGTGTTGGCTGGCCCAGAGCGCGTTGCAGCAATAGCTGGCGCGCAGTGTTGTCGGCCAGGTCCTCGCCCCGCACGATATGCGTGATGCCTTGTGCTGCATCATCGACCACCACTGCCAGCTGGTAGGCGAACTGGCCGTCAGCGCGCTTGAGGATGAAATCGCCCACCGCTTGAGCCACATCCTGCGCCTGCGAGCCCAGTCGGCGGTCAGTCCAATGCTGCACGCCCTGGTCCACGCGCAAGCGCCAGGCGCGGGCAGGCCGCCCATGCAAGCCATTGCGGCAGGTGCCCGGATAGATCAGTTCGGAGTTGCGTGCCCGTGGCTGGCCCTGAACCTGCAGGGCCGCTTCAATCTCTTTGCGCGAGCAGGCACAAGGGTAAGCCAGCCCGGCGCCGATCAGGCAATCCAGGGCTTGCTGATAGTCAGCAAGACGGTCAGACTGGTACCAAGGTGGCTCGTCGGGAAGCAGGCCGCAGTCGGCCAATTGCTGCAAGATCATCCTGCCAAGCCCCTCAAGGGAGCGCGGACTATCGACATCCTCGATCCGTACCAGCCAGCGCCCTCCATGCGCGCGGGCGTCTAGCCAACTTGCCAGCGCCGCAACCAGCGAGCCCGCGTGCAGGGGGCCGGTGGGCGAGGGGGCAAAGCGGCCGATGTAGGGGGTGGCTGACATAGGGCGGGAATCAAATCATGCCATCAAGTCATATCCCAAGATGTTTGAGGGCAAATCCATGCCGGCCAGCAGAAATGGCGATGTTTTTCTATAGTTGACCGGTTCCAAGCGAGTTTTTCATGTTGACCCTGCGCAAATCAGATGAACGCGGCCTGGCCGATCACGGCTGGCTCAAATCCTTTCACAGTTTCTCATTTGCTGACTATTACGATCCGCGCCACATGGGTTGGGGCAATTTGCGCGTGATCAATGAAGACCGGATTCAACCAGGCACCGGCTTTGGCACGCACGGTCACAGGGACATGGAAATCATCAGCTATGTTGTGCAGGGCGAATTGGCGCACAAGGACAATATGGGCAATGGCCGCTCAATCCCGCCTGGCGATGTGCAGCGCATGAGTGCTGGTCGTGGCGTGATGCACAGCGAGTTCAATCATGCGCCCAAGCAGGTGACGCATTTTTTCCAGATCTGGATCCAGCCTAATGTCAAAGGCATTGAGCCTGGCTACGAGCAAAAAACTTTTCCAGTTGAGGAAAAACGTGGAACCCTGCGGCTGGTGGCCTCGTCGGATTCAGCTGAGGGCTCGGTCAAGCTCAATGCCGATGCCCGGCTCTTTGCCGGCCTGTTTGACGGTGACGAGCAGCATGAACTCAAGCTTGACCCTGCGCGCAAAGCTTATGTCCATCTGGTACGCGGTGCGTTGAGTGTCAATGGCCTGGCCCTGCGGGCTGGAGACGCTGCACTTGTGCAAGATGAATCCAGGCTGATGCTCAATGGCGGGCGCGATGCCGAGGTGCTGGTGTTCGATCTGGCCGCCTAAACCTCGCCCCTCAGGGCCTCACCCCTGGGGTTTCCAGGGGCATGCCACGCGCCCGTTCAGCCAGATAAAGCTCCAACTCGACCAGCTCCAGGGCGCCCAGTGCAAAGGGCTCGGCCCGGACTCCGTTCATGCAGTTGCGCAAGCGACGCTGAAGAGAGCCGACTGTCTGCCATTCCAGTCGGTAGATTGGGTACCCAGTGGGATGGGCCTGCGGGATGACATTGCCGCCAAGATGACGGCCAGCATTCAGGTCATGACACTGGGCACAGGACAGGTTCAACTGCCCCAGGCGCTGCTGGTAGAGACGCTGGCCATTGTCCAAGTGGGGCTGAAGGCTTGTGCTGGCTTGTGGAGCAAGTGGTAAGCCGCGCGACTGGTAGGCAATAAAACTTTCCAGGGCCAGCAGATCCTGAGATTCCAGGCGCCAGGGCGTGGCCTCTTGGTGGACCTGACGGCACTGGTTGATCCGCTGGGCAAGGTTGACTGGTTTCTGTGAGCGTTCATCCCAGGCGGGGTAGCGCGCCGCCACGCCCCGCATGCTGGCACTGGCCTGACCATGGCAGGCAGCACAAGATTTCGCGCCCGGATTGGCCGCTTGCAACCATAGCTTTTCACCCTGCCGAACCCAAAGCATGCCGGGATTGAGGGTGTCATCACGCTGCATGGCCTGGGTGTCTGGGCGCATGAAGTCGTAACCAGAGCGGCGCGCTTCAGTCTGCCCATGGGCGGCGGCCAGGCCCAGGCAGATCAGGGCCAGTGATGATTTGCACAGAAGGATGGCCAGGCATCGGATCATGTGACCTGCAAGGTGACGCTTTCGCTGTGCCGGAAGCCCTTGTCGCCCACCCACTGAAAACGCAGGGTACCCGTCTCGGTGGCGATGGTGTGAAAAGCAATCAGCGGATTGGCTGCAATGGCTGCAAAAAGTTCTGCACTGAAAACCAGCTCGTCGTTGTAGTGGCAGCTGAACTGATGAATGATGTCGCGCGGCAAGGTACGTCCATCGTCGCCGGGTCGAAAGCCAGTCTCCATCGTGTGAGCAATGGTGGCGCGAATTTCGATGATCTCGCCACGCCGTGCCTGGGCGGGTACTTTGATGAGGGTAGAGGCCATGTTCAGATCGGATTTTCCAGGCAGGCAGCGATGGTCACAATCACTTCGATGGTGTCCGACCAGAAGGTACCATCACTCATGCGCGCGACGGCGACCAGCTTTTGCGAGGTGGCCAGTCGGATTCGGGTGGAGACAGTGGCTCGACCTGCGCGTGGACCCAGGGTCAATTTGATCACCTCGCGCTGGGGGTTACGTTCATTGAAAACAGCAATGGCGACCACATGGTCCGAGGCCGTCATCGGGCTGTCGACCGAGACCGCAAGCGGCACGGTATTGCCGTTGTCCACCAAAGGGGCAATGTCGAGTTTGACCCGCCCAGGCCTGATCGGGGAGCCACCGGCGTACGCTTTGAGGGCGGCTGACAACTCCTGTGGTGTGGCAAGAGCCGGTCGTACCAGCAGGCAGGCGCCCATGCTGGCACCAGCCAGCAGCAATTGCCTTCTGGTGCCGAGCAGTTGTGAGATGGACTTTTTCAAAATTCAATCGCGCAAAGTGAGGAGATATGCCAGCACATCCTCAACCTGTTGTGCCGACAGGATGGTACGAGCCTGCCAGGCTGGAGACACCCGGTTGAGCCCCTGGTTTCGATAGTAGGCCGGCATGATACTGTCTGGGTTGAAGTGGCTTGGATCGACCAGACGCAGCCTGAGTTGAGCTACTGACCAGCGTTGGCCAGCCCCTGAAAGGTTGGGTGCCAGATCACCTTGAAATCGCTCTTCGGGCACCGGCGCACTATGGCATAGCAGGCACAGACCACTTTGTCGGCTGGCTGCAATGGCGCGACCGCGGCCAGCATCACCGGCTTGCAAGGTCAGCGGCTGCGGGATGCCATCGCCAACAATTTGTACAGCAGCCAGGCTGGGCGCTGCCTGAGCAGCAACCAGGCCAGGCAGAAGGGTCATGGTCAGCAGCAGGCAAGCCAGGCGGCACAACGGGGACAGGTGAGCCGCCGCGTCTTGGCTCATGCCCGCTTGAGGCTATGGTGCTTGAGCGGCAGGTCGCGGATGCGCTTGCCAGTGGCGGCAAAGATCGCGTTGAGCACCGCCGGCGCGGCCACTGCGATGGTGGGTTCGCCCACTCCACCCCAGAATCCTCCCGATGGCATGACCATGGTCTCTACCCTGGGCATTTCATGAATACGAAGCATAGGGTAGGTATCAAAGTTCTTTTGCACCACAGCTCCATTGCTCACTGTGATTTCACCGTAGAGTGCTGCCGACAGCCCGTAGACAAACGAGCCCTCTACCTGGGCTTCGATCTGCTGAATATTGACCGCATGACCCGGATCGGTTGCCGCCACGATGCGGTGAATTTTGAGCCAGCCATCGTTGCTGACCGACACCTCGGCGCAGGCAGCCACATGGCTGCCAAAGCCCATGGTCTGGGCCAGACCGCGAAATACGCCTTTCGGGGCGGGCTTGCCCCAGCCGGCTTTACTCGCCACGGCTTCAAGTACGGCCAGGTGTTTTGGGCGTTTGGCCATCAGCTTACGTCGGAATGCGAGCGGATCCTGCCCTGCGGCATGGGCCAGCTCATCGATGAAACATTCCATATAAATCGCGTTCTGGTTCAAGTTCACGCCGCGCCAAAAGCCTGCTGGTACATGCGGATTGCGCATGGCGTGGTCAATCAGCAGGTTGGGGAAGTCGTAGCCAAGCGTTCCTTCCTGACCCCCTGGTTCCAGCCCCTGAAACACCACCGGGTCTCTGCCCTGTTTGATGACCTGGGGCGCCACCGTCGCCAGGATCGACTGGCCCGAGATGCGCATATGCAGGCCACTGACATTGCCCTGCTCGTCCAGGCCAGCGCTGAGCTTGCACTGGGTGACAGGGTGAAAAAAGCCATGGGTCATGTCTTCTTCCCGCGACCAGATCAGTTTGATCGGTATGCCCGGCAGGGCTTTGGCAATCAGCACCGCCTGGGTGACAAAGTCATTGCGTGCCCGCCTGCCAAAGCCGCCACCCAAATACTGCTGGTAAACATCGCACTTGGTGGCTGGGAGACCGGACGCCTCAGCGGTGGCGGCCAGCGTGGCTTCGGCATTTTGGGTGGGAGCCCAGACCTCGCAACGCTCTGGCGTCCAGCGCGCTGTGGCATTCATTGGCTCCAGCGGCGCATGGCTCAGATAGGGATAGGAATAAACGGCCTCGACCTTGCGGGTGGCAGAAGCCAGGGCAGCGGGTGCATCACCCTTGGATGAGCCCACGACGGCATCTTTGGCATCCAGCCCGGCTTTGAGCATTTCGCGGATGCTGTCGCTGGAAATTTGAGAATTTGGGCCTAGATCCCACTCGATGGGCAGAGCCTCCAAAGCTGTCTTGGCACGCCACCAGGTATCAGCCACCACTGCCACTGCACTGTTGCCCACTTGGACGACCTGTCTGACCCCGGGTCGTTTTTCAACAGCCGCAGCGTTGAAACTCTTGACTTGGCCACCAAACACCGGGCAATCGCGGATGGCGGCATTGAGCATGCCAGGCACCTTGACATCAACGCCATAATTTTGCGCACCAGTGGTTTTGCTCACTGTATCGAGGCGGGCTATGCGTTTGCCGATCAGACGCCAGTTTTTGGGGTCCTTCAGCACAATGCTGGCAGCATCGGGCGGGGCGATCTTGGCCGCAGCCTCAGCCACCTTGCCGTAGCTGGTTTTGCGTCCGCTGGCCTTGTGCGTGATGATGCTGTTGGCAGCCACACATTCCGCCACTGGCACACCCCAGGCCTCGGCGGCAGCTTGCACCAGCATCATGCGGGCGGCGGCACCTCCTTTGCGCACATAGTCGTTGGACTCGCGGATGCCACGGCTGCCGGTGGCATTGAAGTTACCCCAGACCCGCTTGCGAGCCAGACTTTGGCCGGGAGTGGGATGCTCGGTGCTGACCTTGGCCCAGTTGCATTCGAGTTCTTCGGCCACCATCTGGGCCAGACCAGTTAGCGTGCCTTGCCCCATTTCGGCGCGGGCAATGCGAATCACCACACTGTCGTCGGGCTTGACAACTACCCAGGCATTGATTTCCGGTTTGGCTTCCTGGGCTTGGGCAAAGGGAATGTGAAAACTCAACACCATGCCGCCTGAGACAGCACTGGCTGAGGCGATGAAGTCACGACGGGTGATGGCGGCATTCATGACAGACTTGCTCATGTGGTGCTCCCATCGGCATGTTGAATGGCCAGGCCGGCAGACCGGGTTTTTCCGCCCGCAGCAGCAACCTTGATCGCGGCCCTGATGCGGTTGTAGGTGCCACAGCGGCAAATATTGGTGATGGCTGCATCAATGTCGGCATCGCTTGGATTGGGTCGCGTTTTGAGCAAGGCCGCAGCGGCCATGATCATGCCGCTTTGGCAGTAACCACACTGCGGGACATCCAGCTTGGCCCAGGCTTTTTGCACCGGGTGGGAACCGTTTTTTGACAGACCCTCAATAGTGACAATTTTTTCCCGCGAGCTGATTGCATTGACAGGACGCTGGCAACTGCGGGTGGGCACGCCGTCAATATGCACAGTGCAGGCCCCGCATTTGGAAATGCCACAACCGTATTTGGTACCGGTGAGTTCAAGCTGCTCGCGCAGTACCCAGAGAAGTGGAGTGTCTGGTTCAGCTTCGAACTCTCGAATCTGACCATTGACATGTAATTGCGCCATGGAATGTCTCCTTGGTTTGGCGTGGTTGGCCTGTCAGGCGCAGGCTCAGGAGGAGTTTATACAGGACAGTGAGTCCTGATAATTCCCACACAAATCAAGTCTCTATGCCACCAGAATCCTTGCCTTGTCAGTGACCCAGGATTTTGGACAGAAAGTCGCGGCTGCGCGGGCTTTGTGGGCTGGAGAAAAACTCCTGAGGGGTGGCCTGTTCGACGATCTGGCCTTCGTCCATGAATATGACGCGGTCGGCCACCGCTTTGGCAAAGCCCATCTCATGGGTGACACACAACATGGTCATACCCAGGGCTGCCATCTCGGTCATCACGTCCAGCACTTCCTTGATCATTTCAGGGTCAAGCGCCGAGGTCGGTTCATCGAACAACATGATCTTGGGCTTCAGGCACAGGGCCCGGGCGATCGCCACGCGTTGCTGTTGACCGCCAGAGAGTTGGAGCGGGTACTTGTGAGCCTGCTCAGCAATTTTGACCCGCTCCAGCTGCTGCATAGCGTTTTGCACAGCTTCCTGCTTGGGAATTTTTCCAGACCAGATCGGCGACAGCGTCAGATTGTCCAGCACGGACAAGTGGGGAAAGAGGTTGAACTGCTGGAACACCATGCCCACTTCCTTGCGCACCGCATCCGTGGCCTTGATGTCGTCACTCAGCTCGATGCCGTCCACAACAAGCCGTCCTTCCTGGTGTTCTTCCAGCCGGTTGATGCAACGGATCAGCGTGGACTTGCCTGAGCCCGATGGGCCGCAGATCACAATGCGTTCGCCCCGTTCCACAGTCAGGTCGATGTCGCGCAGCACGTGAAAATTATTGCCATACCACTTGTTCACTTTTTCGAAGACGATGATGGGGTCAGACATGGTGTTGGACTTTCAGCGGGCCTTGCCTTTGTTGACCTGACGTTCCACCCAAAGGCTATAGCGTGACATCGCGTAGCAAAAGACAAAGTAGATCAGGGCAATGAAAAAATAGCCTTCAATCTTGTAGGGGCGCCAGTCGGCATCGGAGTTGAGTGCCAGACTGAGGGAGCCAGTGAGTTCATACAAGCTGACGATGGTCACCAGCGAGGTATCTTTGAATATGGCAATGAAGTTGTTCATCAGTCCGGGCACGACAGTGGCCAATGCTTGGGGTAGCACGATCAGGCGCTGGGTTTGCCAGTACGACAGCCCCAGCGAAGCAGCAGCCTCCACCTGGCCGCGTGGGATGGCTTGCAGACCTCCTCGAATCACTTCGGCCATATAGGCAGCCGCAAACAGCGTGATGCCCGCCACCACCCGGACCAGTACATCGATATTGATGCCAGGCGGCATGAATAGGGGAAACAGAAAGGAGGCCATGAACAATACAGAAATCAATGGCACGCCTCGCACCAGTTCCACATAGAGGGTGCACAAGCTGCGGATGGCCGGCAGCCCCGAGCGCCTGCCCAGTGCCACGGCCAGGGCCAGCGGAAAGGCCAATGCGATAGAAAGGGTTGCCAGCAAAATGGTCAGGGGCAGGCCACCCCAGCGGTCGGTCTCTACTTTGCTCAGGCCGGCCAAATTACCGTACATCAGGGCAAAGAAGCTGGTCAGTACCAACAGCCAGACCAATGCGAGTGAGGGCCGCCAGCAGACTCGGATGCAACTGGCCACCAGCAAGGTCACCATCAGCAGGGTGGCCACCAGCGGGCGCCACTGTTCCTCAAAGGGATAGCGTCCAAATAGGATGATGCGGTACTTTTCAGCGACCACACTCCAGCAAGCGCCGACACCCTCAACTCTGCAGTCATCGGCATCGCTCAGCCAGCGCGCCCGCAGCACCGCCCACTCCAGCAATTGCGGTAAGTAATAAACAAGAAGAGCGCCCACCAAGAGGGTCGCGAGGCTGGTTTTCCAGTCGCCAAAAAACTTGTCACGCAGCCAGTTGAGAGGGCCAGATGTCCTCGCTGGGGCGGGGCGTGCCAGTATGGGCTCGAAGCTGCGGGCGTTCATGGTCATCGTTCGCGAATGGCCGCCCTCGCGTTGTACCAGTTCATCAGCAGGGAAGTACCCAAGGAAGTGCACAGGTAGATCAACATGATGATCGAAATGCATTCGACCGCACGTCCACTCTGGTTGATTGAGGTGTTGGCGATTGACACCACATCTGGATAGCCGATGGCCACCGCCAAGGATGAGTTCTTGGTCAGGTTCAGGTACTGATTGGTCATAGGCGGGATGATCACCCGCAGTGCCTGCGGCAACTGGATCAGGCGCATGGCCTGGGCGCGCGACAGTCCAAGTGCAGCGGCGGCCTCAGTTTGACCACGCGGCACTGACTGGATTCCGGCGCGTACCACCTCGGCCACAAAAGCGGCTGTGTAAATGGTCAAGCCGATGAGGAGCGCAAGAAACTCGGGTGTGAGTGAACCCCCGTGCTCGACCGCAAATTCGCCCTGCTGTGGCAAGTCCAAGAACCAGCCGCTGGCGCTTTCCACAGGTGCCGGAAAGCTCAGGCCACCCTTGCTGAGGAAGAGTGGCCCCAGCCATGTGTCCATGCGCCAGGCAGCGTCGGCAGCGGGCAGTATCTCGGTAAACAAGAGGTACCACATCAGCAGTTGCAGCAAGATGGGCACATTGCGAAAGAACTCCACATAAGCGCCGCACAGGCCGCTCAGCAAGGCGTTGCGGGACAGTCGACCAATTCCGATCAGCGTGCCGATCAAGGTGGTCAGAAAGATCCCCAGCACTGCCACCCGCAAGGTGTTCGTGAGTCCGACCAGAAAGGCGCGCCAGTAGGGCTGGGAGGAATCGTAGGCCAGGAGGCCCTCGCCGATATCAAAGCCAGCCGTCTGCAGCAAAAAATCGAATCCACTCTGAATTCCCCGCACTGCCATATTGCGGGCAGTGTTATGGGCCAAAAACCAGACCAGCAGCCCGATCAGCGAAACCAGCAAGAGCTGATAGATCAGGTTGCGAGCCGTGCGGCTGCGCAGGGACCAGCGCCTTCTGGGCGGCGTTCGCATGATCAGGAAGTGGCAGCCCGGCGCAGACTATGGCCGGGCGCGAACAGTCAGCGAATCGGGATCGGGTAAATCAGACCGCCCTTGTTCCACAGGTTGTTGGATCCGCGCGGCAATTGAATGGGTGTTTTGGGTCCCACATTGCGCTCGAATATTTCTCCATAGTTGCCTGAAGTTTTGATGGCCCTGGCCAGCCATTCCTTATCCAGACCAAGCAGCTTGCCGGTGTCTTCGCTGACGCCCAGCATGCGCTTGACCACCGGGTCATCGCTGCCTTTCATCTGGTCCACATTGGCCTGGGTCACGCCGTATTCCTCGGCCTCCTGCAAGCCGTAGACCACCCATTTGACAATGGCCAGCCATTCATCATCGCCACGACGCACCATGGGGCCCAGGGGTTCCTTGGAGATTAGTTCGGGCAGGATGATGTGGTCAGCTGGGTTTTTGGCTTCCTTGTTGCGGGTCGAGGCCAAACCGGAGGCATCGGTGGTGTAGGCCACACAGCGTCCAGAGAAATAGGCGCCAGTGGCAGCTTCCAGCTTTTCAAACACGACGGGTTTGATATTGAGCTTGTTGGCGCGCGAGAAATCGGTCAGGTTTTTCTCTGTGGTGGTCCCTGCCTGCACACAGACTGTCTGTCCCTTGAGCTGCTTAGCGCTTTTGATCTTGCTTTTGACCGGCACAATAAATCCCTGTCCGTCGTAGTAAGTGACAGCCGTCATATGCAGGCCCAAAGAAGCATCGCGGGTCAGGGTGAAAGTGGTATTGCGCGACAGCATATCGATCTCGCCCGACTGCAAGGCGGTGAAGCGCTGCTGGGCATTGAGTGGCACATATTTCACTTTGTCTCCGCTGCCAAGCAGGGCAGCAGCCACAGCGCGGCAGGTGTCCACATCCATGCCCGACCACTTGCCGCTGGAATCGGCCGCTGAAAAACCAGCCAAGCCGGTATTGACGCCACAGATGACCTGGTCGCGCTGTTTGATGGAGTCGATGGTTTTGCCAGCCTGGGCGGGCAGACTGAGCATGGCAGCGGCAGACATGGCGGCCAGTGAAAGATGCTTGAAATTCATGCAGGACTCCTAAAGTGAAACAGATGAGTTTCTCAATGGTAGCTTGTGTGGAACATATTGTGCAGAGATGACCCTACATAGCTTGTGAAAATCAGGGTTTACGCTGAGAGCCAAAGTTGTGCCCTGAGTACACCACGCTTGTGCAGTTGGACTACAGGCCCCTGGGGGTGTTTCAGCTCGCCAACCGTTCCCAATCAGGCGGGCACAATAGGCAGAATCCGATGTTTACGCTTGATGCTGTGTGGCAGCCACTCAGCCGAGCACTGCCAAGCGATGTGTGACAAATAATGTGTGACAAAAATTCTGGGGGGCTTCTCGCCCCATTCAAATCAGCATGATCAAACTTTCCGTGCTTGACCAATCGGTCGGGGTGGCTGGCCATGAGCCAGCCAGGTCGATTCGCGACACTTTGGATCTGGCTGTCAGCTGTGAAGCCCTGGGCTATCACCGCTTCTGGGTCAGCGAGCACCACAGTCACCCCACCATTGTGGGCAGCGCCCCCGAGGTTCTGATGGCAGCGGTGGCTGCCCGCACCACGCGCATTCGTATTGGCAGTGCCGGTGTCATGCTGCCCCACTATTCAGCCTTGAAGGTGGCCGAGCAGTTTCGAGTGCTGGATGCGCTTGCCCCTGGTCGCATCGATCTGGGGGTTGGACGCGCCCCAGGCAGTGACGGACGTACTGCCCATTTGCTCAACCCAGACCCGCTGGCGGCTGAACGCTTTCCCCAGCAGGTGCTTGAGTTGCAGGCCTGGGTCAGCGGGCAGGGCCTGCCTGTCGGTCACCCAGGTCATGGTGTTCAAGCTTGTCCGACTGGTGTCAGTTCGCCTGTTCTCTGGATGCTGGGCAGCTCGGACTATGGTGCGCAAGTGGCTGCCCATCTGGGGCTTCCCTATGCCTTTGCCTGGTTTATCACCGAAGGGCAGGGCGCGGAAGAGGCGCTGGCCTTGTATCGGGAAAATTTCCGGCCCAGTGCCGCTCACCCGCAAGCCCAGGCTGTGCTCTGCGTCTGGGCGCTGGCGGCAGACACCAGCGAGGAAGCCTGGCGCCAGTTTGAGAGCCGGGCCCGCTGGCGTATGGACCGCAATTCCGACCGGCTTGGGCCCCTGCTGCCGCCAGAACAGGCCCGGCGTGACTTCAGCGTGGTCGAGCAGCAGCACCTGGATAGATTGCGCAGCCGATCCCTGGTGGGCAGCGGCCCCGAGGTGGCAGAGAAGCTGCGCGATCTGGCCCGAACCTACGATGTGGATGAACTGGTGATCATTACCTGGGCCAGCGAGCCGCAGGTGCAACGCCGCTCTTATGAAATTTTGGCGCGCGAATTCGCTCTGGCCTGATCGTGACCTGAGACAATACCTCGGCTGACGGCGCACGCCAGATCATTGAAGGAAAGCACATGTTTGACACCACGATTGCAGGCAGCCTGCCCAAACCTGCCTGGCTGGCCGAAACCCATAAGCTCTGGCCCCAGTGGCGGGCACAGGGTGCGGAATTGACCCAGTCCAAGAAAGATGCCACCCTCTTGTGGATCAAGGAGCAGGAAGATGCCGGTCTGGACATCATTGGCGATGGAGAGCAGTCGCGTCAGCACTTCGTGCATGGCTTTCTCGAACAGGTCGAAGGTATTGACTTTGAGCACAAGGTCAAGATGGGCATACGCGACAACCGATATGACGCCATGGTGCCCCAGGTGATTGCTCCCCTCAGACTCAAGGGCCGCGTGCATGCGATGGAGGCGCAATTCCTGCGTGCCCACACCCGAAAAAAGATCAAGTTCACTCTGCCTGGACCCATGACCATTGTGGACACCGTGGCCGACCGCCACTATGGCGACAAAGTCAAGATGGCCATGGCGTTTGCCGAGCTGCTGAATCAGGAGGCGCTGGCCCTGCAGGCCGATGGTGTGGACATCATCCAGTTTGATGAGCCAGCATTCAATGTCTATATGAAAGAGGCGGCCGATTGGGGGGTGAAGGCGCTCGAGCGTGCCGCCCAGGGGCTGAACTGCACCACCGCCGTCCACATTTGCTACGGTTACGGGATCCAGGCCAATGTCGATTGGAAAAACAAATTGGGCGATGAGTGGCGTCAATATGAACTGGTGTTTCCTGCGCTCGCCAAGAGCCGGATCCAACAAGTCAGTCTGGAGTGCTTCCACTCGCATGTGCCTCCCGACCTGATGAAGTTGCTGGAGGGCAAGGATGTGATGGTCGGTGTGATTGATGTGGCCAGCGATGTAGTGGAAACGCCTGCGCAGGTGGCCGACACCATTGGCCAGGCTCTGCAGTTTGTGCCCAAAAACCGTCTCTTTCCCTGCACCAACTGCGGCCTCGCGCCCATGGACCGCGATGTGGCATTGAAAAAGCTCAAGGCCCTGGCCGAGGGCGCGGCGCTGGCGCGTCAGCGGTATGGAAATTGATGGGAAATTGATGACAATTAGGTGGAAACCCTGATCTGTGCCATAATCCAAACATGCCGCCGGGTTTGCGCCCGGCGGTCATTTTTGTGCATCTCCCCTCTCACACCGGACTTTGAACCCTTGGGTTCGTGAATGGTCCCCGGTGCCGGTCTCCCGGTGCGGGCTTTGTTGGATGGTTGATGTTTTTTAACCATTGAGCGAGGCCAACCGCAGATTCTGCGGACCCCCGTATTTAGGTATGACCATGAGCGACGCATTTGATGCGGCGGGCGAATTGATGCCTGCCGAACCCATTTCAACCCCTGAAGCCATTGAGCTTTCTGAGACCTCGCCGCGCAACGGCTTCGTCGAACTCGGCTTGGCTGCAGAGCTGGTACAGGCGGTGTCCGACCTGGGCTACTCTCAGCCCACCCCGGTGCAGGCTCGCGCTATCCCCCTGGCCTTGCCTGCGGATGACAGCGAGCACCACGGCTACAACGACCTGATGGTGTCCAGCCAGACGGGCAGTGGCAAGACGGCGGCATTTTTGTTGCCAGTCCTGCACACCCTGATCCGTCAGCAAGCTGAAGCTGTCGCCAAAGAGCGTGCCGACTATGAGCGTGCCTGTGCCGAAGCGGCTGCCAAAGGTGTGGCCCCACCCAAGCGCAGCAAACGCAAGGACCCAACCAATCCGCGTAATTTCAAGGCTGCTGCCCCTGGCGCACTGGTGCTTTGCCCGACACGTGAGCTGGCGCAGCAGGTGGCGCACGACGCGATCGATCTGGTCAGGCACTGCCGCGGCCTGCGCATTGCCAATGTGGTGGGTGGTATGCCCTACCCGGTGCAGATTGCCAAATTGCAGAATGCCAATCTGGTAGTGGCCACGCCTGGTCGACTGCTGGACCTGCAACGATCCATGCAGATCAAGCTCGATCAGTTGCAGTTTCTGGTGGTGGACGAGGCTGACCGCATGCTGGATCTGGGCTTCTCGGACGATCTGGCTGAGATCAACCAGCTCACCAGCCAGCGCAAGCAGACCATGATGTTTTCCGCCACCTTTGCGCCTCGCATCCAGCAACTGGGAATGCGTGTGATGCATGACGGCGGCTCGGGTGTGCACAAGCTGCAGATCGATAACCCACAGCACAAGCACAGCAATATCAAGCAGGTGCTTTTCTGGGCCGACAATGCCCAGCACAAACGGCAACTGCTCGACCATTGGCTACGTGATGCCTCGATAGGCCAGGCCATTGTTTTTGCCAGTACCCAGATCGAGTGTGACGGTCTGGCCAATGACCTCCAGCAGGAAGGTTTCTCGGCGGTGGCTCTGCACGGAGCCCTGAGCCAGGGGCTGCGCAACCGGCGCCTGATGGCTTTGCGCAATGGGCAGGTGCAGGTCCTGGTGGCCACCGATGTGGCTGCGCGCGGCCTTGATGTGCCCACCATCACCCATGTGTTCAACTTTGGCCTGCCAATGAAGGCCGAGGACTATACCCATCGGATTGGTCGTACCGGCCGTGCGGGTCGTGATGGCCTGGCCGTCACCCTGGCCGAGTTCCGTGATCGGCGCAAGATTTTTGACATCGAGGCCTATACCAAGCAGCCTTTCAAAGCCGAGGTGATTCCCGGCCTGGAGCCCAGACAACGCCCAGAGCCGCGCTCGCGCAAGGATTTTGGTGGGCGCGATGAGCGCCGAGGCAGTGGACGTGGCGGCTTCGGTGGCGGCAAGAGCCGTGGTGGCGATTACGGCCAAGCTCGAGGCTTTGGCGAGCGCGATGAGCGCGCTCGTACCGTACGCGACGGCCGCAGTGAGGCGCCGCGTCAGGGCAAGCATGTCGATCAGCGCCCTGATCCGCGCCGTAGCGGCAGCAGCCAGGCTCGTCCCACTGGGCTGGCCGGTTTTGTTGGCGGAGCTGGCAAGGCTGCGACCTCGCGTGTTGGCAGCCGGCGAGCGCCGCGTCAGGTGCGCTGAAGTCTTGCCGGTTCTCCCTGAAGCCCGAGGCCTGACAAGGCCTTGGGCTTTTTTGCGTGATTTATGTCGCCACAGGCTTGTTTCATAATGAATGGACAAACCAAGCACAAGGAGACTGCAGATGAATCTGAATCGCAAGCTGGCGCGTATGGCTTTATTGGCCGGTGTGCTTTTGGCCATGGGTGGCGCCTGGGCCCAAAGCTTCCCAAGCAAGCCCATGCGTATCGTTGTCACTTTCACCCCGGGTGGTGCGCCCGACATCATTGCGCGCATCTTGGCTGAGCGCTTCACTGCAAGTTGGAGCCAGCCGGTGGTGGTCGACAACAAACCAGGCTCGGGTGGCAATATTGGGGCCGACTTTGTGGCCAAGGCCGCGCCCGACGGCCATACCCTGGTCGTTGGCACAGTGGGCACGCACTCCATCAATGGCGCGCTCTACACCAAGATGCCCTACGACATGGTGAAGGACTTTTCCCCGGTGTCGCTGGTGGCCACTACGCCCAATCTGCTGGTAGTGCACAGCGGTGTGCCGGCCAAAAATGTGCAGGAGCTGATTGCCCTGGGCAAAAAGGGGGAAAAGATGAGCTTTGCCTCTTCCGGTTCGGGGACTTCCATCCACGTTTCGGGCGAGTTGTTCAAGAGCATGACGGGCATCGACATGACGCACATCCCCTACAAGGGCCGGGCCATCGCCATTCCGGACCTGCTTGGTGGACGGGTAACCATGATGTTTGACAACATGCCCTCCAGCCTGCCTCTGGTGCGCGAGGGCAAGCTGCGCGGCCTGGCCGTCACCAGTGCCAAGCGGGTGGTCGCTGCGCCCGATATTCCCACCATCGCCGAGTCAGGCCTGCCTGGTTTTGAGGCAGTCTCGTGGTTTGCCGTCTTTGCACCCGCGGGCACCCCCAAGCCGGTGGTGGACAAATTGCAGGCGGAAATCAGCCGCATTCTCAAGGCCCCTGATGTGTCAAAGAAGTTGACGGATATTGGCCTGGAGCCGGTGGGTTCGTCGGCCGAAGAGTTGGCCGCCTACCAAAAGCAGGAGATTGTCAAATGGGCCAAGGTGGTGAAGGACTCGGGCGCCAAGGCTGACTGATTGCGAATTGATTCAGGCGGTTGAATCAGGCGAATTGAATCAAATTTTTTGCGCAGGAGCTGGCCATGTCCATCGATTTCGGGCGCCGAGAATTTTTGCTGGGTCTGGGCGCGGCTGTGCCGCTGGCTGGCTGGTCGACCAATGGCGATCTTGCGAGCAGGATGCAGTCATGGCGGCTGGCGACTTCCACGCGTACTGCCATTCACGACCTGGCGCCTGCCCCCGATGGAGGCGTCTGGTTCACTGCCCAGGCCAGTGGACATCTGGGCTGGTTCGACCCGGCCACGGGTCGAACCGATCTGATCGCCCTGGGCAAGGGGTCGTCGCCGCACGGGGTGATTCAGGGGCCTGACAAGGCGGCCTGGATCACCGATGGCGGACAGAACGCGATCGTGCGAGTGTCCTGGCCTGAACGCCAGCTCAAGGTCTACCCCTTGCCTGCCGGCACGCCCTATGCCAACCTCAATACCTGCGCCTTTGATGGCGCCGGTGACCTCTGGTACACCGGTCAGGCCGGTTATGTGGGCAAGGTGGCGGTGAAGACTGGACAGGTCAGCGTCAAACCAGCCCCTCGGGGTCGTGGCCCTTACGGCATCTGCAGCACTCCGGCCGGTGAGGTCTGGTGGTGTTCTCTGGCAGGTTCCTTCATCGCGCGTATCGACACAGCCACGGGAGAGTCCCGGGTGGTCGAGCCACCCACACCCCAGCAAGGTGCACGGCGTGTCTGGAGCGACAGCAAAGGCCGTATCTGGGTCAGCGAGTGGTACAGCGGAAATCTGTCGATGCACGACCCGGCGGCTCAAAGCTGGCAGACCTGGCGTCTGCCGGGTGAGCGGCCGCGTGCTTACGCAGTCTATGTCGACGAGCGCGACATCGTATGGGTCAGCGAGTGGGGCGCCAACATCACCTACGCCTTTGACCCCCGTACGCAAAAATTCCAGGCCTACCCGATGCCCAGGGATCCGGCCAATGTGCGGCAAATTCTGGGTCGACGGGGCGAGGTCTGGCTGCCAGAGAGCGCCAATGAGCACATCACTGTGATTCGCACCCGCTGAAATTGAACTGCCGGCCCGATTGGCCCTATTGATTTGGCAACATGAAGCCGGCAAAGAAGCTGGCCAGTTCCTGGTGGGCGTTCAAAGGCAGGATGTGGGCAATGTATTGGTCAGGCCGGACCAGCACCAGGCAGCCTTGTTGTCGGTCAATGCCACGCAGCTCAAATATGTCCGCACTACTCTTGGGGTCGGCGCTGAAAACCTTCTCGTAGTCGCGCAGCCCATAGCGCCCCTTGCTGGGCAGCAACAGCGCGGGCATGGACTCAATGGCCAATTCATGGTGGCGCTGCTGGAAGATGGCGCGCAGGTCAAAGACCGCATCGATATCCTGACCAGGGCGGGTATAGAGCCGTACTGGCGAATCCGCGGACTGTTCCAGAAAGTTGCATAAGGCACGCACGCCGGTCTTGGCATTGACATGATTGTCGGCGCCGGCAAAGGCATACAGGCGCCAGCGGCCGTCAGCCTTGGCCGCATGGCCCAGGTGCACAGGCTTGGCATCGGTGATGCGAAGGACGGGTGCCGAATGAAAGCGCATGCCCAGCACAAGGCCTGTGGCCAAATGTTGATAGGTGGAGGGCCCGGTCAGCAAGGAGGGCTGGTATTGCGTCCCCACGCCAGCAGTGAACCGTAGGTGTCTTTCAAAGTACTTTTGAAACTCCTTGGGATCCACGCCGCTGGAGCCTCCTGCCGCCCCATTGTTTTCTGCAGGCTTGTCGCTGATCATCTTGGCCCATTCCCTGTCAAAAGTGATCAGGTCATTGCCCACCGACTGGCGTTCCCCAGAGTAGCTGTGCAAAAGCTGCGGCGGGCACTGCCCGCGCAACACCGAAGCCAGCTTCCAGCCCAGGTTGAAGCTGTCCTGCATGGAAAAATTCATGCCCTGGCCCGCTTTGGGGCTATGCGTATGGCATGCATCGCCTGCGATAAACACCCGGGGCTGGCGCGTGCTGACCTGCTCGGTGGGCACATCGTCATATTTATCGCAGATACGGTGGCCGATTTCGTACACCGACCACCACACCACTTCCTTGACATCCAGTTTGTAGGGGTGAAAGATGCTTTGTGCCGCATCAATGAGCTTGTCAACGGTGATCTTGCGCTGGGCCACACGCTCGTCTTCGCCGAGCTTGTCCATCTCGACATACAGGCGAACCAGGTAACCACCTTCGCGCGGAATGATCAGCAAGTTGCCACCATTGGTGGATTGAATGGCTACCTTGTAGCGGATGTCCGGGAAATCGGTCACCGCCAAAATGTCCATCACCCCCCAGGCCTGATTGGCTGCATCGCCCACCAGTTCAAGGCCCATCGATTTGCGCACTGCGCTGCGGGCACCGTCACACCCCACCACATAGCGCGCCTTGATGGTCTCCACCTGTCCGGCATGGGTGGCGTCGACACGTTCCAGCCGGGCTGTCACAGGGTGGTCTGTTGCTGCGTGATCCACCTGCACATCCAGCAGCCTGCGCGCGTAATGCGGCTCAAGCCGGTTGGGGGAGTTGCGCATGAATTCGAGGTAGAAGTCATGGACGCGTGCCTGATTCAACACCACATGAGGGAACTCCGACAGGCCATCCTCGGTGTCCTGTACCCGGCCGTGGCGCATGATGTTCTGCGGCTGTTTCGGATCGGGCTTCCAGAAGGTCACTTCATTGATCCAGCAGGACTCTTTCATCACCCTGTCGGCAAAATTGAAGGCCTGAAACATCTCCATCGTCCGGCAGGCTATGCCGTCGGCCTGGCCAAGTTCCAGCGGCCCCTCCTTCACATCAACAATGGCGGTGTGAATATCTGGAAAGGTGGAGAGCTGTGCGGCCATGGTCAGACCGGCAGGCCCGCAGCCGACAATCAGCACATCCACCTGAGCCGGTAGATTTTCGCTGCGCGCTGGGTCCTTGAGCCGGGGAGAAATTTCAGTGAGATTGGGGTCACGGCCGAGAAAGCCGTTGAGGAAAAACTGCACGGGTCAATTCCTTTGGTGTGCCATCTGAAACAGCCAGGATGTCATCAGGTTGGATGATTTTCCGTCATTTCTGCTGGCCTTCTGTGCAATATTTCTGCGGCAATGGCCTCGTAGGCGGCCGCCATGGCCAGTAACTGGGCCTCTCCATGGGGCTTGCCAATAAGCTGCAGGCCGGCGGGCCAGCGGCCATTGGGGTGAAAACCGGCAGGTACGCTAATTGCGGGCAGGCCGGCCAAGGTGGCATAAATAGTGACTTCCATCCAGCGGTGGTAGCTGTCCATGGTGCGGCCGGCAATGACACATGGCCATCGCTGGTCCAGCGGGAAGGGCCACACCTGTGTGGCGGGCAGGGCCAGCAGATCAAACTGCCCAAACATCTTGAGCAAATGGGTATGAAAGGCAGTGCGGGTGCGGCTGGCCTGCATGAATTGGCCTATGCCAATACTCAATGACTGTTCATGTTCCCACAAGGCTTCGGGTTTGATGTGTTCGCGCGCTCCCGGCAAACCAAGATAATCGGCTACCCGGAAACCGACCAGCGCTTTACGCCACACCAGCCAGGCTTGCCACAGCTGTTCGTAGTCATAGCCGAGTGATATAGGCTGAACCACGGCACCGGCATCGGTGAAACGCTCTAGGGCCTGTTCGCAAACCGCGAGCAGCCCGTCTTCCATGGGCAAGTAGCCCTGTAGGTCGGCCAACCACCCTATCCGCAAACCCTTGAGGGGCTGACTGCCATCCGGGCTGAACGAGGGCTCTTCGAAGCCAGTGGCAATCGACAATGGGGCACGATGATCAGGCCCAGACTGGATGGCCAGCAAGCGGGAGAGGTCAAGCACGCTGCGGGCCATGGGGCCTTCGGTGGCCAGTTGGCTGATCCAAACATCGGCGATTGGCCATTGCGGCACACGCCCCTGGCTGGGACGCAGGCCAAACACATGATTCCAGGCGGCCGGGTTGCGCAGCGAGCCCATGAAGTCCGAACCATCGGCAACAGGCAACAGTCGCTGCGCCAGCGCCACCGCTGCACCGCCGCTGGATCCGCCTGCGCTGACGCTGGTGTCCCAGGCGTTGGGGGTAGGGCCGAAAAGTTCGTTGAAAGTGTGAGAGCCCAGCCCGAACTCCGGCATATTGGTCTTGCCAATCACGATGCAGCCCGCCGACTTGAGGCGTGTGGTCAACAGCCCATCCTGCTGGGCCAGGGAGTTCCTGAGCAAGGTGCAGCCATGAGTGGTGGGAAAGCCCTGGGCGTGTACATTGTCCTTGAGGGCCTGCGGAATGCCATGCAGCCAGCCTCGTGAGATGCCCTGGCTCAGTTCGCCATCACGCATGTCTGCCTGACGCAACAACTCATCGTCTTGCGCCAGGTTGACGATGGCATTGAAACGAGGATTCAAGCGGTGAATGCGTGCCAGATAGGCTTGCATCACCTCACGGCAGGAAATCAGGCGCTCATGTATCGCTCTGGACAGCGCGTCTGCGCTGAGCGCTGTGATCTCATCGGTCTGATCAGGCATGGGGTTTCATGCTGAATGGGTGAATTCCTTTTTGTGCATCCAGGCGGCATGCTTGGGGGCGCGTCGTGTGCGGCTCCACTCTTCCAGCATGTCCCACTTCACCTGATCAAGCTTGCGATACATCTCCGGGGTGCCGGTATTGACCGCCAGTTCCAGGCGATGGCCGTTGGGATCGAAGAAATAAATGCTCTTGAAAATCGTATGGTCGGTGATACCCAGCACCGGTATGCCAGAGGCCTCCAGCCTGGCCTTGGCATGTTCGAGCGTCTGCAGGCTGTCGACCTCAAAGGCAATGTGCTGTACCCAGTCTGGCGTATTCTCGTCGTGGCCCATGGCGGGAGAATTAGGCAACTCAAAAAAGGCCAGCACATTGCCGTTGCCGGCATCCAGAAACACATGCATATACGGATCGTTGGCATGGGTCGAAGGCACCTGATCCTCGGCAATCGCCAGAACGAAGTTCATGCCCAGATGTTTGACATACCAGTCCACCGTCTGCTGGGCGTCCCTGCAGCGGTAGGCGACATGGTGAATGCGTTGCAGCTTCATAGCGAAACCTCACAATTTAATGGATCAGGCGCCACCGCTGGCAAGCAAGAATTCCTGCAACCGGGCGGCTGGATCGCCGACACGACGGACCCGCATATGACCAATCGGTCGCAAAGTCCAGATGTCTGCCAAAGGTGTGTCTCCAAAGCCAGACGGCAAGTCTAATCTGAAAGTCTCGGCCAGGATGTGTCACCATACTCGCTATCCGGAGTTTTTCATGCCCCATCTCGTCATTCTCTATACCGCCAACCTGGATGCCGAATCCGATATGCAGGCCTTGTGCCGTGAGCTCTGCGACACCATGCTGGAGCAGCGCGATGAGGCGGGTGAGCAGGTATTTCCGACCGCTGGCACCCGTGTCCTGGCCTATCCGGCACCGCATTACGCGGTTGCGGACGGGCAAAGGGACTATGCCTTCGTCTATCTCAACCTGCGCATGACCTCTGGCCGATCCGGCTCCGTCAAGGAACAGATCGGCCAGGCACTGCTGGCGCGAGTCAAGGCGCACTTTGGCCCATTGTTCGAGCGAAGGCATATTGGCCTGACCTTGCAGATTGACGATGGCGCCGAGACCTTCAATGCGCGGCACAGCAATATCTATCCGCTTTTTTCGCAGTAAGCATGGACAAGCCTTTCCAGAAAATCTGCATAGTTGGTGCTGGCTCCATTGGGGGGTGGCTGGGAGTTTTGCTGGCGCGCGCCGGTTGCTCGGTATCCGTGTTGGCGCGTGGCGCCACCTTGCAGGCCATCTTGCGCGAGGGACTGACCCTCAACATGGGGGGGCAGACCCTGCGCGCGCAAGTGCCCGCCAGCGAAGAACCAGAGCGGATCGGGGAGCAGCAGTTGGTGATTCTTGCGCTCAAGGCGCCGGCTTTGCCCGCTGTGGTGCACAGACTGGCTCCTCTGCTGGGACCAGAGACCGTGGTCCTGACCGCCATGAACGGCATCCCCTGGTGGTTTCTGCAGGGAATTGGTGGTCCCTTGGCGGGCCGTCCACTTCAGTCTGTCGATCCAAACGGAGAACTGGCCAGCACAATGCCGATTGCTCAGGTGCTCGGTGGCGTAGTCCATGCCAGTTGTGCAATCGAATCGCCGGGTGTGGTGCGTCACCACTTTGGCGATGGATTGATTGTGGGAGAACCCTTGGGGGGCGAAAGCGATCGGGTGCATCAACTGGTGTCTTTATTCAAAGCGGCAGGACTGAATGCCAGTGCCTCAGCGCTGATCCAGCGTGATATCTGGTACAAGCTTTGGGGCAATATGACCATCAATCCAGTCAGCGCCCTGACCGGTGCCACCGGTGATCGCATTCTTGACGATTCGCTGGTGCGTGGCTTTATTTCGGCGGTCATGCTGGAGGCCCGGGAAATCGGCGCACGCCTGGGTATTCCGATCGCGCAACAACCCGAGGATCGCCACGCTGTCACCCGCAAGCTCGGCGCTTTCAAGACCTCCATGCTGCAGGACTTTGAGGCGGGCAAGCCGATGGAACTGGACGCCTTGGTGGGTGCAGTGCGCGAACTGGGCCAACTCACCGAAGTACCCACCCCCATGACCGATGCCTTGTTCGGTCTGGCAAGATTGCAGGCCCGTGTGAGAGGCTTGTATCAGGAGGGCTGATCGGCTGGCCGTTCGGCGCGCAACTGCTGGATCATGAAATCAGCGGCTTCCAGGATATGGTGGCGCGCCAGTTTTTCAGCTTGAGGGCCGTCGGCCTGGATAACCGCTTTCAGCATGGCTTCATGCTGGTCCCAGATATCGCGAGGCTTGTCGTCCCGCATCAGAACCTCGCCCATGACGCGCTGGGTGTTGGTCCAATGCGCCTCCATGGAGGGCGCGACCAGGGGATTGTCAGAAAGTGTGTAGATCAGGTTGTGAAAGTCCATGTCGGCAGCAATCATGGCCTTGACCGAGCCTTTGGCCACAGCCTTGCGCCCGGCCGCGATCAGCGCCGGCCCCTGCGCCTGGGCGCGCGCCGAATTGAGTTCGGCCGCCTTGCGAAAAGCCAGTCCCTCAATGACAGCTCGCACATCGTACATCTGGCGCACATGCTCCAGATCGAGCGGCGCCACTTGCAGGCCGCGCCCAGGGGCATCGTGGAGCACGCCCTGTTTGCGCAGCAGGGCCAGCGCCTGCTGGATCGGCTGGCGTGACACGCCCAGTTCCTGCGCTAATTGTTCCTGAATGATGCGCGCACCCGGCGGCAGCCGGCCGCTGGCAATTTCAGAAAGGATGGCCTGGTACACCTGTTCGACCAGACTGGGCGCAGTTTGCAGTGTTTTCATCTCGGTTGAGAGCGTTTCGGAATTGGCTTAGATAGCGGCACGCCAACTGCGCTCGGCGTCGTCCCAGGCCGCCAGCGCTTGCAGGTCAGGCACCCAGGCCAGGCCAGATTTTGCATCAGACGAGGAGGCCTGCGGTGTGACCACCACATCCAGCAGTGCCGGTCGATGGGCCAGCGCACGCGCAATCGCGCCCGGCAGGTCTTCAGGCCGTTCCACCCGTTCGGCATGCATGCCGAAGGCGCGCGCCATGGCAGCATGGTCGGCAAACTGCAGATGGGTACCGACCACCTTGCCATGCGTCTCCTGCTGGTCGCGCACTGCGATCGCCCATGAGCCGTTGTTTGCGACCACCACCAGGATGGGCGCCTGGTGGCGCACCGCCGTGTCGATCTCCATTGCGTTGAAGCCAAAGGCGCCATCGCCAGTGGCCACCACCACGGTTTTCTCCGGGCAAGCCAGGCTGGCAGCGATGCCAAAGGGTGTGCCCACGCCAATGCAGCCCAGGGAGCCAGGGTCAAGGTAGGTGGTGGCCGGTAGTCCCACCCGCGCAAAGCTGAGGAAATCGCCGCCATCGGCCACCACCACCGCATCGGCCGGTAGCGCATCTCGTAGCGCAGCCAACACACGGTTGGGGTGCATGCGCCCATCGCTACCGGGTGGCGCTTGACGCATGGACTGCGCCAATTTCTCTGAGCGTTGCAGGTGCTGCTGGCGCAGGCTGCTGAGCCAGTCACGGTCTGTCATTGATGCCCGCGCAGGGGCTGCGTCCAGGATGGCTTGCAGCGCCAGCGCCGGATCGGCCAGCAACTCCACCCGGCCACGCCGGTTGTCGCGCAATTCCGCGGCACAGTCGGCGATGCGCAGAAACTCGGCTTGGCCAAATACGGCGGGCGAGCCATAGGCCAGCTGAAAATCCAATCGCCGGCCGACTGTGACCACCAGGTCCGCCTGGCCCATGACTGTGCCGCGCATGGCGGCCACCACGCTGGGGTGATCATCATTGACCAGACCCCGGCTTTCGCCGGTATCCAGGTAGGCGGCGCCCAGCCGCGTGAGCAGCGCTGAAAGCGCAGCTCCTGCGTGCCTGGCCCCGCGACCCGAGATGAACAAGGGTCGTTTGGCCGACCAAAGCAGTTCGATGGCGGCTTGTACCCCTTGAGGGCTGGGGGGCAGGGGCGGCGCAATGGGGGGCTGAAATATTTCAGGCAGCTGCACCGCGGGAGCGACATCAGCGCGCAGCGTATCAACCGGAAAGTCAAGGTAGACCGGACCGGGCTCGCCACCTTCGCCCAGGGCGCAAGCGGCCGCCTCTGCCAGTTCCTGCGGCACCAGATCGGGGTGGCGTACGGTGCGCGCATAACGGGTGATGCTGCCCACCAGCTGGGTGTGCACGATATCTTGCAGCGCGCCGCGGTTTTCCTGCGCGGCAGGGGGCAGGCCCGACAGCACCAGCACCGGCGCGCGCGCCACATGCGCGTTGGCGATGCCGGTCATGGCATTGGTCACGCCGGGGCCGGCGGTCACCAGCGCCACCCCCAGGCCACCGCTCAGTTGCGCTTCGGCATGCGCCATGTAGACGGCAGCACGCTCATCGCGCACATCCACGATGCGGATGCCTTCGCTGTCCAGACGCATCCAGATAGGCATGATGTGGCCGCCGCACAGGGCGTACACACGGCGCACGCCGCGGGCCTTGAGAAATCGCGCGATGACCGCTGCAGCCGAATGCTCACCGATGGGGGGAGGCGCCATGCTTGTCTCCTGGAGGAATGGGGTTGACTAAAACCGGGGTTGACATTATTGAATTCTGAATTCAGAATTCTGATTTGTCAAGTTCAATTGCAACCCTTGGCCGGTAGACCCTGCTGCCAGCCCTCTATCCAGGAGAACAACTGTGAAGCATCTGCCCACCCTTGCCGACGCCGTGGCCACCCATGCCCGGCTGAATCCGGACAAGCTGGGTGCCCGCGATTCGCGTCGCCGGCTCAGTTATGCCCAATGGGACCAGCGTGCCTTACGCCTGGCAGCGGGTCTGCGCGGCCTGGGTCTGGCCCAGGGGGAGCGCGTCGGCCTGCTGGCCTACAACTGCCTGGAATGGATGGAGATTTATGTTGGCCTGGCACGCGCCGGCCTGGTGGCTGTGCCGCTGAACTTTCGCCTGAGCGGGCCTGAGGTCGCCTACATCCTGGACAACGCGGAGGTGGCAGCGGTGATCGCCGGCCCCGAGTTTTGTTCCACCCTGGATGCGGTTCGCCCTCAACTCAAGGTTCCAACTGGACGTTATGTGACGCTTGGCGATGCTGCGCCAGCCGGTTGGCTAGGCTACGAGGCGCTGATGGCAGCAGCCAACCCCGATCGGGAATTTGAGACGGTAGGCGCTCAAGACACATGCGCCCTGATGTACACCTCGGGTACGACCGGCCGACCCAAGGGTGCCATTCGCAGCCACGGCGCCAGTGCGTTGATCGCACTGGCCACTGCGGTGGAGATGGGGTTTTCGAAAAACGACACGGCCCTGCTGGTGATGCCCTTGTGTCACGCTAATTCCCTGTATTTCGGCACCAGCTTCATCCATCTGGGGGGCACCTGCATCATCGATGACCGGCGCAGCTTCGACCCCGAGGCCTTGCTGCGTACTTTGGCTGAGGATCGCGTCACCTTCACCTCCCTGGTGCCAACCCACTACATCATGATGCTGGCCCTGCCAGAAGAAGTGAAGCGCCGCTTTGACCTAAGCGCTGTGGGCAAGCTGATGATTTCCTCGGCCCCGGCGCGGCCCGACACCAAGCGCGGCATCATGGGGCTGTTCCCCAATGGTCGCCTGTACGAGCTCTACGGTTCCACCGAGGCCGGGTGGGTCACACTCTTGCGGCCCGAGGAACAGTTGAGCAAGCTCGGCTCGGTCGGGCGCGAGTGGGCTGGCAGCGGCGCCATCCGATTGCTGGATGAAAATCGGCGCGAGGTACGCGACGGCGAGGTGGGTGAACTCTTTTCGCGCACCTCCTATGTGTTTGAAGGTTACTGGAAGAACCCGGAGAAGACCGCCGAGGCCTTTGCTGGCGCATGGTGCTCAGTGGGCGACATGGCAAGGCGCGACGCCGATGGCTACATCTGGCTTGTCGACCGCAAGAGCAATATGATCATCAGCGGCGGCGAGAACATTTACCCCTCCGAGGTGGAGGGCGTGCTGGGCCAGCACCCCAAGGTGCGCGATGTGGCGGTGATTGGTGTGCCGCATGAGAAGTGGGGCGAGACTGCGCTGGCGGTGGTGGTGCCGCACCTGGGACAAAGCCCGACTGCGGAGGAGCTGCGCAGCTGGTGCCGCCAACGCCTGGCCGGCTTCAAATGCCCGAGCCAGGTGGAATTTCTGGAGGACGAGCAGATGCCGCGTACTGCAACTGGTAAGGTATTGCACCGTGTACTCAGACAGCGCTACATCCAGACAGCAGATCAGGTATTGAGCTGATCGCGCAAGGTCCGCTTCATCACCTTGCCATTCGCATTGCGCGGCAGCGGCGTGTCGCACCAGGTGAGCGTCTCTGGCACTTTGTAGTCTGCCAGCAATTGCTGGCAGTGCTGGCGGACAGCCTCGTCGTCATGAGGAATTGTTGGCGCATGGATGAAGGCGTGCACGCGCTCGCCCAGCACTGGGCAGGGCCGGCCCACAATGGCGGCTTCCACCACGCCAGGCAGGGCGAGCAAGGTGTTTTCCACTTCCACCGAATAAATCTTGAAGCCGCCACGGTTGAGCATGTCCTTCTTGCGGTCATAGATTCGCACAAAGCCTTGTTCGTCCACAGAGCCGAGGTCTCCAGAGTGCCAGTAGCCGGCGGTGAAGGATGTCGCGTTGGCCTGCGGGTTGTTCCAGTAGCCGGGCACCACCATGGGGCCGCCAATCCACAATTCGCCTGTTTCTCCAGGTGGTACTTCCCGGCCTTCTTCGTCCATCACCCGGATGTCAGCCGCGGGCAGAGCCACACCCACGCTGTCGATATGCGTGCGCGTCAGGCCGGCAGGCATCAGGGTGGTGGGCGAAGTGGTTTCGGTGGACCCGTAGGCGTTGAGCAAGGTGAGACCGGGAATATGCTGCGCCAATTCGTCAATCGTGGCCACCGGCATAGGAGCGCCACCGTAACCACCCAGGCGCCAGCTGGTGAGGTCGTGGCGCGGCAGGGCATCGCTCATGAGGCACAGCTTGTACATGGCCGGCACCATCAGGGTGTGACTGATGCGCTCGTGTTCTACCAAGGCCAGGAAGGCATCGGCCTTGAAGGCGGGCATCACGATCACCGCGCCGCCCACCTGCCAGAGTGCGGCAATGATGGCAATCAAGCCAGTGACATGGCTGGCCGGCACGGCCAGGGCCGAGCGGTCCTTGGGCTGCAGCCGCATGCAGGCCTGAAAGTGAATGACCGAATGCACCACATTGCGGTGGCTGAGCATGGCACCCTTGGGCTTGCCAGTGGTGCCCGAGGTGTAGAGGATGCAGGAAACATCTTCTTCCGACGGCGAGGCCGAAGTGATCCCATCGGCTTGGGCGGGCAGTTGTGCTGACACTGCTTCCGCGCTCCAGCGGTATTGCAGGTTAGCAGCCTCGCTGATATCGGGGATGCGCTCGCTGAATTCGGCATCGAACACGATGGCGCGTGCCTCGCACTGGCTGGCAATATAAGCCAGACCCGGGCGCTGCTCTCGCACACCTACCGGCACGGTGATCAGCCCCAGGTATTGAGCGGCCAGCAGCACGAACAGGAATTCCGGCCGGTTGCCGAGGAAGAGAATGATGCGATCACCCTGGCGCAGACCCTGGCTTCTGAAATAGCTGGCATAGCGTAGCGCCTCGGTGCGGGTCTGGGCATAGGTCCATCGCTGACCTTCAAAGACGATAGCGTCGGTGTGCGGATCGTTCGCGCAGGCATTCTCGAACAGCGCGAAAAAGGAAGCAGGCCGGTTCGTAAATGCCCGCACGATGCGGTCGCCACCCCAGGCCTCGTACCGCATAGGCGGCACGCTGTAATCATGCCAATGGTTCATACCTTCCAAAAAATTTGATCAGACGCAGCGAGCCCCGTCCACTTCGATACAGACGCCGCTGATGAAGGCCGCTTCGTCACTGGCCAGGTAGAGCGCTGCGCTGGCCACGTCTTCCGGCGTGGAAAAGCGCCCCAGGGGAATGGTGGCGCGAAACTTGGCCAGTCGCTCCTCGGTCAGTTCGCCGCCGGCAAAGGAGGTCCCCAGGCCGGTGTAGGGGTTGATCACCGGATT
>CAXRBE010000093.1:0-4961 GCA_964228805.1 Burkholderiaceae bacterium
GCCAGAGCAAGCCGTTGCTGCTCACCACCTGAGAGTTTCTGTCCCCAGGCATCCACCACATCAAGTTGATCCACCAGATGGGGCAGCAGGGCATCGCGCAGTGCCTGCTTGAGGGTCTCTTCGTCATAGCGGCTGGCTGGCTCAGGGTAGGCCAGGGCATCGCGCAGCGCCGCATTGGGGAAGTAGGGCCGTTGCGGGATGAACATGCTCGATTGCGGCAGCTCAACCTGACCTGATGCCAGCGGCCAGATGCCAGCCAGTGCGCGAAACAGGGTGGACTTGCCGCTGCCCGAGGGGCCGCTCAGCAGCACGCTGTCGCCCGGCTGGGCTTGCAGCTGGGCCTGAGACAGCAACTGGCCTCCGGTGGGCAGCCCCAGGCTCAGGTTGTGCGCACTCACGCCTGTACCTGCAGTGTCTTTGCGCTGGTAATCCAGCTCAGACTTACGACTGGCCTCCTCAATGGCTTGTTCAAAGTGGCTCAGCCGGTCGGTGGTGGCTCGCCAGGCGGCCAGCGCATCGTAGTTGTCGATGAACCAGGATAAAGAATCTTGCACCCGGCTGAACGCCGATGCGATTTGCATCAGGGTGCCCAGATGAATGGCCCCGCTGAAAAAGCGTGGCGCGGCCACAATGAAAGGAAACACGGTGGAGGCCTGACCGAAAGTGGCGGTGAACATGGTCAGCCGCTTTTGGGCATCGATCAGCTTGAGGTAGTTGCCAACCACATGGTCAAAGCGCAGGTTGAGCTGATTGTTTTCCACTGACTCGCCCCGGTCCAGGGCAATGGCCTCGCTGTACTCGCGCACCCGCACCAGGTTGTGACGAAAATCTGCTTCACGGCGCTGCTGCTGGTAGTTGAGCGGAATCAGCGGTCGGCCCACATAGTGAGTGATCACGCTGCCAAGCAGGCAATACAGAATGGCCACCCACAGCATGAAGCCGGGGATTTCAAATTCTTGTTCGCCCCAGCTGAAACTGAAAGCACCGCTCAGCCCCCACAGGATGCCGACAAAACTCAGTAGCGTGACCAGAGCATTGAGCAGGCCCATGCTCAGGCCGACAGTGCTGGCGGTGAATATTTTCAGGTCCTCCTGGATGCGCTGGTCGGGGTTGTCGGGCGAGGCCTCGGGCTTGAGTTGCGCGTAGCGCGAGAGCTCCAGGTGGTAGTACACCTGATGGTCTAACCAGCGTTGCAGGTAGGTGCGCGTCATCCAGGCGCGCCAGCGCAGCTCCAGGTACTGTGTCAGGTAGAAACGGTAGACCGCGATGATGATATATATCAGCGCCAGCACGGTGTAGCGCAACAGCTGCTCAATAAAGACGGGGTAGTTCATCTCCTGCAGCGCATCGTAGAAATAGCGGTTCCACTCGTTGAACAGCACCAGGGTGTAGACGAAACCGAGGTTGAGCGCGATGATCGAAATGAGCAGGACGCGGGCCCGCCACTTTTCTTCCGACTTGAAGTAGGGCGAGGAAAGTGCCCAGGTGCGGGCGACAAAGGCCTTGAAGTCGGCCAGTTTCTGCATGTTAGGCATAGAGCAGAACCTTGGTTAGGGGTTGGCAACGCCGCTGTCCACATGGCCGGCAGGCACATGACGGGCGGCAGATTCGATATGACCGGTCTGGTCGTCAAAGAAAAAATCAGGTTCGAACTCGCGCAAGAATTCTCCCTTGGGCAGGCCGCCCAGGAACATGGCCTCGTCCACCTCGATGTGCCAGTCCATCAGGGTGCGGATGGCACGCTCATGCGCAGGGGCGCTGCGAGCGGTGACCAGTGCAGTTCGGATATGCATGGTGGGCGTGCCCTCCCGTTGCAAGCGGTGCAGCGCTGCCAGCAGAGGCTTGAACGGACCAGCCATCAGGGGCTGGTGTGCCTTGTCGCGCTCATGCTGCTGGAAGGCATTGAGCCCCTCGGCCTGAAACACCCGCTCGGCCTCATCGGAGAAAAGCACCGCATCGCCATCAAAGGCAATGCGCACCTCATTGGGGTGGTTGTCCTGGGCCCGCGCGGCATGGGTGGCCACGGTGGCAGCCGGAAAACCGACGGCCAGTGCGGCTCGTACATCATCGGGGTTGGCCGAGAGAAACAAGTTGGCGTGCAGCGGTTTGAGATAGCGCCAGGGCGACTGGCCGCGGGTGAAGCTGCCGCGCTCGATCGGCAGGCCGTAGTGCTGGGCCGAGCGAAACACCCGCATGCCCGAGACTGGATCGTTGCGCGAGAGAATCACCACTTCCACCCGCTGCGCCCGCTCATCATTGAAGGCCAGCAGTTTCTTCACCATGGAGAAAGCCACCCCGGGCTTGGCGGGTTCCTCCAGCTTATCCAGCTGAAGTTGCATGTAGGCCTGGTCCTTGTTAGGGCCTTGCCCACGCTCGAAAACCTTGTTTTCCTCCTCGAAGTCAAACAGGGCGCGCGAGGAGATGGCAACCACCAGCTTGCCATCCAGCGTTGCGCTCATCGGTCAAACATCTTTAGGCAGACTTCAGGACCAGCGCGCCAACAGCTCGACGTCTTCTGGAAACAACTGGCCTTTTTCAGCTTGCAGCACCTTGCCATCGCGGCCGCGCACCAGGGTGATGGGCAGGCCTCTGGGCTTGGGTAGGGCGCGCTGGATTTCTGGTGTGACAAAGCCGGCCGGGAAGGTGTAGCCTTTTTTCTTCATGTAAGCCAGCGCTTCTTCCGGTTTGCGATCAACCGACAGGGTCAGGAATTGCAAGCCTTTCTGTCCTTTGCTGCGTTCGGTTAGCCACAGTTTTTCCATCTCCGGGCTTTGCAAGGCGCAAAAAGGGCAGGTGCTGGCCCACCAGTAGATCACGGTCACCCGCCCGTTGGCCTGGGCGGGTTGGAAGACTGATCCGTCCAGCAGTTTGACTTCAGGCAAGGCCAGCAGGCTGCCGGCTGGCGGCAGGGGTGGCGCCTTGGCTTCGGCAGCCGCGACCGAGGGGGCCACCTGCACGCCCGGCGCGGTTTGTGCCGATGATCTGGAGACGTACAAGCTGGCACCCGCCAGGGCTGTGGTGGTGCGCAAGAAATGACGACGTGAACTGCTCATGGTCTTATCTTAGCGCTTCCTGCATCCTGTGATATTGGGGGCTATTGAGCTAAGCTGAGCCCACTTCGTGCTATGCAACCATGGCTGGCAAGTGATGAAATTCTCGCTATACCTCAGGCTCTACCCAGCAACTTACAACGCTTGACTATTTATTGATCTCAAAATGCAAGTCGCCCAAGCTCGTTCAGCAGGCTTTGAGCTGATCATGTTCGATCTGGATGGCACCCTGATCGAGACCGCGCCAGAGATCTGCGATGCGGTCAACGACACCTTGCTGCACTTTGGCCTGCCATCGCTTGAGCAGGAGCAGGTGGCAGGCTGGATCGGGCACGGCACACGCGAGCTGCTGGTACAGGCTGCTGCCCATGTGCGAGGGCTCGCCCTGCACGAGGCGCGCCAATCCGCCGAGATGCCGCAATGGACGATTGAGTTTGACCGCCATTACCAGCGCCGCTGCGGCAGCCGCAGTCAGCTCTACCCGCAGGTGCGCGAGGTGCTGCAGGCCTTGCGTGAGCGGGGGCTCAAGCTGGCCGTGGTCACCAACAAGGAGGGGCGTTTCACCCAGGCCTTGCTTGCTGCGCATGGGCTGGCGCCCCTGTTTGACCGGGTGGTTAGCGGCGACACCCTGCCCAGCAAAAAGCCCGATCCGGCCGGCATTGAAAGCTGCCTGCACGAGTTTGGGGTATCGGTAGAGCGCGCCCTATTTGTGGGAGATTCGTCGATCGATGCGCAAACCGCCCGCAACGCCGGTGTGCCGGTCTGGCTGCTGCCAGATGGCTACAACATGGGCCAAGCGATCGAGGCTTGCCGGCCAGACCGGATCATTCGCGATTTTTCCAGCCTGTTGGAATAAGGCAGGGGCCTGATCGGCTCAGCCAAACTTCTCCAACAGGCGTGCGGCGTGCTCCACTTCGGCCACGGCGCCGGCCTCATTGTCTGCTTCGTAGACAGCCTCAATCACCGAGCAGGCCATCATGCGGTAGAAAGCTTTGTCCATGGCCTTGCGGGTGGCTGACATTTGGAGGGCAATGTCATCGCAGGGGCGGCCACTGTGGATCATTTCCACCAAGCCGCGTACCTGGCCCTCAATCCGTCGTAGTCGGTTAACAACGTCTTTCTGGTGGTCTGCACGAAACGAAGCGGCACCAGTTGGCTTGACCGCAACGGAGGCGTCAGTCGTTTTGTTAACCATCGTTTATCTCCTTGATACAAATGTCAATATACGGATGGGAGTTTGCCACATCTGACAAAGATTTGAACGCATCCAGGTTGAAATCCTTGGCTACCGGTTAGAGCCATTCTGACCTTGTTTAACCCCTACCCGTATAGTGTAAATACCTATACACCTACCGGCACAAGTGTGACACGATCGCTCGGTGAGTTACAGACCAAAGCAAAGGTCAAGGGTAGGTTTTTAGGATTTCGATTTTTTCTTTCTGGCAACGCGTCAAAGCTATTTGAGTGGAGATTTTTATGACCAAGACCAAACTATTTCGCAAGGCAGCCATGGCCGCCATCATCGCCGGCCCTCTGACAGCGGCCATGGCCACCAACGGCTATTTTTCACATGGGTATGGTATTGCCGCTAAGAGCATGGGCGGCGCAGGCATTGCTATGGCATCTGATGCCATGTCTTTGGCTACCAACCCTGCTTCTGGCGTCAACATAGGTAATGGGGTGGCGTTTGGGTTGGATCTCTTTATGCCGGATAGGACTTCCACTGTAGGTTCAGGGGGGTCATCACTTGGCCAAACACCTGGTGAATATCAAAGTGGTCAAAGACAGTTTTTTGTACCTGAATTTGGTTATAACCGTATGCTAGGTAAAGACTCGGCCTTTGGTGTCGTAGTTTATGGAAATGGAGGAATGAATACCAATTACGATGCAAAAGTAATTGGTGGCGGATCT
>CAXRBE010000094.1:0-14554 GCA_964228805.1 Burkholderiaceae bacterium
CATGCGCAGCTCGGACTTGTTATCGGCCCGCCAGAGGCCAAAGGTGACAAACCAGGTATGCAGCAGTCCCGGATGGTAGGGGTCCTTGATGTTTTCCTGCATCAACTTCCAGTTGCCAGGGATGCGTTGACGGTTGTAGCCTAGGATGACCAGCTCTCGGCCGTTGAAAAGACGGTCAAAGTAGCCCAGGATCGTTGGGCCCATATAGTCTTCCAGCGATTCCACTAGTGGATCAAACGAGGCAAACACCACGCCCCCACGCCGCGCCTCCCGCAGCTGGCGCAAGCCGTGGTCTTTGGGGTCAAAGTCAGCCGGCATGCCGCCATTCACTTTGCCATCCTGGCGCACCCCGCGGCGAAATGGCACACCTTGCAAGTCCCCATTCAGGGCATAGCTCCACTGGTGGTAGGGGCAGACAAACTCTTTTCGGTTGCCGTGGCGTTCGCGGCAAAACTGCATGCCGCGGTGCGCGCACACGTTTTCCACCACATAGATCGCGCCATCTGCTGCGCGCACCAGGATGGCCGAGCGTTCCCCCACCACGGTGCGCTTGAAGTCGCCCGGCTTCGGGATTTCCGCTTCCAGGCCGACATAGCACCAGTGGCCGCGGTAAAAGAAGCGCTCCAGCTCCTTGCGGTGCAGCTGTTCGTCGGTGTAGAGGGCAAAGGGAATGCGGCTGGTGCCACCACCCTCCCAATCCAGCGGATTCACACCATCCCCGCTGGCCGACCTGGCGTCTTCAGGTTTCATACGGTTTTAGCTAAATCAGCAAGGCTGGGGGGTTTGAGGTTGGGTGCAGTATCGCGCGCAAGGAAAGATTACTCCGCCTTGATGCCGGCATGAGCCGCCACCCGCGCCCAGCGCACCAGTTCGGAACGCATGAAATCCGTTGCCTGATCCTGGGTAGTCAGCACAATGTCAAATCCCATGCCCTCCAGCTTGGCCTTGGTCTCAGGCTGGCTCAGCACCTTGATATAGGTGGCATGGAGCTTTTTCACCACTGATGCCGGGGTGGCGGCAGGCGCGTAGACCGCAAACCAGTTGGACACTTCGGAGCCGGGGTAACCCGATTCATTTAGGGTCGGCACCTCTGGCAGGTTGCGATGACGCTGCTTGGCCGCCACCGCCACCGCACGAATTCGGCCTTGTTTGATATAGGGCAAGGCGTTCTGCAGGGGGCTGAACATGTAGTCGAGCTGCCCGCCCACCAGGTCGTTCATCGCCTGCGACTGCCCCTTGTACGGGATGTGGTTGGCGCTGGTGCCAGCCAGCTGGTTGAAGTATTCGGCGGTGAGGTGCTGCGAACTGCCCAGCCCGGCTGAGCCGAAGTTGAGGGCGCCAGGCTTGCTGCGCGCCAGTTCCACAAAATCCTTGACCGTATTGACCTTGAGTTTGGCATTGACCACCAGCACCACATCGGTCTGGCCAACCAGGGCAATGGTCTGAAAATCCTTCAGCAGGTCATAAGGCAGTTTGCGATAGACCGCCACATTGGTGGCAATGGTGCTGGGAGAGAAAAGCAGGGTGTAGCCGTCCGCCTTGGCCTTGGCCACATACTCGACACCAATATTGCCGCCGGCGCCGGTCTTGTTTTCGACCACCACCGACTGGCCCAGCAACTCACCCACCTTCTGCCCCACAGCGCGGGCCATCACATCGGTGCCCCCGCCAGCCGAGACGGGCACCACCAGCTGGATCGACTTGCCCGGGTAGGTCTGAGCAAAGGGCGAAGAAATCATTGCTGCTCCCAGCACGAGGCTGGCGCAGATACGCTTGGGCAAGCTCATGTTGTCTCCTCGAGTGGTTTGACACTGACACGACTATGATACCCACACATCCTCACTTAACAGCCCGGAGCCCGCCAAGAATGCCCCAGACCGCCAACCCCGAACTGATCGATGACCTGGTTGTGTCCAACCATATTTTGGTCAATCAGGGTGTTCTCGATGGCTTTGGCCATATCAGCGTGCGCCATGACAAAGACCCCGGCCGTTTCCTGATCGCGCGCAGCATGGCCCCCGGCCTGGTCACTGCAGAAGATATCGTGGCGGTTGACCTGGATGGACAGGTGCACGATGGGCGCGGACGGCACACTTATGTCGAACGCTTTATCCACAGCGAGATTTATCGGGCTCGCCCGGATGTCGTGTCGGTGATTCACAGCCATTCTCCAGCGCTCATCCCATTTGGTGTGACGGGTGCACGCTTGCGCCCAATCTGTCATATGAGCGGCTTTCTGGGCGCACAAACGCCGGTATTTGAAATTCGTCATAGCGCTGGCGAGTCATCTGATCTGTTGATCCGCAACCAGGCACTGGGCAAAGCCCTGGCCGACACCCTGGGGCAGTCCGCCGTTGCGCTGCTCCGTGGCCATGGCAATGTGGTCACTGGCCTGTCCATCCAGCAAGTGGTATTTCGTGCCATCTATACCGAAAGCAACGCTCGCCTGCAAAGCGAAGCCATGCGACTGGGCGAGGTCAACTTCCTGACCCCCGGCGAGGCCCAGGCCACTTCCGATATGAACGACCAGCATCTGGAGCGCCCCTGGCAGGTGTGGAAGAAGCAGGCACAGCAACGCGGTTGATCACAACGAGAGCGGCGTAGCCCAGTGCGACACCTACAATCGCCACCTCAACATGCTGCAATTCGACATCCTCCAGACCGATCCGGCCTCTGCCGACGGCGCTTACCTGGGCTCTTACGCGCGCCGCGGTCGCCTGAGGCTCAACCATGGCGTGGTGGAGACACCGGTGTTCATGCCGGTGGGCACCTATGGCACGGTCAAGGGGGTCATGCCGCAAAGCCTGGAAGATATGGGCGCCCAGATCATCCTTGGCAACACCTTCCATCTGTGGATGCGACCAGGCCTGGAGGTGCTGCAACAGTTTGGCGGGCTGCACCAGTTTGAAAACTGGCACAAACCAATTCTGACCGACTCGGGCGGCTTTCAGGTCTGGAGCCTGGGCGAGATGCGCAAAATCTCCGAGGAAGGGGTCAAATTTTCTTCGCCGGTCAATGGCGACAAGCTGTTTCTGACGCCGGAGGTCTCGATGCAAATCCAGACCGTGCTCAACAGCGACATCGTGATGCAGTTTGACGAGTGCACGCCCTATGTCTCACTGGACCCCAAGCACAATGGCCAGCTGACCACCGAGCGCGAGGCACGCGAATCCATGGAGCTGAGCCTGCGCTGGGCGCGGCGTTGCCAGAACGAATTTGAACGCCTGGCCAACCCCAACGCCCTGTTTGGCATTGTCCAGGGCGGCATGTTCGAGCACCTGCGCGATGAATCCCTGGCTGGCCTGGAGGAACTGAATTTTCCTGGCGTTGCGGTGGGTGGCGTTAGCGTGGGCGAGCCCAAGGAAGACATGCAACGCCTGATGCGCCACTGCGGCCCACGTCTGCCGAAAAACAAGCCTCACTACCTGATGGGGGTGGGCACACCAGAAGATCTGGTCTATGGTGTGCAGCAGGGTTTTGACATGTTCGACTGCGTCATGCCCACCCGCAATGCGCGCAATGGCCATTTGTTTACCCGCTTTGGCGATCTCAAGATCCGCAATGCCCGTCATAAAAGCGACCCGCAGCCTATAGACGAAACATGCCGCTGCTATGCCTGCGCCGGCCGCTCAGGCGTTTCTTACGCTCAGGGCGGGCGCGATGGATTTTCCCGCGCCTATCTACACCACCTGGATCGCTGCGGTGAAATGCTGGGGCCCATGCTGAGCACAGTGCACAACCTGCACTACTACCTGAACCTGATGCATGAAGTGCGTTCAGCACTGGACCAACATAACTTTGCTGCCTTTGTGCAGCGCTTTCACGGCGAAAGAGCGCGCGGCGTCTGAGCAACAGGCCAGGCTGCTGCTCAGTTGGTAAATACTGTCAGCACCCCGGTGTAGCCATAGAGGTGATGACGGGCGATTTCACCACCGGCAAAAAAGCCCACCAGCGGCACATCACCCAGTGCCCGGCGCACGATCTGCAACTCTGCGCTGGGGCTGCCAAAGTGCGGCCCACCTCGCCCGGCGCAGCTGACATAGACCGCACCCAGCATTTGACGGGTGAGCGAGGCAGCCTCCAGATTGTCTGTACCGGGTGTTGTTGGCACCTCCAGTTCCATCTCTTCCCGGACTTCGGCACAGATGCGCGTCAGATCAGCGCGCGCGGCCTGGGCGTTGCGCTGGCAAAAAGCCAATTCCATGCCCTCTGGCACCAAGTCAGCCAGCGCCACCCCATGGCGCTGCGGGTCCAGGCCGATGATGTGCCGCACCAGCACATCATTGCCGAAGTTGCCACGCATATTGTCCACACGGTCAGCCAGCGCATCGCTGGGCTGATGTAAGCCGGCCAAGGTAGCACGCACGGCGGTCAGCGCCGATTCAGGCTGCTCCAGGGAAACCTGCAAATCGCCCAACAGCACTTGGAGCGCTGGCTGGCCATCAAGCTGGTACACCACATTACGCTCAGACTCGGTCACTGTGTGGGCCTTGGCCACGGGTTGGCAACCTTGAGTGACCCGCGAAATCAAGGTGACGCCTGCACCAAAAGCCACACCACTCAGGCCGCCACTGAAGATGCCCGAAGCCCGGCCCTGGCCGCGGATAAACCCATCGCCGCCCATGGCGAACTGCACACTCTGGCTCCGGCTGGCGCTCAATCCGCCAAACAGATAGCCCGATTCGGTTCGTTCTGCCATTTCGCGTATCAGCTCGGCCAGTTCGGGGGTGTGGCCATCGGCATGGACCAGGGCAGTTTGGGCATGAAATCCCTGAGACAAGGGTGCAATACCTGAAAACACCCGGTACTGATCACTGGGCAGATCACACAACATGAGGGCCAAGGCAGGCTCGTCGAAATATTCGGCATTGTTAACAGCAATGCCCACACCCACCGTACCCGCCCAATCGGTCACCTCGGGCATCTCTGCGCTCAGATGCGTCAGCAGGGCCTGTGCATCGGCGGCGTAATGGTCAGTGATGTAGAGCAGCGCCAAAGTGGGCGATTGCTTGCTCAAGGCCAGCTGAGCACGCAACTGGGCCAACACCAGGCCCGCCGCCATGCGCCACTGCGGGTGGGCGGCATGCGCATAAGGAAAGCGCCACATGGTTAGCCCAGTGCTTGGAGGCTGACTGCCTATTGCACCTGGCCGATACGCTGCACGACTGAGGCCATGGCCTTGGCATCAGCTTGTACGAAACGCTCGAACTCTGGCATGTCCTGATACTGGAAATATGTGCCAGCTGCGGCCAATGCCTGTTTGGCCTTCGCATCTTCGGCGGCAGCCTTGGCAGCCTGGCGCAATTTGGCCACCACCGGCTCGGGCGTACCGGCGGGCACAAACAAGCCCGACCACTGGGAATAGCTGATTGGGACGCCCACCTCTTTCAATGTCGGCACCGCGGGTAAAGCACTCAGTCGGCTCTCCCCCCAGTGGGTGAGCACACGCAACTTGCCCGCGCGTACATGCTGCATCACGCTCGACGGCCCGGTGGACAAGGCATCCACCTGACCCGACAGCAAGGCCAACACGGCCGGGCCAGCGCCGGTATAAGGCACATGCAGCATGAAACTGCTTGTGGCGGCCTTGAGTTGCTCCATCGGCACATGCATGGTGCCGTAATTGCCTGAGGAACCAAAGGTAATCGCACCAGGGTTGGACTTGGCGTGGGCGATAAATTCCTGATAGGTTTTCCAGGGGCTCTCGGCACGCACCACCAGCGCCGTGGGGTCGGCGGTGAAACGCGCCACCGGCTTGAGCTGATCGAGCGTAAATAGCGGCGAGCGCTTGAGGATTTTGTCAGCCTCGGGCAGAACGACCACCGAAGACAATGCCATCAGCACGCTGTAGCCATCGGCCCTGGACTTGGCCACTTGCGCCATACCAATGCCGCCACCAGCGCCACCCTTGTTCTCAACAATCATGGGCTGGCCAAGCGCGCGCCCCATGGCCTCGGCGACCGGGCGGCCCACAGTGTCGGCAACACCGCCGGGCGGGAACGGCACCACCATAGTGATGGGCTTGCTGGGGTAGGCGTCCTGTGCCAACGCTGGCAGGGTGGCAGCCGCCAAGGAGGCGGCACTCAGCTGCAGGAATTCACGACGTTGTTGCATGGTCAGTCTCCTTGGGTTGAATGTGGTCGCAGGGCAACCGTATCAGATTTCCTCAACTGGGTTGTTCAGTTCACCCAGGCCGCTGATGGCCACTCGCACCAGATCGCCATGGCGCAGGAACTTGGGCGGATTGAACCCTACGCCCACCCCCACCGAGGTGCCGGTGAGAATCAGATCACCAGGCAACAGGGTGAAAGCTGCGCTCATGGTTTCGATCAGGGTCGGTATGTCGAAGATCAGTTGCGAAATATGCGCATTCTGGCGCTGCTCGCCATTGACCCAGGTCTGCATGCGCATGTCGCTGGGCGCCTCATCCCGGCTGGTCATCCAGGGGCCCAGCGGACAGAAGCCATCGAGCGACTTGCCCATGAACCACTGTGCGTGGTTTTTTTGCAGGTCGCGCGCAGTGACATCGTTGGCGGCGACGAAGCCCCAGACATGGTTCATGGCATCGGCTTTGCGCACATCGCGGCAGGTCTTGCCGATCACCACGCCAATTTCGCCCTCATAGTCCACCGAAGTGGTGAGCGCCTTGCTGTAGCGAATTGGGTCGTTTGGGCCATTGAGGGTGAGCGTGGCCTTGGTGAAAATCTGGGGGTACTGTGGAATGGCCGAAGCGGCACCGCTGGTGGCGTTGAAGCCGCTCTTGTCAAATTCAAGCGCGTGTTCATGGTAGTTTTTGCCGACCGCAAAGGGGTTGCGCAAAAAGGCAGTCAAGGGTGACATAAATTTCACCTGAGCCAGCGGCACACGCATCGTGACAGCGCCTAGAAGTTGTTCCGCCCTCACATCCTGCTGGATCACAGCCAGCACTGGATTGGGGTGACTGCCCCACTCACCACCCACCAGCGCAACCTCCTGCCTGACTTCATCCACCAAACCGAGTGACACCTTGCCAGCCACTTGCACACGTGCGATCTTCATCGAGCTTCCTTGCTACCTAAGGGATAAGAATGTCAGCAATTATCGCGAGGGATGGTGTCCAAAACTCGCGCTGCGCGCGCCTCAATGGGGGGGTCGCCCATGGCCACCCATGCCTGAAGCCGCAGGAGCAACAGTGGACACAGACAACTTGATGTCCAGCTTGCCTTGCACACCCTTGGCATCCTTGAAGACCAGGGTCAACGGCACCGTGCTGTCCTTGGATAAAGCAGACTTCAAATCCATCAGCATCACGTGATAGCCCCCAGGCCTGAGTTCCACAGTCTTTCCGGCCGGCAGCGGCAGGCCAGCACTCACAGCCCGCATGCGCATCACATCGCCGTCCATTTTCATTTCATGCAGCTCAACCACCCCTGCCACGGGCGAAGTTGCTCCAAGCAGCAGGGCACCGTCCCTGGAAGTGAGCTTCATGAACGCACCCGTGGCAGTCTGCCCCGGAACGGTCGCCCGGGCCCAGGCATCCTGCACCTGAACAGCCTGGGCCCAGGCGCCAGAGGCAAGGCAGGCAAATAAAGCCAGGAGGCAGGCAGATAGCTTGTAGCTCATGAGCAGCGGCAATTTCGAATCAATAGAGTGTCGCGATTATCTGGCAAACACTCAGGCACCAGGAAAGCGCGGCGATCGCTTTTCAAGCAAGGCATCGATCCCTTCACACACATCAGGCCCGGCAAACCCCATGAATTCCAGCCCCAGTGAGGCATCAAAGGTCGGGCCCGCCTGGCGCAGCCAGTTGTTCAGTGCGTACTTGGTCCAGCGGATCGCTGTCTGGCTGCCCATGGCCAATTGATCGGCCACCTCATAAGCCCTGGACAGCAATTCACCCTCCTCGACAGCCAAGGATACCAAGCCAATCCGTTCCGCCTCTTGCCCACTCAGTGCTTCACACAGAAGCAGGTAGTACTTGGCCTTGGCCATGCCACACAGCAAAGGCCAGACAATGGCCGCATGATCGCCCGCGGCCACGCCCAGGCGCGTGTGGCCATCCACAATCTTGGCTGATTTGGCAGCAATCGAAATGTCCGCCAGCAAGCCGGCCACCAGTCCCGCGCCCACCGCCGGCCCATGGATCGCGCTCACAATCGGTTTGTCGCAGTTGATGATGTTGTAGACCAGATCACGGGCCTCTTTCCAGACCCGCGAGCGAACCGCAAAGTCCTCAGTCATCGCCTGCACCATGCCCAGGTCACCGCCCCCCGAAAAACCCAGCCCCTCACCTCGCAAGACAGCGCAGCGCACGCTGTCATCGTCGGCCACATCTCGCCAGATCTGGGCCAATTCCCGGTGGCCAGCGTCACCTGCTGTAGGCAGCTTGCCGTTGAGCGCGCGCATCTGGATATCCAGCACCGCATGGTTGGCCCCTCGCCGGCTGATATTCAGGGTTTGATATTTTGAAAAATCCATGTTTCTGCTCCAGGTTGCATAGGCACAGTGGACCTGCTTTTGACCTGAATCAAACACACGCCAGAACTGTCAGCGCATGATCCAAGCCGATCAGGAGATTCTTCCATGGAACACGCACAGACTGAATCATTCAAAAAGCAATTGTTGAGGCAGCGCGCTGAATTGCTGGCGCAGCTGGCCAATCTTCGTGGCGGCAATGTCAGCCGCGTTCAGGCATCCGTCAACCATTTTGGCGAGCGCGAGCCCGACTCGCGCGGCCAGACCGAGACCGAGCGACAGATGGAGTTCACCCTGGATGAGCGGGAAGGCGCTGAGCTTGACACGGTGGAGGCCGCCTTGCGGCGCATCGCTGATGGCAGCTATGGCGTCTGCGTTGACTGTGGGACCGACATCCCCGTGGCGCGGCTTCATGCCACCCCTGAAACCTCTCGTTGCGTGACCTGTCAGACCAGAAATGAACAAAGACATCGAGCTTGAACCCAATAGAAAAAATTTCAGGAGGAGACCGTCATGAGCACCTATCACGCCATCGTCTGGCTGGACCGCTCTGAGGCCCAGATCATCATGTTCGACCGAGAGCATCTCGAAGCACAAAAAATCAAGTCGCGCAGCTCGCACAAGGGGCCCGGTGGACATTTAGGCTCCCTGCAGGGCAGCGGTCGTGGCGACGCCGCCAGCGGGCGGCATACCCCGGCTGGCGGCCACAATGCGCCTGACGAAGCCTACTACCACGCGGTGGCCGAGGCGCTGGCTGGGGTGCATGAAATTCTGGTCACCGGGCCTGCCCAGGCCAAGACCGAGTTCAAAGCCCACTGCGCCCGGCATGACAAGACGGTCGACAAAGCAATCGTCGCGGTGATTCCCAGCAACCACCCTAGCGACGGCCAGTTGCTCGCCATGGCCAAGGAATACTTCCTACGCTACGACAAAATGCAGGGCCAGCCCTGAGCATTGCCCCCAGTCAGGGCACGGTCGGTAGGCCTACCCTCTTTTGGGCACAGACGGGGCAATTTTCTGCTCGATGGCGCCGAAAATCGACTGGCCATCCCGGCCCTTCATCTCGATGCGGATGGTGTCGCCAAACTGCATGTAGCCGGTGCTGGGCTGGCCATCATGGATGGTCTCGATGGCGCGCTTCTCGGCAATGCAGCTGTAGCCTTTGCTCCACTCCTTCTTTCCATCGACTTCGGTGGCGCGGTTGCTGACCGTACCTGACCCGATGATTGAGCCGGCGCGCACATTGCGAGTTGTGCATAGGTGAGCAATCAGCTGGCCAAAGTGAAAGCTCATTTCCTCGCCCGCATCACACATCCCCACCGTGCGTCCATTCCACACGCTTTGCAAGCTCAGGTGCAGGCGCCCTCCCTTCCAGGCTTCGCCCAGCTCGTCTGGCGTCACCGCAACCGGGCTGAAGGCTGTGGCCGGCTTGCTCTGCAGAAAGCCAAAGCCTTTGGCAAGCTCGTCAGGGATCAGATGGCGCAGGCTGACATCATTGGCCAGCATCAGCAGGCGGATCCCCTCCAGAGCCTGCTCTGGCGAACTGCCCATGGGCACATCGCCTGTGATCACCGCCACCTCAGCCTCAAAATCGATGCCATGCGCTTCGCTCACGCAGACCACCTCGTCGCAGGGGCCCAGGAAATCGTCGCTGCCGCCCTGGTACATCAGCGGGTCGCTGTAGTAACTGGCCGGCACGTCAGCCTTGCGCGCCAAGCGCACCAGTTCCACATGATTGATGAAAGCAGAGCCATCAGCCCACTGATAGGCGCGGGGCAAGGGCGCCATGCAGCGTGCCGGATCAAAGGCAAAGGCGTGGCGCGCCTTGCCCTGGTTCAGTGCCACATACAGATCCTGCAGCTGAGGGGAGAGAAAATTCCAGTCGTCCAGCACCTGCTGCAGCCGATCAGCGATACCGGTGGCATAGTGCGCCATGCTCAGGTCGCGCGCGACCACAATCAATTGCCCGTCGCGCGAGCCATCTTTGTAACTAGCAAGTTTCATGTAAATACCAAGGAGTGAATAGCCATGCGTGGGTAAACTGTTCCTCACCCCGCGCACCGTCTTGGATTGTCATGCAAAAATTCTTCCTGGTCGCCCTGCCCCGGCCTGTGCTGGCATTGGCCCTCCTGGTGCTGACCATTCACCTCTGCTTATTGTGGCTGGCGCCTGCTTTGGTGCCGGCTGCATCGCCCAATTGGCTGACCGGTCCGCTGATCCTGCGCACCCTGCCCGCCGAGCCCCAGAAGACCACCACTGCAGCGGTGGCCAAGCCCCCGCGCCAGGCAAGGCCTCGACCGTCAGAGGCCGTGGCCCAAGCCCCCTTTGGCGCCGCCGAGCTTGCCCCCCTGGCCGATGCAGCCAGCAATCCTGCAACGCCGGCCGACCCCCCAGCCCAGCAACCCGCCCTGCCCCAGGCTGAGCCCCAGCCTCAGACAGGGCCTGATGTCGCCGAGCCTCCCTCTAGCACCGAGCCCAGCCCAACTGCCGAGCCACCCGCCAAGCCAACGGCTGTTCTTGCCCTGCCTGGGTCCACCCGACTCAAGTACGACATAGTCGGCTCAGTACGAGGTATCGACTACCATGCAAGCGGGGAGCTGCTTTGGCGCCATGACGGCAGCAAATACGATGCCCGCCTGCAAATTGGCGCCTTTTTGCTCGGTAGCCGTGTGCAGACCAGCCGCGGCCAGATCACTGATCAGGGCCTGATGCCCAAAAGATTTTCCGACAAGGTGCGCAGCGAGGTGGCAGCCCATTTCGAGTGGGACAAGGGCAAGATCATCTTCAGCGCCAACAGCCCAGAGGCCCCCCTGCAGCCAGGCGCGCAGGACCACCTGAGCGCATTCATCCAACTGGCCAGCCTGCTGGCCAGTCAGCCGACCGGGATTGCACGTGGCAACACCATCGAATTGCAGGCAGTGGGAGCGCGCGAAGCCAGCGTCTGGCGCTTCGAGCTTGGCGGTTTTGAGCGGCTGAAATTGCCAGGTGGCGAGCTTGATGCACTCAAACTTACCCGCCCACCAACCCACGCCTACGACCTGCGAGCCGAGCTCTGGATGGCACCTGCGCTGGGCTGGCTACCCGCACGCATCCGTCTGTCGCAGGAAAACGGAGATTTTGTTGACCAGCAATGGCAGGCCACCGAATCACCCTGACCCGGCCACCCGCCCTAGGCCCTTGAAAGTGGTGACAACGCCTCCATTTGCGCTTCAGGTAGACTGAAACCATTCAACCTGATTGCCATGCAAACTTTGTACGACTCCGATTTTTTCTGCGTAATGCACATGATGGCCATGGGGCCCGATGCCCCGGCTGGCGAGCCTGCGCCCACGCAGGAGCAGCCAAGCCTGATTCGCCACGGCTTTGAGATCGTTGACAAGCGCTCTGGTAAGGAGGTCTATCTGGATGGTTCCTGGGCCGAAATGTTCCAGCAGCGCATCATGGAATGGCAGCGCAACACGCCCAGCGAAGAGGAGGTCGAGGACACGCTGTCCCAATACGCCCAGCTGGCACACACCCCGGTGATGGTTCACTGAGGATCTCTCAGTTGCGACTGCCGTAGAGTCGCTCAAACAGCGGCCCCTGCAACACCATCACCGCAAGCAGGCGGCAGACCTGAAAAGCCGTCACCACCGGTGCGCCCAGCTGCAGCACCTTGGCTGTGATCGCCATTTCTGCAATGCCACCCGGAGCGTTGCCCAGCACCATGGTGGCCAAGGGCAGGCCCGTGCCCAGCGCCAATAGCCAGGCAAATCCAGTGCTCAGTGCAATCAGCATCAAGGTTCCCAGGGCCACCGACAGCAACCAACTGGGCGCGGTGTGCACAAAGGCTGGACTAAAGCGCACCCCCAGGCTGACACCGATCAGCAGTTGGGCCGCGTTAGACAACTCCTTGGGCACAGCCGACAACTCCATGCCGGCCATGGTCAAGGCCATGGAGGCCAGCAGCGGGCCCATAAACCAGGGGTTCGGGCCATTCAGCAGGTGCAGCACCAGGGCGCTGGCGCAGGCCGCCAGTGCCAGCCATAACAACCCAAGGGGTCGCACATCGAGCGAACTGACCGCCTGCGACAAATCCAGCCCATGAATTCCGCTGTACTGCAGGGCAAAGGGGATCAGGATGGTCACGATCAACACGCGCATGCTGTGCGCCGAGGCCACCAGGTCGGTACGGCCCCGTTCTCGCTCGGCCAGCAGGGTCATCTCGGAAGCAGCGCCAATGCCGCCCGCAAAATAACTGGTGGAGCGGCTGAAGCCGGGCAGGCGGTTGGCATGGCGGTGGTGCAGCCAGGCGCCAAAAAACAGGCCGAGCAGAATCGTCCAGCCAATGCTCAGACCAATGGCCCACCACTGTCGCGCCACCAGCGCAGCCATCGGCGGCGTGAAATACAAGCCTAAGGCAATCCCCATGGTGGACTGACCGGCACAGCGCAAGGTGAGCCAGCTCTCGGTGCGAGCGCCCAGCATGGAGACTAGGGCGGTTGCCAGCATCGGCCCGATCATCCAGGGCAGCGGCGTTCGCAGCCAAACACAGAGCAAGGCACCGGCCAAGGCCAAGGCCAGGGTCGATACGACCCGAACTGGATAATTTGAGAACATGAAAAAGAATCGAACAGGGGCTAGTATCGCAGCATGCTTCGCCCTCTATTGCTTGGCCTGGTCGGACTGGCCTGCGCCAGCCTGCAGCTCTCGGGCTGCAGCCATGCCCCTCACCTGACCGTGAGCACCAGGCAAAGTCTGGCCGCCCTCCTTCCTGCCGATGCAATTTTGTTGGGCGAGCAGCACGACGCTGCCGACCACCATCGCCTCCAAGCCGAGGTGGTCATGCACCTGACCCGTCAGGGGCGTCTGGCAGCCTTGGCGCTGGAAATGGCCGAGCAAGGCCGTCACACGCGGGATTTGCCGCGCCATGCCGATGCAGCCCAGGTTCGCGCGGCGCTGGGCTGGTCGGATTCGGCCTGGCCCTGGACCCAGTATGAAGCAGCGGTGATGGCGGCGGTAAGAGCCGGGGTGCCGGTGCTGGGTGCCAACCTGCCGCGCAAGCAGATGGGGTTGGCGATGAACAATCTCGAGCTCGATCGGCTGCTATCACCCGCCGCCCTGCAAGAGCAGAACGAAAGAATCCGCGATGGCCACTGTGGCCTACTGGCAGAATCGCGCATCCCGGCCATGACCCGGGTGCAGATTGCCCGCGATCTGGCCATGGCCCAAACGCTTGAGTCTTCAATAAGGCCCGATCTGTCCGTGGTGTTGCTGGCTGGTCGCGGCCATGTTGATCGATCGGTGGGCGTACCCCTGTATCTGCCCAGAGGCCTCAGGGTCAAGGCTGTTGCCCTTGGCTTGAACAGCCAGGAGGAGGCGCGCACGAACTCAACCCAATTCGACGCCTTCTGGCCGGCCGCGCCTGCGCCTGCGACCGACTACTGTGCTCAATTCAAGGGGGGTGGTGCGAGCCGCAGCACGCCAACACCGGCTCAGCTTGTCAATCCGAGGTGATGCCAACGCGCTTGACCAGCTTGCCCCAGCGCTCAGACTCGGATCGGATATGGGCAGCAAACTGTTCGGGCGACCCCCCACCCAATTCATTGCCTTGCGACAACATCTGAGCCTTGATCGTGGGGTCGGCCAGGGCCTGATTGGTCACCTCGTTGAGCCGCTGGATGATGGCTATCGGGGTGCCTGTCGGCGCTACAAAACCCTGCCAATTGCTGACCTCAAAGCCGGTATACCCCAGTTCGTTCATGGTCGGCACCTCAGGAAACAGGGGCGAGCGCTTCAGACTGGTGATCGCCAGAGCTCGCAATTTGCCAGCGCGCACATTGGGGCCCGCGGAATAAGCCTGCTCGAACATCATGTCCACCTGGCCGGACATGAGGTCGATGGTGGCAGGAGCTCCCCCGCGATAAGGAATGTTGGTAATGAACACACCGGCCATGGACTTGAACAACTCTGCCGACAAATGGTGCGAGCCGCCCGTGCCGCCGTTGGCATAAGTCAAATGCCCAGGCTTGGCTTTGGCTGCTGTCACAATGTCCTTGACGCTCTTGAAGGGCGAATCTGGTCGCACGGTCAAAATAAGTGGCCCGCGCTCAATCAGGCA
>CAXRBE010000095.1:0-12586 GCA_964228805.1 Burkholderiaceae bacterium
GCAGTGGGCGGATCAGGGCGGGCGTTGTTTGAGCGCAGCGAGTTTAGCCCGACCCCGCTCGCTGCGAGCAGCGCAAGGAACCGCGCAGCGGCCCTGTCTTCGGCTCGCCTTCTCTTTGGTGACTTTCTCTTGGCGAGGCAAGAGAAAGTTACTGCGCTGCCGGGCGCACAACCCGACAAAGCATGACCCGCCGGGTGGAAACCGATTAACCACAAAGCTTTGACCAAGGAATCTCTGGCAAGACAAGAAGAAGTTAATTCGCTGCCGGGCACACAACCCGACAAAACAAAACCCGCCAGTGGCACCATCCGTTCGCAAGTTGGGAGTTTTGAACACCATCGCTAAATCAATCTGGAAATTCCCGCAGCCACTAGGCTGAGAATGATGGTGGTGGTAAAGGGCAAATTGATCTGTCGACCAAACAGGGTGAAGTTCAGGTCACCAGGCAGACGACCAAAACCCAGCCTTTTGAACCAGGGCGTGAAGGCATTGATCAGCAGCAGGGCCAGGAAAATCACGAGCAGCCAGCGGTACATGGTGTTTGATACCTATCAAAGGGTGTGGGAGCGATCACCCGAGGCAAACCCCAGGCAAGGCCAGAAATCTCCTGCCCCCAGGGCGATGACCTTGAACAGTTCACCCATTTCATGTTCAGCCAGCAATTTGTGCGCCTGCGCCCGCTCGGCCAGACCTGACTGTTCCATCAGGGTAGCCAGGCCACAGTTGAGCAGGAAGCGGCCCTGAGAACAGTAGCCCAGCACTTCCAGCCCAGCTTCTTGTGCCGCCACCGCAATGCCGGTGAAGTTGACATGGGCACTGATGTCTTTCAGGCCAACATCTTTGAGCGGATCGGCGTCGGCCTGGTGCGCGCGGTGACACATCAGGGTGCCCATATGGCGCTGGGGGTGGTAGTACTCGCGCTCGGCAAAGCCATAGTCGATGAAGAAAGCAGCGCCCGCGCTCAGTTTGTCGCCCAGAGTGCGGATGAAGGCTTCGGCCTGGGGATGGATTTCAGTCAGATAATCGTGACCGCCCTCCGGCTCGAGGGGCGGGCGCAGATCAGTGGCGCGGTCCTGCCAGATGAAAGCACCGGCCTTGTTGCAGGCCACGCCACGCTCATGCCAGCGCCCTTTGATGCGCGCCAGCAGTTTCACCGGCATGGCATCGAGCACTTCATTGCCAAGCACCACCCCCCGCATCTGCTCGGGCAGTTCGCTCAGCCAGCGCACCCGCTCGCCAAAGGCGGCCAGGGTGGCTTGCTGACGGGAGCGTAAGGCCCCCGACAAGTCGACGATGTTGTATCGACTGACCCGCTCTCCCAGCGCCAGCATCAGCTGCCGGGCCAGTGCTCCGGAGCCAGCACCAAACTCCCACACCTCGCTGCTCTGGCATTGCTCTAGTGCCTGGCCGAGCTGGGCTGCCAGAGCACGGCCAAACAAGGGCGACATTTCAGGTGCGGTGACAAAATCGCTGCCCGAGCCGGGCATCAGACCCAGCTTGCGCAGATCATTGGCGTAATAGCCCAGGCCCGGGGTGTAAAGGGCCAGGCGCATGAAGTCGTCGAAACCGATCCAGCCCTGCGCTGCTTCGATGGCCTGCGCCATGCGGGAATGCAGGGGGGTCGTTAAACTCTCGTCTTCTGTCATCACCTCCTGATTGTCTCCCAATGCATTCCTCCGCCCGCACAGTGCTCGTGACCGGCTCGGCCAGGCGACTGGGCCGAGATATTGCGCTCGCCCTATCTCGCGCGGGCTGGCAAGTGGCTGTGCACTACCTGCATTCAGCCAAGGAAGCTGCACAGACCGTGGCCGAATGCCAGTCCCTGGGTAGGCAGGCCCATGCATTTGTGGCCGACCTGGCTGACGAAGCCGCCACGCGCGCGCTGCTGCCCCGGGTGATCGAGCACTTTGGCGCGGTTGATGCGGTGGTCAACAGTGCTGCCATCTTTGAACACGACGCGGTCCAAAGCTTCAGCTATACCGCCCTGGAAAAGCACCTGCGCAGCAATACCGCGGCGCCGATTGTGCTGGCACAGGCGCTGCACGCCCATGTGAGTGACCGGGGCGGCCAGGGTGCGGTGGTCAACTTGCTGGACCAGAAGCTATGGAACCAGAACCCTGATTTTCTTAGCTATACCTTGTCCAAAGCGGCCCTGGAGGCGGCCAATACCATGCTGGCCCTGGCCCTGGCACCTGACTTGCGGGTGGTGGGGGTGGCGCCCGGCCTGACGCTGACCAGCGACTACCTGAGCCCGGAAAAATTTGAGGCCCTGCACAAACTCTCGCCGCTTGGGCGCTCCTCCAGTGCTGAAGATATTGCCCAGGCAGTGCAGTTTGCGCTGGACAACCACGCCATCACCGGCACCACCCTGCTGGTTGATGGTGGTCAGCACCTGATGCGCTTTGCGCGCGACTTCTCGATGATGTAGGCCAGGTGTGCAATGAGCAAATCCATAGGCACCCAGATCCTGACGCTCACCGGCCTGCGTTTTGATGCCAATCTGGGCATTCTTGACCATGAAAAAACCCGGCCGCAACCGATCCAGGTTGACGCCGAATTGAACCTGGGCCCGCAGGCTTTGTTGCCGCACAACGATGACATCAACCATGTGCTGGACTATCGCAAGGTGCGTCAGATCATCATCGACGAATGTCGCTCGGAACACCTGAACCTGCTGGAAAGCATGATCGGCAAGCTGGCCAACCGCCTGCTGCAACTGCCCGGCGTGATCGGCGTGCGGGTGAAAATCGTCAAGCTGGAAATCTTTGACGACTGCGAAGTCGCCATCCATGCCGAGACCGGTCAATGGTGAAAACTGCTGCAACAATTAATCGGGGTCAGATTCCAATTCAAGCGGTGAAATTGGAATCTGACCCCGATTTTTTCGGGAGAGATTGATGAGTGCTCAATGGCTAGACACGGAACCGGCGGTTTCGCATGACAAGGCCCTGAAGATCGAGCGCGAGACGCACAAGCTCGAGAAACGCCTGTGCCGCCAGGTGGGCCAGGCCATCATCGACTACAACATGATCGAGGCGGGCGACCGGGTGATGGTCTGCATGTCTGGCGGCAAGGACAGCTACGGCATGCTCGACATTCTGATGAAGCTCAAAAGCCGCGCGCCGATCGACTTCACCCTGGTGGCTGTCAACCTGGACCAGAAGCAGCCCGGTTTTCCTGAGCACATCCTGCCAGAGTACCTTCAACAGCTGGGCATCGAATACCACATCGAAACGCAGGACACCTACTCAATCGTCAAGAAGAATATCCCCGAGGGCAAGACCATGTGCAGCCTGTGCAGCCGGCTGCGCCGCGGCATTCTGTACCGGGTGGCGCGTGAGCTGCGATGCAACAAGCTGGCGCTGGGCCACCACCGCGACGACATATTGCAGACCTTCTTTCTCAATATGTTTTTTGGCGGCAAGTTGAAAGGCATGCCGCCCAAGCTGACCAGCGACAACGGCGAGTTCATCGTGATCCGGCCGCTGGCCTATGTGGAAGAAAAAGATCTGGTGCGCTGGGCTGAGCATCGTAAATTTCCCATCATTCCCTGCACTTTGTGTGGCAGCCAGGAAAACCTGCAACGCAAGCAGATTGGCAATATGCTGCGCGAGTGGGACAAGAAATTTCCTGGCCGCCTGGAAACACTGCTCACCTCGCTGCAGAATGTGGTCCCCTCGCACCTGATGGATGCGCGGCTCCATGACTTCAAGAACCTGCAGGCCAGTGGTGTGGCCGATGAGCAGGGCGACAAGGCCTTCGACGAGGAAGCGCCAGCCAGCCCCAATCTGCCCGGGCTGCAGGTGATTGCGCTGTAGGAATTTCCCATGAAGGCCCTGCTGCTCACAATGCTGCTGGGGCTGTTGGGCGGCTGTGCAGGGATGCGCCTGGTGGATGCACAGGTCAAGACCGGCAGCGTTGGCCCAGCCATCGAGGCTGGCGCGCGCTACCGCTTCGAACGCCTTCCTTCGCAAGTGGAGGATGCCGGCCGGACCGAACAACTCGAAGCCATGGCAGAACAGGCCCTGGCACAGGTTGGCCTGGTACTCGATGAGCAACAAGCCCGCTACAGCGTGCTGCTGGGCGCTCGCATGCAGTCCTTCCTGGCCAATGCCTGGGGTCAGCCCATTGGGCCCAATGTGGGTGGCCCATATGGCAGTGTCATGATTGGTACGGGCAACACAATGGGTGGCATGTTTGGCTGGGGCATGCGATTTCCGCCGCCCACCCACTACAGTTTTGAAGTCAGCCTGCTGTTGCGCGATCTTGCATCCGCCATGGTGGTCTACGATACGCGCGCCAACCATACCGGCCCCTGGTCCGATTCGGCCAATATCCTGCCGGCCCTGTTTCGGGCCGCCTTGCAGGATTTTCCCCAGCCTCCAAGTGGAGTGCGGCAGGTGAATATTGAAATTCCACGCTAGCTCCAGTGGCTGAAAAAACTGGCCCCTGGCAAGAGCGACAATGTCGGCATGGAAGCCACCCGCATTCTTGTGATCCGTCACGGCGAAACCGCCTGGAACCTTGACACCCGCATCCAGGGCCAGCTCGATATCCCGCTCAACGACACTGGCCGCTGGCAAGCCCGGCGCATGGCGCTGGCCTTGGCCAGCGAGCCTGTGCATGCGGTCTACAGCAGCGATCTGGCGCGCGCTCTCGAAACCGCCAGCATCCTGAGCCAGCATCACCCCGGGCTGCTTGGCCGCGCACCGCTGGTGCAGCAACAATTACGCGAGCGCTGCTTTGGCTCTCTGGAGGGCCAGACCTGGGCCGATATCGAAAACCATTTTCCGCAGGAGGCAGCCCGCTGGCGCAAGCGCGAGCCCGAGTGGGCGCCGCAAGGGGGTGAGACCCTGCTGCAATTGCGCCAGCGTGTTGCACAGATACTGAGCCGCCTGGCCCAACGCCACCTGGGTGAACAGATTGTGCTGGTGGCCCACGGCGGCGTGCTCGATGCCATCTATCGCCTGGCCACAGGCGTTGATATCAGCGCTCCGCGCAACTGGCCGCTGACCAACACTGCCATCAACCGACTGCTCTGGTCTCCCGATCGCCTGACCTTGCTCAGTTGGGGTGACACCCGCCACCTGGAAGAGGAAAGCCTGGATGAACGCAGCACCTGAAAACCTGATTGGCCAGAGCGTGGCTGACATCGACACGCCGGCACTGGTGATCGACCTGGACGCGATGGAACGCAACCTGGCGGGCATGGCTGCCTTTGCCAAAGCTCATGGTGTGCGACTCAGGCCGCACGCCAAAATGCACAAGTGCGGCGCGCTGGCCAAGTTGCAGATTACCGCAGGTGCCGTCGGAGTGTGCGTGCAAAAGACCACTGAAGCCGAAGCCTTGGCAGCCACTGGCGTACTCGACATCTACATCAGCAACCAGGTGATCGCCCTGCACAAACTGCAACGGGTTGCCGCGCTGTCACGCGCTCTGCAGGCACAGGCAGGACGTCTGGCCATTGCAGTCGATAGCGACATCGGTGTGGCCAATCTGACGCAAGCCCTGGGTGCGGGACAGAACCTGATTGATGTCTTCATTGAGCTCGATGTGGGGCATGGCCGCTGCGGTGTGGCCAAGCCGCAGGATGTGCTACCCCTGGCCCGTGCCATCGCGGCGCAACCGGCGCTGCGGCTGGCAGGCCTGCAGGCCTACCACGGCGGCGCTCAGCATTTGCGCACTGTGGCCGAGAGGCGCACTGCGCTGGATGAGGTGCTCGCTCGCGTGCAGCAGGCCCGACAAGTGATGGAATCGGCCGGCCTCTCGCTGCCGCTGGTCACCGGAGCAGGCAGCGGCACCTTTGACCTCGAGGCCGGCAGTGGTGTTTTTGGTGAGTTGCAGGCCGGCTCCTACCTGTTCATGGATGCGGACTATGCACGCAATGATCGCGCCCCCAGCCAACCCGGATTTGAGCATGCCCTCTTCGTCAAGTCACAGGTGATGAGTGTCAGCGCCAACCATGTGGTGGTCGATGCGGGCCATAAAAGCCACGCCATTGACTCGGGCCTGCCCATGGTGCGCGGCAAGCACCTGCAAGCCAGCAACTGCAGTGACGAACACACCACCCTGCGCCCTGTGCATGCCGCACAAACATTACCCGCCCTGGGCGACGCCATCTGGCTCATCCCCGGCCACTGCGACCCCACCGTCAACTTGCATGACTGGATGATCGGGGTGCGCGGCGGCCTCGATCAGGGCATGGTGGAGCAGGTCTTTCGCGTTGACGCCCGCGGCGCCTTGCAATGAAGACAAGCCTTCTCAGTCGGTGAACAGGCCACCCTCACTTCTGGGTGGCGTGACGCCCAGATGCCGATAGGCGGCCAAGGTGGCGGTGCGTCCGCGCGGCGTGCGTTGCAAAAAGCCTTGCTGGATCAGGTAGGGCTCAATCACATCTTCAATGGTGCCGGCCTCCTCGCCGATGCTGGCCGCAATATTGTCCAGCCCGACCGGCCCGCCATCGAAGCGGTGGATCACCGCCTCTAGCAACTTGCGGTCCATCAGGTCAAAGCCTTGTGGGTCGACATCGAGCATGGCCAGGGCCTTGTTGGCTATGTCCTGGGTGATGCGCCCGCTGCCCTTGACCTCGGCGTAGTCACGCACCCGACGCAGCAGGCGATTGGCAATGCGCGGTGTGCCGCGCGAGCGGCGGGCGATCTCGTAGCCGCCAGCCTCGTCCATAGGCGCAGTCAACAGGCTGGCGCTACGCCTGACAATGCGGGCCAATTCTTCAGCCGAGTAGAACTCCAGCCGAGCCACGATGCCAAAGCGGTCACGCAGCGGGTTGGTCAGCATGCCAGCACGGGTGGTGGCTCCCACCAGGGTGAAGGGCTGCAGGTCAAGCTTGATGCTGCGCGCCGCCGGGCCCTCACCGATCATGATGTCGATCTGGTAGTCCTCCAGCGCGGGGTAGAGAATCTCTTCCACCACCGGCGAGAGCCGATGGATCTCATCAATGAAGAGCACATCGTTTTTTTCAAGATTGGACAACAGGGCAGCGAGATCCTTGGGCTTTTCCAGCACCGGGCCACTGGTCTGGCGCAAATTGACCCCCAGTTCAGCGGCAATGATGTGAGACAGCGTGGTCTTGCCCAGGCCGGGTGGGCCGAACAGCAGCACATGATCGAGCGCCTCCCGGCGTTTGCTTGCAGCGCCGATAAAGATTTCCAGCTGCTCGCGCACCTTGACCTGGCCCACATAGTCTTGCAGCAGCTTGGGTCGCAGGGCGCGCTCCAGGGCCTCCTCCCCTGGCGTGGCCGCAGCGGCAGACATCACCCGGCGCTCGGCCCCGGCAGGAGGGACGGCGGAAAAATCGTCAGTCTGTATGCTCATGGGGCAATTGTCTCGGCCTTGATCGGGGTAGCTGCCGCTTTAGCTGGCGCCATGCGGGGACTATACATCTGCAGTTGTTGTTTGACGGGACCGGATTGTGATGAACGCTTTTGTCAAAGCCACACTTATTTGGCCAGAGCCTTGAGGGCCAATTTGATGCCTTCACTCACCCCCACATCCTGCGGCAGGGCCTTGAGCGCCAGCGCCGCCTCCTTGTCGCTGTATCCCAGGGCCTGCAAGGCCTGAAGGATGTCAGTCTGGGCATCACTGACCGGCGAGGCACCTGGCAGGCCCAAGTCAGCGCCAAGCTTGCCCTTGAGTTCGAGCAACAGTCGCTCGGCAGTTTTTTTGCCGATGCCCGGCACCTTGGTCAAGCGACCAGCCTCCTGCCGACTCACTGCCTGCGCCAGCTCGGCCACACTCATGCCAGAGAGCACAGCCAGGGCGGTGCGCGGCCCCACGCCACTGATCTTGATCAACTCGCGGAAGGCGGCACGCTCGGGGTTGGTGGCAAAACCATAGAGCAGCTGGGCATCTTCTCGCACCACAAAATGGGTCAGCAGCACTACGGGTTCGCCCAGATTGGGCAGGTTGTAGAAAGTGCCCATGGAGACCTGCACCTCGTAGCCCACGCCATGGCAATCCACCACCACTTCGGGCGGATTTTTTTCGAGAAGGATGCCGGATAGCCTGCCGATCATGCTGCGCCTATCATTGGGTCTGTATTGGAGGAATTATCCGCGTGATTCTGCGCCACCTTTTCTCGCCGCCCAACAACCTGCGTATCAGCCATTTGTGCGGCCCGATGGATGAGCACTTGCGCACCATCGAAGCGGCCTTGCAGGTCAAGATTGCCCATCGTCATGAGCAGTTCAAGATTGACGGCCCGAAAAAAAATGCCCAGCAAGCCGTAGAGGTGCTGCAGGCTCTCTATGAAATGGCGGCCCGCCCAATCGAGCCTGCCACAGTGCAGCTGCTACTTTCGGGTGACAGCTCGATGGCCCTGGCCGAGGAAGGCGAGGTGCTGCACACACGCCGCCACGAACTGCGTGCCCGCACCCCGAATCAGGCCCATTACCTGGAGAGCATTGCCCTGCATGACATCACCTTTGGCATTGGCCCGGCTGGCACCGGCAAAACCTATCTGGCCGTGGCCAGCGCGGTCGACGCGCTCGAGCGCAGCGTGGTGCAGCGCATCGTGCTGACCCGGCCAGCGGTCGAGGCCGGCGAACGGCTGGGCTTCCTGCCGGGCGATCTGACCCAGAAGATCGATCCCTACCTACGCCCCCTGTACGACGCGCTGTACGACCTGATGGGATTTGAGCGAGTGCACAAGGCCTTTGAGCGCAATGCGTTGGAGATTGCCCCCTTGGCCTTCATGCGCGGGCGCACCCTGAACAACGCCTTTGTGATCCTGGACGAGGCACAAAACACCACGCCCGAGCAAATGAAGATGTTTCTCACCCGCATCGGCTTTGGCTCACGCGCAGTGGTCACCGGTGATGTCAGCCAGATCGACCTGCCCAAGTCGCAGACCAGCGGACTGGTTGACGCCGAACGGGTGCTGCGGCGGGTCAAGGGCATCGCCATCTGCCGCTTCACCAGCGCGGATGTGGTGCGCCATCCCTTGGTGGCGCGCATCGTCGACGCTTACGACAGGCGCGCAGCCAAGGAAGCATGAGCCTGCCGAACCTGAGTTTGTCGTTGCAATTTGGACGCCTGAGCGATGCTCAGCTACATCGTGAGGCGCTGCCGCGTCACAAGGTGATGCGCTGGCTGCGCCATGCACTGGCCAGCGATGCCGAGCTGACGGTGCGCATTGTCGACGCCGAGGAAGGCCAGGCGCTGAACCGGGACTACCGGAGCAAGGACTATCCTACCAATGTGCTCACTTTTGACTATGCCCGCCAGCCCATGGTGATGGCTGACCTGGTCCTGTGTGCGCCGGTGGTGGCAAGTGAAGCCAAATCTCAGGGCAAGACCCTGCAGTCGCACTATGCGCACCTGCTGGTGCATGGCGCGCTGCACGCACAGGGTTGGGACCATGAAGCCAGCACCGCCCAGGCCCGGGCCATGGAGGCGCGGGAGGTGCTTGTGCTGGCCCGGTTGGGATTTACCGATCCGTACCGGCGCTGAAAGCCACATCAATCAACTCTATACTGGTCACGACGTCCCCGTCCACAACCAGGAATGTCCATGAGCCGGATCTCATTTCCCCGCAAACTTCCGGGTGCGCTCTCCAATTTGAAAGCCTTGGGCCTGATCCTATTGGTCACCCTGGGCACCCTTGCGGTTTGGGTGCTGGAACCTATTCCATTGCAAAACCTGCGACTGTCCCAGTTTGATCAGTTTCAGCGCTGGCACCTGCGGCCCTATACGCCCCAACCGGTCCGCATCGTCGACATTGATGAGCCCAGCCTGGATCGATACGGCCAATGGCCGTGGCCTCGCACCCGCATCGCCGAGCTGGTCAAGGCCCTGAACGAGACCGGCGCTGCCGCCATCGCTTTTGACGTTTTGCTGATCGAGCCTGACCGCACATCTCCTGCGGCCATGGCCCAGCTTTGGCAAAACCGGCAAGTGAGCCGACTGTTGCAGCAACTGCCTGACCATGATGCAGTGCTGGGCCAGGCCCTGACCGACCGTCGGGTGGTGCTGGGCAGCAGCCTCTCGCGCACTGGCGTGCCGCAGCCGAGCTCAAATTTGCAGATGCCCTATCGCATCATCCCCAGCGGCGACCCTCAGCCAGAGCAATGGCTGCACGGCTATGACAACACGGTCAACCCCCTGCCTGTTTTGTTTCGCCAGGCCCAAGGCATCGGTGCTCTCAACTTTGCCACCGATGCCGACGGGGTGGTGCGCCGGGTGCCGCTGCTGCTTCGGCTGAACCAGCAGATGGTGCCCACACTCAGCGCCGAGTCACTGCGGGTGGCGCAGGGCGCGCGCAACCACTTGCTGCGCAGCAACCAGGCTGGGGTGCAAGATATGCGCATTGGTGCCCTGACCATCCCCACCAATGCCCGTGCAGAGGTCTGGCTTCACTACACCGCTGATGAGCCAGCTCGCTATGTGTCAGTGGCCAATGTTCTGGATGGCAAGGCCGATGCCAATCTGCTGAAAGACCATATCGTGCTGATTGGCAGTTCGGCAGCCGGCCTGATGGACCTTCGATTCAATCCGCTCGGACAGGTCATGCCAGGGGTGCAGGCGCACGCCATGGAACTGGAGCAGATGCTGGCTGGCTACTCGCTGCTGCGTCCAGCCTGGGCGCGCGGTGCGGAGGCGCTGGCCATGGTGCTGGGTGCCTTGCTGATAGGCCTGATCGCCCTTGGCGCGCCCGCCAAGTGGGCCTTTGGGCTGACCACGCTCATGCTGGTGGGTGTGCTGGGCGGGTCCTGGTACGCCTTTGTCTCGCATCAACTTTTGCTGGATGCGGTCAACCCTGCCATTGCCATGATCATCAGCTTCAGTCTGTCCAGCGGGATGCATCATCTGGTCAGCGAGCGTGAACAGCGCTGGGTGCGAGAGGCTTTTTCGCGCTATGTATCACCCAACCGGGTGAATTATCTGGTGCAGCATCCGGATCAGCTGCAACTCGGAGGTCAGCGCCAGACCTGCAGCTTCATATTTACCGACCTGGCCGATTTCACCAGCCTGATTGAATCGGATGACCCCGCCAAGGCGGTTTCCTTGCTCAACGACTACCTTGATGCCATGGTGGCCATTGTCTTCAAGTTTGAAGGCACGCTGGACCGGATTGTTGGCGACGCGGTGGTTGTGATGTTTTCGGCCCCGGTGCAGCAGGAAGATCATTGCTGGCGCGCCATGCAATGTGCCCTTGAGATGGATGAATTTGCAACAGCCTATGCGATCAAGCTGCAAGCTCAGGGCATTGCCTGGGGCATCACCCGCATTGGTGTGCACAGCGGCGAGGTGATTGTGGGCAATTTTGGCGGCAAGACCCTGCTTGACTACCGTGCTCTGGGCGACCCGATCAATGCCGCAGCCAGGCTGGAAAGTGTCAACAAGCAGCTGGGTACTCGGATGTGCGTGTCGCAAGACATCCTGGACAACTGTCCGCCGGTGCCTGCTCGCTATGTGGCCCGTCTGGTGCTCAAGGGCAAGACCAAATCACTGTCGGTTTATGAACCGCTGGCCACATCGGATATGGCCGCCTCAGCCCCGCTGGATGACTACACCGCTGCGGTCAATCTGCTGCGCCCCGGGGCAGGCAATGACCCGATTGCTGCTCGCGAGCAGTTTGAGCGCCTCGCCGAGCGTTATCCCAAAGACCCACTGGTCGGCCTGCACCTCGATCGGCTGCGTCAAGGCGCGAGCGATGAGGTGATTGTGATGACCACGAAATAATGGTCCAAGCTGCTCAGGCTTTTGCTGTTGCCTGGCTCAGCGCACGGTGATTTCAACGCGCCGGTTACGTGGTTCTGGTGTGTTGTCAGGGGTAGGAATCAGCAGGTTGCGCTCACCCAGGGACTCAACCGTCAGCGCCAGATTGTGCATGCCCAGCGCCCGCATTTGCTTGGCCACCACATTGGCACGCCGCAATCCCAGGGCATCATTGCTCTTGTGCGATCCCACCGTGTCGGTATGGCCAGTGATCGACATATCGGCCGACTGGCGCGCCTTAACCCGCTCCAAAACCCGAGGTAATTCGCCTTCAGAGGCCTTGGTCAAGACTTCCTTGCCATTCTCAAAATACAGCATGAACTGCTCGGGCAGGGCTGGCAGTGCAGCGATCGCTTGTCCGAAATCACGCTGAATCTGCTCTTTGCTCACCTTATGAATATTGCCGCAGCCATCCAGCGCAGCCGCCGCATTGGCCTCGGTCAGGACTTTTTCGCCTTTCGGTCCCTTCAGGGTAACGCTTCCAACCTTGCCATCGGGGTTGGGCAGCAATACCAGGTAGGAGCTGTCACAGGGTTTTTCCACCGGGACTGGTTTTGCCACTGGCGCCACTGGCATCGGTCCCACTACTTGCGCCACAGTCCTTACTGGCGGCAACTCAAACGGGCACAACTCCTCAGCGGGCAACTCACCTCGGTCCTGCCCGGCATCACTGGCTGTGGGCTGGTCCGGGCGCGTCACACCCAGGGTAGCCGTCAGCCGCCCCATGCCCGCCAGGGTGCGCGCCTGCGCCATGATCTGGTTGTAGCGCGCATTGGTGTAGGCGCGGCTGGCCTCAAAGTACTCGTTTTGCGTGTTGAGCATATCCAGCAGCGTCCTCTGGCCAATCTCG
>CAXRBE010000096.1:0-3099 GCA_964228805.1 Burkholderiaceae bacterium
CCAAGTGTCGGGTTGTCATGTTGACAATGCTCGGCACCTGTTTCTTCAGCATTAGTCAAGCGCAAGGTGACATTGATACCTCTGGCTTTCGCATAGTCATACACCAACTTAACCGTTTCCACACCCAGGACATCGTGCCCCCCATGTAACACCAGATAGGGGCAGCGCATTTCGTCAAGCACACCCTCCAACTTGAAAGGGGCCGCAATTTGAACCGCCTCGGCCATACTGCTTGCACCCAGTACCCATTTCATGTGTCCGGCCAGGGCATGGGCTTCACCCCGGTCTGCAAAACGCTTGGCGATATCCCAAATCGCCCCATGGGAAATACAAGCTGCCAATCGATGCTCCTTCGATCCAGCACGTGCGGCGTAGTAGCCACCCATACTTGAGCCGCTCACAGCAATTCGGCTCCTGTCTACATCAGGACGTTTCTCAAGCCAGTCTATGCATCGACCAATTGGTACTTCATAGTCATGTCGAGAAACTATTTTCTGCCGACGCAAGGCGCCGCCCTGGCCAGGCCCATCCAGCAGCAGCACTGCAATGCCACGCTGAACAGCACCTCGGCCAGTCATGAACCAGAGTTCGTCCTTGAACGAATCTAGACCACCAACCGATATCAGAACGGGCTGCGGGCATGTGACGCCTTGGCCATAAGCCGCGGACTTTATGAAGTAGGCAGGCAGCGTCTTGCCGTCCTCGTAAGGTATCTCTACTACTTCACCCGGTGGATCAAGATGGCGCAGCCATTTCTGACTTGCGGCTTCACATTTGTCAAAGGTAGCAAGTCGTCTGGGATCGTCTGCAGCCAACCAGAACTCGGCCGACCGATATTGGTCAGCTGCACGAAGCCAACAATTCATGGCTGTTCGAATATGGCCAGCTGAGGCCGCTGAATCGCCACGCAGATCATTTCGCTGCGCAACATGGATCCACTCCCGGTGCCAGCTATCTAAATCTCCTGGCACCATGCGGCTGGCAGCCTGGAACGATTCGCTGACACTGCCGCCTCCTTCCTGAGTCTCACCAAGAGCGCGGCGAAACTGGTATGACATGAAAAAGTGGTCAGGCCAATGATGCCAGCCAAACGGTTCGTAACGAGGAGGCGCTCCAGACTCAAGTGTGCCCATGTGTTTGATTAACCTATCCTTATTGAGGCTTGAAGCCGATGTCGCGTACCAGCTTGCCGTACTTGGCATGGTCGCTCTTGATGACTGCACCAAAATACTCCGGCGGCTCCGCCACTACGATCAGACCTAAGGAAGAAAGCTTTTCAGCCACTTCTGGCTGTTTCATGGCTCGGTTGATTTCCTCATTAAGTTTGAGCACGATCTCTCGCGGCGTGCCCGCAGGGGCAACATAGCCAAACCATCCACCGGATTCATAGCCAGGTACCGATTCGCCGGCAGCCGGTGTATCTGGCCAGGCGCTGACCCTAGACTTGTTGGTAACGGCGAGTAAATTGATACGTCCGGATCTGACATGGGGAGTAAGTCCGGTAATGCCATCAATACCAGCCTGAACCTGGCCTCCCATCAGGTCAGTCACAATCTGGGCTGAACCTTTGTAAGGAATATGGTTGTAGGAAAAGTTTCCCATCATCCGTAAATGCTCAAAGACGAGATGCGGAAAGCCCCCCTCGCCGTTGGTTGCTACGGAAAGCTTGCCAGGATTGGCCTTGGCATAAGCGATCATCTCGGCAAGGGTCTTGAAAGGGGCGCTGCTGCTGGCTGCAATCCCCAGGTAATTGGTCGTTGAAATGGCAATCGGCGAAAAATCTTTCAGCGAATCGTAGGGAATGCTCTTGCTGGTATGGGGTAGTACCACCAAATTTCCACCTTGGCCGGCGCCAACAGTGTAGCCATCGGGTGCGGCCCGAGCCACCAGATCAAGCCCAAGCATGCCGCTAGCGCCTGCTCGATTTTCAACCACAATTTGTTGACCTAAGCGCTCGGACAATATGGGTGCCACCAGTCGGGTCATGACGTCCATAGTGTTACCCGGCGGAAAGGGGATGATGAACTTGATTGGCCTTCTGGGGTAGTCCTGTGCTATGCAGGCAGATGAAAGAAAAAACAACAGGCCAGCTAGGGCAAAACGATGCAAAGACATGGGTTTCACGGCTCAGTCCTTTCTAGAGTTGTGCGATAACTTTCAGGATGCAGGAATGATAGGTAGCAGCACACTGGATTCACGACCAGGGCCGGAATGGAGTGTGACTTTGCCAGCAAAAATCTCAGGTGGTCGATCTGTTTCATCATCATGCTCGAATGGGCCACATCCCTTCATTGGATTTTTCATATTCGACAGAACAGCCCTTTCACCAGCATACTCATAGTCCTTGCCACGAACAGTAAGAACAATTCGATAACCAGGTGGAACAACTATGCAGGTTGGCCATATCTCAACATCCAGTTCATAGACCGCGCCTGGCTCAAGGGCTTGTTTTACATCATGGCAGTGATAAGGCCGATAAGGCAATGAGCGCTGAGGATCTAATTTTCTCTGCGATGCGCGCAGCCAGCCCTGGGCAATTGGAGTATGGGGATCCAAGGCCCCCTGAAACACAATTTCATTACCCTGTTCATCAAACACCTGTATCACGGCAAAGATGTCGGCATCAGATGTCGAGGACTCAATGAAAAGTTTGAGCGCAATCGGCCCAGTAATCTCCAGAGGTTCACCAACCACAGTCATTGAAAAGTTTAGGCCCTCGCCCATCATGTCATAGCTGATTTTTTGATCTGTTGCCAGAGGTTCAGGCGACAAGTTCATTAAGCCAGGATCAAGGAAATACCTGGTCCACTGGGTACGCGCTAATGGCCATTCATTTTCGTAGCGGGGAACAAATTTCTCGCCAGGATGCCTGATGTGCAACAGGACTTTTGGCTCTCTGTGCCAGCCATTGTTCTCACCCTTGAGAAAGTGGTCAAAAAAGCGTTTTTGTAATTTAACGCCGTAATCGGTGTAAAACGGAGCCCAATGAGAGCCGCCGTGAACTTCTAGCCATTTTTGAGTGGAAGCAGAATCAGTAAAACCGGAAAAGTTCCCGCGCGTATGCAGCCCCTGCCCTCCCCAGTTGGCCGCAGTGAGCAA
>CAXRBE010000097.1:0-6632 GCA_964228805.1 Burkholderiaceae bacterium
GAAGCAGATGTCGGCCAGCCGCTTGTCGCGCGCGCGGTGCGTCACATGGTGCAGCACCAGCACATCCAGCGGCGTCAGGTCCTTGAGCCCCGCCGCCGACATGCAGTGCACCACCCAGCGGTGAAAGGCATTGCCGGCCACGATCAGGCCGAACTCGAATTCGCTCATCTGCGCGCTGTCGGGCGAGACCAGATGGGCAGAGGAAACGATGGGTGTGGATGGGGGCGATGAAGCGGTACTTTTGCGTGTCATGGTGCATGCGCACAACCAACGTGCAGGAAGTGGTTGAGCCCAAAGTCTAGAGCGATCACCAACAAATTGCCAACAAAATGTCGACATTAAGGGAAATCACCGATCCATAACCACGCCCGCTTGCATACAGTCAATGCCAGACCGATGCACCAGGATGATGCCGTGCCGCTGGTACGCGTCTTGCTCGGCTTGAACACCCCTTTCCCAGGAGCCCTCATGAAACGCCGTACCCTGAACCTCAGCCTCATGTCTGCAGCAGTGGCCTGCGTGCTCGCCTACGCTGCCCCTGCGCAGGCCCAGACCAAATGGGACCTGCCCGCAGCCTACCCCGCCACCAACTTCCACTCGGTCAATCTGAACCAGTTTGCCGCCGATGTGGACAAGGCCAGCGGCGGCAAGCTCAAGATCACGGTCCATGCCAACGCCTCGCTGTTCAAGGCGCCCGAGATCAAACGCGCGGTGCAGGGCGGCCAGGCCCAAGCGGGCGAGATCCTGCTGGCCAACTTCAGCAACGAATGGCCCATTTACGCCGCAGACGGCCTGCCCTTCCTGGCCGACAGCTACGACGAGTCGATCAAGCTTTACAAGGCCCAGAAACCCCTGATGGAGAAAAAGCTCGCCGAGCAGGGCATGGTGCTGCTGTACTCGGTGGCTTGGCCGCCACAGGGCATTTACAGCAAGAAGCCGATCAACAGCGCCGCCGACCTCAAAGGCATCAAGTGGCGCTCTTACAGCCCCTCGACCGCCCGCATAGCCGAACTGGTGGGCGCACAGCCGGTGACCGTGCAGGCGGCCGAATTCACCCAGGCCCTGGCCACTGGCGTGGTCGAATCGACCATGACCTCTGGTGCCACCGGCGTGGACAGCAAGCTCTACGAACACCTCAAGTATTACTACGACGTGCAAGCCTGGCTGCCCAAGAACGCTGTACTGGCCAACAAGAAAGCTTTTGACGCGCTCGACAAGACCACGCAGGACGCCGTGATGAAAGCCGCAGCGGATGCCGAAACCCGTGGCTGGGCAGAGTCCCGCAAGGTCAACGAAAGCACCCTGGCCACACTCAAGGCCAACGGCATGACCGTCACCGCCCCATCGGCCCAGCTCAAGGCCGACATGAAGAAGGTCGGCGACACCATGCTCAAGGAGTGGCTGGACAAGTCCGGTGCCGAGGGCAAGGCCCTGATCGACGCTTACAACCGATAAGCCCTTCATGAACGCAGTACCCTCCGCCAGCGCCAGCCGCTGGCGGCGTTTTTTCGACGCCCTGTATGCCGCAGGTGGCCAACTGGCCGCCCTGTGCGTGCTGGCCAGCCTCATCCTCATGGTTTATGCCTCGGTCGGTCGCTCGCTCGACTGGCGCGTGGCCTGGATCAATGACGTGGTGGCCTGGCTGTGCGCTGCAGCCGCGTTTCTGGGCATGGCCTACAGCTTTCGCAACGGCGATTTCGTGCGCGTGACGCTGTTGCTCGAATCGGTATCGCCTGCCGTGCGCCGCTGGCTCGAGGTCGTCTCGCTGGCCATTGCCGCCGTGGGCATTGGCTATCTGGGTTACTGGGCTGCGCGCTTCACGTACGAAAGTTGGGAGTTCAACGACATTGCGGGCAACATGGTCGCCATCCCGATCTGGATTCCGCAGATGAGCTTTGTGATCGGCGCCCTGATCCTGGTGATTGCCGTGCTTGACGAATGCGTGTGCGTGCTGCGCGGCGGCAAGCCCAGCTACGTGGCCCGCGTGGAAGAACGCCACGCCCGCGGCGACTTCTCGGAGGAACTGTGATGGGACTGCTTGAAATCGGCGGCCTGCTGCTGTTCCTGATGCTGCTCATGCTGGGCGGCGGTGTGTGGATCGCCATGACGCTGGCCATCGTCGGCTGGGTCGGCCAGGCCTTCTTCACCAACACCCTGCCTGGCAAGAACCTGTTTTCATCGTTCTGGGAAACCGCGGCCAGCTGGGAGCTGGCGGCCTTGCCCATGTTCATCTGGATGGGCGAAATTCTGTACCGGACCAAACTGTCCGAGCAGATGTTCGACGGCCTGGCCCCCTGGCTGTCCAAGGTGCCGGGGCGCCTGATGCACACCACCATTTTGGGCTGCGGCATCTTCGGTTCGGTCTCGGGTTCATCGGCTGCCACCTGCGCCACCATTGCCAAGGTGGCCCTGCCCGAGCTGGAGCGGCGCGGTTATGACCGCAACATCGCGCTGGGTTCGCTCGCCGCAGCTGGCGGCCTGGGCATTTTGATTCCGCCGTCCATCACCATGGTGGTCTACGCGGTGGCGGCTGACGCCAGCGTGATCCGCCTGTTCCTGGCCGGCTTCCTGCCGGGCTTTCTGCTGATGGGCCTGTTCTCGGCCTACATTGGCTGGTGGAGCCTGAAGAACCCGGACAAGGTACCGCCACCTGAAGCACCCACGCCGTTGTGGGACAAAATCCGCCGCTCGGGCAGCCTGATCCCCTGCACGCTGCTGATTGTGTTCATCGTCTGGGTGCTGGTGGCCGGCATCGCCACCGCCACCGAATGCGCAGCCTGGGGCGTGGTGGGCTCGCTGGCGATTGCCGCTACCGGCCGCAGCCTGACCTGGGAGAGTTTCTGGCAAGGTCTGGTAGGCGCCACCCGCGTGAGCTGCATGATCATGTTCATCCTCGCCGGTGCGGCCTTCCTGACCAAGACCATGGCCTTCACCGGCATCCCACGTGAACTGGCCGAGTTCGTGCACAGCCTGCAGCTGTCACCCTACGGGCTGATCGCAATGCTGGTGGTGGTCTATCTGATTTTGGGCACTGCACTGGACGGCATCTCGATGATCGTGCTCACCAGCGCCGTGGTGTTGCCCATGGTGCAAAAAGCCGGCTTCGACCTGGTCTGGTTCGGCATCTTCATCATCATGCTGATCGAAATCGCCGAAATCACACCACCGGTGGGTTTCAACCTGTTTGTGCTGCAGAACATGACCGGCATCGACAGCAACCGCATCGCGCGCGTGACGCTGCCGTTTTTCGCCTGCATGATCCTGGGCATCGTGCTGATCACGGTGTTCCCGTCCATCGTGACCAGTGTGCCCGACTGGCTGATGGGGGCATCGCGCTGAGCCGGCGCATGGCTGGTCCGGCCTGGACGAGGAACACATGACCCCTGACCGCATCACGTAAGATCGCCGCTCCCTCAAAGGAATGGCATGTTCAAGAATGTGATGGTTTACCGCATTGGCGAGGGCTGGAGCCCCAGCCTGAGCGATGCGGAAAGCGCGCTGCAGGGCCAGCGTTTTACGGAGTGTGGCGCCACCCAGGACAAATCGGTCGGCTGGGCCGAGCCGCGCGGGCAGGCACACGGTCCACTGATCGAATCGATCGGCGGACACTGGATCGCCAAGCTGGTGATCGAATCCAAGGCCGTGCCTGGCAACGTGGTGCGCAAGAAGCTCGACGAGCAGGTGGCCGAGATCGAAGCGTCCACCGGCCGCAAACCCGGCAAAAAGGAAAAACGGGACATGCAGGACGAGATCCTGCTGTCACTGCTGCCGCAGGCCTTTGCCCGCCAGTCCAGCGTATTGGTCTGGCTGGACATGCAGGCACGCCGCCTGGTGCTCAATGCCGGCAGCCAAGGCAAGGCCGACGAAGCGGTCTCGGCGCTGCTCAAGGCCCTGCCGGGTCTGAACATCGCCCTGCTGCAAACCGCCACCACGCCGCAGGCCGCCATGACCGAATGGCTGCTGGCCCCCAACCCCGAAGACTGGCCGGCCGACCTGTGCGTGGAGCGCGAATGCACGCTCAAGGCCACGGGGGAAGACGCGGCCAGCATCCGCTACGTGCGCCACCACCTTGCCACCGAAGATGTGCGCAAGCATGTGACCGAAGGCAAACTGCCCACCCAACTGGCCCTGAGCTGGGATGGCCGCGTGGCTTTCGTGCTGACCGAAACCCTGCAACTCAAGAAGGTGCAGTTTCTGGACGGCGTGATGGACGCCAGCGGCACCGACAAGAGCGAAGACCGATTTGACGCCGACGTGGCCCTGTCCACCGGCCTGCTCTCGCCCCTGCTGGACAGCCTGATCGCCGCCCTGGGCGGCGAGATGGAATGGGGTGCACAGACCACTCCGGCTTCTGCCGAAGCAGTGCCCGCTGCAGCCGACGATCCACCGTTCTGAGCCCTGGCCCTCTGCAGGAGCGAGCCCCCGCTCGCGAAGGAGCGGCCTCCTACAATGGCTGCATCATGCAAACTGTCCTCGCCATCTGTTTCGGTGCCTGCCTGGGCGCCCTGGCGCGCTGGCAGCTTGGCCTATGGCTGAGCCACAGTGGCGCCCTGATCCCATGGGGCACGCTGGCGGCCAATCTGATTGGCGGCTACCTGGTGGGCGTTGCCGTGGGCGTGTTCCAGCAGATGCCCGAACTCGATCCGGCCTGGCGACTGACACTGGTCACCGGTTTTCTGGGCGCTCTGACCACCTTTTCAAGTTTTTCGGCCGAGGTGGTGGCCATGCTGCAGCAGCAACGTTATGCGCTGGCGCTGGGCACCGCCAGTGTCCACCTGTTCGGATCGCTGGCGCTGACCGTGCTGGGGCTCAAGACGGTTGCAGCACTCTGGATGCGCTGATCCGTCACCATACGCGAGCAATCCTGGTCATCTCCGTCAGCAAACGTTGGTGGCCCCTATCGAGCCAGGTGGTGGCCCGCAAGAGAGTGACCTCAAGCAAAGCCGACAAGCTGCTGAAAAGCCGGACGCAGTTGCTGCTGGCCAATCCAGTAACAAGTGCAGGAACGCTCTTCCAAAGCCTCGCGGCTCAGGATTTCGACCACCCCGCGACGGACATGAATATCTCCGCGGTCGGTCATTTTTCCGAGGTTCATGGTGATGGCCTCACGACGAAAACCCAGGATTTCCGAAAGCTCTTGATGCGTGATGTGGATATGGCTGTCCAAGGTTCGGTCCAGAGTGATCAGCATCCAGCGAATGAGTTGTTGCTCGACCGAGTGCCGCTTGCTGCAGACGATGGATTGAGACAGTTGCATGAGCATGCGATTGGTCGCCGCATGAGCACCTTGAATGTATGTGGGGCACTCTGACCTGACCCGAAGAAACGCCTCCATGGACATGCGGTAAGCCAGACCTGAGCTGCGAACCCGTGCGAGATAAAAACTTGGCTGCCCCAGTGCGGCAATCCCAACCATGCACGTTTTGCCCAGCATGAAGGTTTCAATTGGCTGTCCGTCTCCCGAATCCAACATGCCCGAAACAATGGCACCGATCGGATAGTAGACCTGACTAGGCACCTCTCCAGCACGGAAGAGGACTTGCCCTTTTTGCAAGGAGATCAATTGCAGATGTCTGGCCAGGGCTTGGTATTCGGTCTCGGGGAGACTGGCCAGCAGGGTGTTCAAGCGGGGAGACAAGATTGTTTCCTCCAATTTCAAATCTACAAATTTGAAAAAATCATATCGGCATTGCGCTGCCAAATGGTTCGGTAAGGAACAAAAATTTCAGCATCACCAAGGGTTGTCAGTTGCTGAGTGTGTTTTTTGACACAAAATCGCCAGGCCGTGCGAATCGAAAATCAAAGAAATTGATTTTCAAAACATTCATTCATTGATGCTTTGTGTGGAAACACACACAAACAGCTGTGTGCGAGATGAAGGCCACCCTGGTGGGACTGAGCAATTAGGCGGAGCCAAGCGCGCATCGCATTGGTGTCAACGAGTCCACCCTTACCCCCCACCGCGCTGCATGGTCAGGTCAAAACGCTTCATGAAACGCTGGCGTGCCGCATCGTCCACCCCTTCAAAAGCAAACGCCACTGCCAGGCGTTGCAGGCGCAGCAACGCGATCACACGGGGCGGCAAGGCGTGCCATTGCAGCAGCAGGCGACCTTCATCGATGTGGATTTCGGCGCAACCGGTATGCACAACACAAGGGTGTTCGCCTGCTGCCCTGGGCAGCGCCGCCAACCATTCGGCCTCTGTGGTGGCCATGTCGCGCTCGAAGCGTTCAGGGTAGAAAGACTGCACGGGAAAACGCGCCTGAACCGCCTGCCTCAACCGCCCGCAATCGGCGGCCAGATGGCCAGCACATCGCCATCCTGAAGGACATGCGTGGCTCGCTGGTCCGGCGCGATGTACTTGCCATTGACCAGCACCAGGTGCACCAGCTTGGGCGGCAGGCCAAAGGGGTCAATCACCTGCGCGATGGTGGCACCCTCGGCCACCGGCAAGGGCATTTCGTTGGCTGGGCGCACCGACGCAGGCAGGTAATCACCCAGCGAGGCAAACAGCTTGAAAGTGATGTTCATGGGAAGTGTTAGCGACGCCGCGCATCCTGCGCCCCGCTCCAGTCGCCTTGCCCTTGCGCGCAGGCCAGGTAAGCCTCCATCAGCTTGGTGGGGTCCTGCAG
>CAXRBE010000098.1:0-29614 GCA_964228805.1 Burkholderiaceae bacterium
TCGATTGCCACCGGCGGCACCGGCGGCGTGTATTACCCGATGGGTGGAGGCTTGGCCGCCATTCTGTCCAAAACTGTGCCCGGCATGCAGGCCACCGCCGAGGTGACCGGTGGCTCGGTCGATAACCTGAAACTGATTGGCTCAGGCAAGCCTTACATCGGCTTTTCCATGACCGATGCGGCACAGGACGCATTTCGCGGTGAAGACAAATTCAAAAGCGGCAAGGTGCCACTGCGTACCTTGGCAATCCTCTACCCCAACCGCATGCATGTGGTCAGCGTGGAAGGGCGCGGCGTCAAGAACATCGGCGACCTCAAGGGTAAACGCGTCTCTACAGGTTCGCCTGGCAGCGCCACCGAGGTGATGGCCTTTCGGGTGATCGAGGCCGCTGGTCTGGACAAGGATAAGGATATGAAGCGCGAACGCCTGGGCGCTGCCGAATCCGTAAACGCCATCAAGGATGGCAAGATCGACGCTTTTTTCTGGGTAGGCGGCCTGCCCACCGCCGCAGTAACCGATCTGGCCAACACGCCCGGCACCAAGATTGTCATGGTTGACCACGCTGACACGGTAGCTGCCATGAACAGGAAATACGGCAATCTGTATGTGCAGGATGTGATTCCCAAGACCACCTACAAGGGCATGGAAGTTGACAACAAGCAGGCCACGGTCATGAATATTCTGGTGGCCCATGAAAATATGGATGAAAAAACGGCTTACAACGTTGTCAAGACCTTGTTTGAAAAGCGCGATGACATGATCGCCGTGCACAAGGAAGCAGCCAATTTCAAGTTTGAAAACCAGCGCGCCAGTTCTTCCCCGGTGCCCTTCCACCCCGGTGCACTCAAGTACTTTGCTGAAAAAGGCGTCAAGGTGAATTGAGAATCGCCCCGTCTTTCAGATGGGGTCCAATCAAATAAGCTACTGCTCATCTTCTGAGGGAGATGGGCAGTTCGTTTTTTCAATTGACAGGCCATGAACCAAAAGACTTCGAGCAATATCACCCAGGTCAGCGAAGAAGCCCTGCAGAAGGCTGAGGAGTTCATCGAAGCCGAAGAAGGTGCGGCCAACCGACTCAAGGGCTGGCTGGCCATCCTGCTTACCCTGGCTGCCTTGGCGATGTCGGTGTTCCATCTCTACACTGCGTACGCCATCGTACCGACGCAGACCCTGCGTCCTTTGCATGTCAGCATGGTGCTGGCGCTTTGCTTCATTGTTTTTCCATTATCCGCGCGCTTTCGTCATCGGGTCATGTGGTGGGACTGGATAGCGGTGGCTCTTTCCGTGGCGATTGTGGTTTACCTGATCCAAGGCGGCGACGACTTCACCGACCGCAACACTTCACCCGAAACCTGGGACATTGTTTTGGGCCTCTGTCTGATCGCCTTGATTCTGGAGGCCATGCGCCGTACCAATGGCTGGGTCATGCCCCTGGTGACTTCGCTCTTCATCGCCTATGCCCTGCTGGGCCCTTGGCTGCCAGCTCCCTGGACCCATAAGGGATATGAACTGGGCCGCCTGGTGGGCGTGATGTACATGACCCTGGAGGGCATCTACGGCGTGGCGGTTGATGTGTCGTCTTCGCTCATCATTCTGTTCACGATATTTGGCGCCTTTTTGCAATACTCCGGTGCCGGCAAGTTTTATATCGATTTCTCCTTCTCCGCCATGGGCGGCAAGCCCACCGGCGCTGGCCGTACCGTCGTGCTGGCCTCTTTCCTGCTCGGCGGTCCTTCCGGGTCGGGGGTGGCCACCACTGTCACCTTGGGCTCTGTGGCCTACCCGATGCTGTCCAAGGTTGGCTACGAAAAGAATGCTGCCGGTGGTTTGCTGTCGGCGGGTGGCCTGGGTGCCATTATTTCCCCGCCGGTGCTGGGCGCGGCCGCGTTTCTGATCGCCGAATTTCTGAAGATTTCCTATCTGGATGTGTTGCTGATGGCAACAATCCCGACGATCTTGTTTTACCTTGCGCTCTTCCTCATGGTGGAAATCGATGCGCGCAAGTACGGCATGGGCAACACCACCTTTGACAAGGTAGATTCAGTGTGGAACCTGACCAAGCGTTACGGCTTTCACTTTCTCTCGCTGGTCTCCATCGTCGCCTTCATGATGTGGGGCTTCTCCCCGGTGATGTCGGTGTTCTGGGCAACCATCGTGTCTTTTTTCACCAGTTTTCTGCATCGTGACTGCGCCCTGATTTCCTACGATTTTTTCAGTGGCCGTGGCTCCTGGCGTGACATCATTGGCTCGCCCCTGGTCAAAGCCCTGGAGGCCGGCTCACTTGGCGTACTCAATGTAGCGGCCACCTGCGCCGGAGCGGGCATCATCGTTGGGGTGGTCACCCTCACCGGCCTGGGCCTGAAGTTCAGCACCATCGTCATTGATTACGCAGCCGGCTCACTTTTGCTGACCGCCATCTACACCTCGCTGGTGGTATGGGTGGTGGGTCTGGCCGTCCCGGTCACCGCCTCCTACATCATCTGTGCCGTGATCGCTGCCCCCGCCCTGACCAAACTGGGTGTGCCAGATTTTGCGGCCCATATGTTCATCTTTTACTACGCGGTGCTCTCTGAAGTCTCGCCGCCCACTGCCCTGTCGCCTTTTGCAGCAGCAGCCATCACAGGCGGCGATCCTTACAAAACCACTCTCCAGTGCTGGAAATACACCGTGCCCGCCTTTTTGCTGCCCTTCATGTTTGTGCTTGCCCCGGAAGGACAGGGCCTGCTGCTGATGGGCTCCACCAAGGCACTGGCCACGGCCAACTGGTTGAGCATTGCCGAAGTGTTTGCCACTGCAGCCGTGGGCATTGCCGCTCTGGCGGCTGGGTTTCAAGGCTGGGCGCTCAAGCGCACCACCTTGCTCGAGCGCTGGATGTTCATCATTGCCGGCTTTGCATTGGTCTATCCTGGATGGGTGGCAGATATTCTGGGATTTGGGCTGGTCGCTGCGGCGCTGGTTTTGCAACTTCTGCGCAAGCACCCACAAGCTCCTCTGGCAAGCTGAAGCGCACCCGCCCCGGCCGCTGGTAGATTCAAAGATCAGCCCGCCTCCCACAGGCCACTGAACCGTGGCCTCTTGGGCCTGTCTTTGCACTAGACTTGAAACCACTTTTTCTCAGGAGAACAATCCCATGATGCCTGCTGTTTCGCAAGACTTCGACATGAGCCTTGATCAGAAAACGATCGATACCCTGTCCAAGGTCACCACCGCCACCATCACCACCATCCTGCTGAAAAAAGGATTGCGCAATACCTGGTTGCGCGGCACCCGTCCGATCCGCCCGGGCTTGCCACGTCTGGTCGGTCGCGCCTTCACCCTGCGATTTGTACCGGCGCGTGAAGACCTGGCCACCCCAGAGTCCTGGGGCGCGCCCATCTCGACCCGGGCCGCAATTGAAGACATGCCGGCTGGCTGCATTGCAGTGGTCGATGCCATGGGCGTGACCGACGCCGGCATTTTTGGCGACATCCTGTGTGCGCGCATGGCTAAACGAGGCGTCAGTGCCTTGATTACCGATGGGGTGGTTCGTGATGTGGCTGGGGTGCTGGGCACCGGTTTGCCAGTGTGGTGCCAAGGTGCAGCCGCACCAGCCTCGGTCACCAGTCTGACCTTTGTGGCCTGGCAACAACCGATTGCCTGCGGCGGCGTGGCAGTGTTTCCGGCGGATGTGATCGTGGTTGACGACGATGGCGCGGTCTTGATCCCGGCCAAACTGCTGCCAGACATCTTGGAACTTGCGCCCGAGCAAGAACGCCTGGAAGGCTGGATCATGGGCGAGGTGGAAAAAGGCGCCAGCTTGCCCGGTCTGTATCCGCCCAATGCGGATAACAAGGCGCGTTACGAAGCCTGGAAGAAAAATCCGTCGTGAGTCAAGCGCCGCCCTGCGCCGCGCCCGATTTCGCGCCCAGACAGCCGCAACTCAAGATACCTGCTGGCAGCTGTGACTGTCATGCCCATATCCTGGGGCCAGCGGCTCGCTTCCCCTTTATTGATGAGCGCGTCTATACCCCACCAGACTGCCTGTTGACCGATTACCGCGCCATGCTGGCGAGGCTAGGTCTGACGCGCGCAGTGCTGGTGCAGCCCAGCGTTTACGGTACTGACAACCGGGTCCTATTGAACGCGCTGGAGGCCATGCAAGGCGCCTGGCGCGGCGTGGCTGTGGTGGCGCCCGATGCAAGCGAAAGCATGCTGCGCGAGTTGCATTACGCCGGCGTGCGCGGCGTGCGAGTCAATGTGGTCGATGTGCAAAGCAATAAAGGGGTGCTGCCCTTGAGCCAGTTACGTGCACTGGCCGAGCGTGTTGCGCCTTTGGGCTGGCACATGGAATTTTTGCTCCATGTCCATGAGTTCCCGCGTCTGGACCAGCAACTGGCTGCTTTTCCTGTGGAGGTGGTGTTTGGCCATCTCGGCTATCTGCCAACGTGCCTGGGTACCGGCGACAGCGGTTTTCAGGCCCTCTTGCGCCTGCTGCAGGGGGGACGCGCCTGGGTCAAACTCACCGGCCCCTATCGCCTAAGCGATACCCGACTGCCTTATGCCGATGTCAATCCTTTTGCCCATGCGCTGCTGGCTGCTGCACCACAACAGATCGTATGGGGCAGTGACTGGCCCCATGTGATGGTCAAAGGGGCCATGCCCAACGACGGGGACTTGTTGGACTTGCTGAGCAGCTGGATCCCCGATCCCTCCATCCGGCACCAGGTGCTGGTCAGCAACCCCGAGCGCCTGTACAGCTTTCAGAGTGGCTGAATATCGGCCGACTTGACGATGCGCTGATTGGTGCTGATCTGATCTCGTACAAAGCGGGCAAATTCCTCAGGCTTCATGGTGGTGGGTGCAATGCCGAGCTTGCCAAATTGTTCCCGCACCTCAGGGCTTTGCATGATCGATGTCACCTGGGCGTTGATCTTGTTGACTATCGCTGCCGGTGTACCCGCAGGGGCCCACATGCCAAACCACAGGGTGATATCAAAGTCGCTCAAGCCCTGCTCGGACAAGGTGGGGACCTCTGGCAATACAGCCGAGCGTTGTCGGGAGGAAACCCCCAGGGCTGTCAACTTGCCTTCCTTCATCTGCCCCACCACGGTATTGATCGGTGCCATATAAAAGGAGGTACGGCCAGCCATTGAATCCTGGATCGCCTCGGGTGAGCCCTTGTAGGGGACATGCAGCATCTTGACCCCAGCACTCTGAGCAAAATATTCAGCGGCCAAATGGGTGGAGCTGCCCACCCCAGCCGAGGCAAAGGGAATGGCACCAGGTTTGGCCTTGGCCGTATCAATCAGCGCCTTCAGGCTAGGATAGCTTCCCCCTTTGGCCGTCACCATGACATAGGGCGTGATGCCAAGAAAAGCCACATCGACCAAATCCTTGAGCGGGTCATAGGGTAGTGATTTGTAGATTGCCGGATTGGCTGCGTGAGAAGCCGACTGAACCAACAGGGTGTAGCCATCGGGCTCGGCCTTGACCACTGCCTGGGTGCCGATCTGGCCGCCGGCGCCAGGCCGGTTTTCCACCACCACCGGCTGCTTCCAGGCCTCGCTCAGGTGTTTGGCAATGATGCGTCCGGCAATATCCGCGCCGGAGCCCGCGGTCAGGGGCACGATCATTCGGATTGGCTTGCTAGGATAGTCCTGGGCGAAGGACAGGGCGGCGACCAAACCAATCGCAGCACAGATGGCGCGTCGAATCATTTGTTTCATGAAAAGCTCCTGCTTGTCGGTGGATGGGTTGATTTCAACTCGGAATTGGTTGGTGCAATGTGAGAGGCTCACAGGCTCCTGGGCAACCCATCATCGACACTGTCGATGAAGTCGCGCAAGGCGGCATTGAAGGCAATCGGCTGCTCGATATTGGACAAGTGCGCGGCATTTTCCAGGATCACCAGCTTGGATCCGTCAATCATGCGGTGCATGACGATCGATTGTTCGACGGTACAGGCGGGATCCTGTCGACCCGTCATTACCAGGGTCGGTGCCTTGACCTTGAGCAGCATGGTGGTTTGCGCCATGTCGCGTATTGCGGCAGCACAGGCCTGATAACCCGCCACCGGGGTGCCCAGGACAAAGTCCCGCACCTTGGCAATGTCCTGCGACGAGCGCTCGATAAATCCGGCAGTGAACCAGCGCTTGATGGTGGCGTCCACCAGCCCGGCGATTCCCTGCTCACCAGCAATGCGTAAACGCTCATCCCACATGGAGCGAGGAGGCATTTCACTGGCGCTGTCACACACAGAGAGCGACAGCACCTTGCCGGGATAGCGTGCGCCAAGTTGCTGGGCAATCATGCCCCCCATGGACAGGCCCACCACATGGGCGCGAGCGATGCCCAGCGCGTCCAACAGGCCGACCACATCATCTGCCAGCAGCTCAATTGAATAAGGACCTGGGGTGACCGATGAACGGCCATGTCCGCGCGTGTCATAGCGTAAAACCCGGTAGCGATCAGTCAGGGCCGGCACTGTCCAGTCCCACATATCGTAGTTGGACATCAGGCTATTGCTCATCACAACGACCCGACCGTTGGTGGGACCATCAAAACGGTAGGCCATTTCAACGCCATTGACCAAAATACGCTCAGTCATGCAGGACTCCAGAATTTTCAAAAACTAATCGGCAAGGATTCTCACCATCGCTTCATCTTATCAAGGACCCGGAGTGACCTCCTAAGGTCGGCACAATTATCGTGTGAAGCTTCAAGCTTTTGGCAAGATTACCTGCAAGCGCACTGTACCCAGGCCTGCTTTTTCCCAAACAGTATGCAGGCTTGCCTCACGCGGCAGCAAGAGTTGCTGCACCAAGGGGGCTGCCAGGGTTTGCTCTGGATCAACCAGGACCATGAAGCGGGGCGGCGAATCTCCGCTTGGCTCATAGAACTGACCCACCCATTCCATCTTCAGCAGCACCTGCAGAATCTCCTGGATTTGGTGTGGGTCCGCATGCAGCAATGCAGAAAGCTGCGCGCTGGTCAGACCTCGTGTCGAGATGGTCCTGGCGTGCACCAGTTTCTGCAATATTTCGACAGCCAGCTGGAAGCGCCAACCGGGCTGTCGCTCGCGTCTGGCAACGCCGGCCATCAAACTGGGCAGATAGGCGGCAATCACTGCGCCCAAAAGAACAATCAGCCAGGCCAGGTAGATCCAGACCAGCAGGATTGGCACCGTGGCAAAAGCCCCATAGACAGCCGAATAGGTGGGGACCACCGACAGATAAAGGGTCAACAACTTCTTGGCAGCCTCTAAGCCAAGGGCGGCAAAAATCCCGCCGACTGCGGCATGCCGCCATTGAACCTGGGTATTGGGAACATAGTGATAAGTGGCGGCCAGCGCCCCGACTATAAAACTGAACTCCACCATGTCGAGCAAGAGTCGTACCGCTTTGGGCACTGCATCGACCAGGCCACCGGAGGTCGAAACGACATACGAGGTCAGGCTCAGGCTGACGGCGAGCACCAGTGGGCCCACCGTTATGGCTGCCCAGTAAATCAGCAGGCGTTGTCCGAATGGACGTTGCCGAGGAACTCGCCATATGCTGTTGAGCGTTCGGTCGATGGTAAAGACCAGGCTGAGCGCGGTGGCAAACAACACCGCCAGGCCGGCCAGGCCGAGCCGGTTGGCTTTGCCGGCAAACTGGGTGAGATACCCCAATACTTGACGCGCGATGTTTTCCGGAATCAGGCTTTCCACCAGCCACCGCTGCAGCACCTCCTGGAATTTGGCGAACATGGGAAATGCAGTGAAAACCGCCAGTGCCACTGTCACCAGCGGAACCAGGGCTATGGTGGTGGTGAAGGTGAGGCTGCTTGCCGACAGGGCCAAGCGGTCCTCGCGCAAACGCTCGCGCAGGGTCTGCCAGACACTGGCCCAGGGAAAACTGGCCAGATTGCTTGCCAAGGCACGCAGTCGCAACAGCGGTTTCATGACCGCTATGATGCCACCTCAATGAATTCTTCTTCCTTGGTGCCCCAGCCCCAGGTGCAGCTGACCCGTTTGCTGGCCGTGGCCAGCCTGTTGGCTATGATCGTGCTCGGTCTGGCGTGGGAATTGTGGCTGGCCCCATTGCGACCCGGCGGCTCCTGGCTGGTGCTCAAGGTATTGCCGCTTAGCCTGCCTTTGGCCGGCTTGCTGAAAAACCGCATGTACACCTACCGTTGGCTCAGCCTGTTGATATGGCTGTACTTCATGGAGGGCGTGGTGCGCGCCTACAGCGAGCCAGCGCCAGGTGCCTGGCTGGCGGGCTTGGAAATTCTGCTCAGTCTGATTCTGTTTACGGCCTGCGTGCTGCATATCCGACTGCGGCAGCTGACTGCCACAACTTCTTCCGCCTCATCCTTATCCTCCAGTCCAACATGAGCAATTACACCGAACTGATTCAACGCTTGCGACTCATTGTCGGCCAGACCAATGTTCTGACCCATGACGATGCGCACAATGATCTGACCGCCTGGGAGCAGGATTGGCGACGCCGTGAACGAGGCCGGGCATTGGCGGTGGTGCGGCCGGCCAGCACCCTGGAAGTGGCCGCGGTGGTCAAGGCCTGTGCCGCTGCAGGGGTTAGTATCGTTCCGCAAGGCGGCAATACCGGCATGGTGGTCGGGTCCACCCCGGACGCCAGCGGCACCCAGGTGGTGCTGAGCCTCACCCGCATGAACAAAGTCAGGGCCTTCGATACCGGCAACTTGACCATCACCGTCGATGCAGGCTGTGTCTTGCAAAATTTGCAGCAAGAATGCGAGAAAGCCGGTTTCCTGTTCCCGCTTAGCCTGGCCTCTGAAGGCAGTTGCACCATCGGCGGCAATCTGGGCACCAATGCGGGTGGCACCCAGGTGGTGCGTTATGGCAACACCCGTGAACTCTGCCTCGGGCTTGAAGTGGTGACTGCCCAGGGTGAAATTTGGGACGGATTGTCTGGTCTGCGCAAGGACAACACCGGCTACGACCTGCGTCACTTGTTCATTGGATCCGAAGGCACCCTGGGGGTGATCACAGGCGCCACCATGAAGCTGTATCCGCTGCCAGTGTCGCAACTCACTGCGTTTGCCGCGGTGCCATCGTTGCAAGCCGCAGTGCAATTTCTGGGCCTGGCCCACCGTCATCTCAGTGCTGGCCTTACTGGGTTTGAGGTGATGGGGCAGTTTGCGCTGAGCTTGGTGGCCAAGCATTATCCGCAGCAACGCGTGCCCTTTTGGCAGCAGTCCCCCTGGTGTGTGGTCCTTGAAAACTCTGATAACGAATCTGAAGCGCATGCACGTGCCCGCTTCGAGCAGCTGCTGGAGGCCGCCATCGAGGAAGGCTGCGTCACCGATGCAGTGGTGGCCGAGAACATCACCCAGGCTCGCGCCCTCTGGCATATTCGGGAAAGCATTCCCCTGGCACAAGCCGAGGAAGGCCTCAATATCAAGCATGACATTTCGATTGCAGTGTCGCGCATTCCAGAATTTGTGCAGGAGACCGACGCCCTGATCCTGCAACGTTTTCCCAGCGCACGACTGGTCAACTATGGTCACCTGGGCGACGGCAACCTTCACTACAACGTGCAAGCACCCGAAGGTGGCAGTGCGGCTGACTTTCTCGATCAGGAAGAAAAGCCGATCAACGACCTGGTTTACCAGTCGGTGGCCAGATACGGCGGATCGATTTCGGCCGAACACGGCGTAGGCAGCCTCAAGGCCGACAAGCTGGTCAACTACAAATCACCGGTGGCGCTGGGCATGATGCGCGCGATCAAACACGCCCTGGATCCTCACAACCTGATGAATCCGCGGCGCGTGCTGCACTGAAGCCAGCCCACCGTCTGAGGGTTGTCGTGCACTTAATTGATTTTTACGCCAGCATCCTTGACCAGCTTGACCCAGAATTTTTCATCTTCTCGCAGAAATGCGGCAAATTGCTCTGGGGAGCTTGAGACGGAAACATCGGTCCCTTCGCGCGCCAGCGCTGCTTTCACGGACGGCTGTTGCATCGCCTGTTGCGTGGCGTTGAAAAGTTTGTTGACAATTGCTGGTGCTGTCCCGGCAGGAACAAACAGGCCATACCAAAACTCGATGCCAAACTCTGGCAAACCCGCCTCGCGCATGCCTGGCAGGTCGGGCACCAAGGGGGTTCTCTCCAGTGTGCTGACTGCCAACCCACGCAGCCGACCGGCCTGCACCATGGGCAGCACCGAGGGTGGTGTGCCAAAAGTCAGTTGGGTGTCGCCGGCAACCACCGACTGGATCGCCGGTCCGCCACCGCGAAAAGGGATATGCGCCATCTCCACGCCAGCCACCTGACTGAACAGGGCTGCCCCCAGATGTGGCGCCGATCCGTTGCCTGAAGTGGCGTAATTCAAAGTCCCGGGTGCACTTTTGGCTTTGGCGATCAGCTCCCTGACCGAGCTGATGCCGGCGCCGGGAAAGGCGGCGATGACCAAAGGCGATGCAGTGATTTTGCTGATCGGCAGCAAATCAGAGGGTTTGTAGCCGAGCTTGCTATTAAGCGCCGGATTGACCGAGATGCTGCTGGGGCTGGCGATCAGTACGGTATAGCCATCAGGGGCAGACTTGGCCACCGAATCAGCAGCAATGCTGGAGCCGGCGCCCGCCTTGTTTTCAATCACGATGGGTTGACCAAGCGCACGGCCGAGGTGCTCACCGATCGTGCGCGCCACATAGTCTGCCGCGCCGCCCGGGGCAAAGCCCACCACCAGCTTGACCGGTTTGTTTGGATAAGCAGGCTGGGCAGCCGCCCAATTTGCCTGCCAAGCAAGCGGCACAAAGGCCAGCGCCAACAAATGTGATCGCATCAGCCTCTCCTCACGGTTGTCCCTGAAGCACAATTTTGCTCAGGTGCAGGTTGGCATCCATGCAGGCTTTGGCCTGCTCGAGTTGGTCAAAGGCAAAAACCTGATCCACCAGGGGGGTGATCAGTCCCTTGTCTATCAGCGGCAGAATCTGCTCCCTGAACCTGGGAACGCCTTGGGCACGCTGGGCAGGGCTGCGCAGGCGGTTGGAGACTCCATAAAGAGTCAGCCGCTTGGCGTGCAGTGTTTCTATGTCCATCTCGGCTTTCATCACCTCGTCCACATAGCCCACAATCGCCAATCTGCCCTCAAAAGCCAGGCAACGCACGCTTTCAGCAAATACTGTACCCCCCACGCAGTTGACCGCCAGCTTAACCCCCTCCCCGTCAGTGGCCTTCATCACCGCATCGTAAAAATTGGGCTGGCGGGTGCGTAAGCCCAGATCAAGTCCCAATGCTTGCAGGCGATCCAATTTTTCCTGGGACCCCGAAGTGCCGATGACTTTGGCCCCAAGGGCCTTGGCCATCTGCAATGCAGCCACACCGACGCCGGATGAGATGCCTGTGATCAACACCCATTCGCCAGGCTGAAGATGACCTTGCAGCACCAGGATGTCGTGTACGACCAGAAAAGTCAGAGGAATGGCGGCAGCCTGCTCCCAGCTCAAGCGAGAGGGCACCAGCAAGGCCTCACGTTGATCGATCAAGGCGCATTCGGAAAAGGCACCAGGACATCGACCCATGATGCGCTCGCCGACCTTGAAACCCTGAACACCCTCACCCACAGCCAACACATCACCCGCAGCTTCCATGCCGATGGCCTTGGCCTTGCCACCGCCATGCAAGCTGTGGCCAAACAGAAACTCGCCACGGTTGAGCCCAGCAGCGCGCACACGCACCAAAATCTGCCCCGGGCCGGGTGATGGCCGCTCAATATCACGCAGTTCCAGTACAGCCCGGTTATTTTTCACTTCCATCCAATAGGATTTCACACATTGCTCCTTGTCGATGAATTCAAACGCTCGAACCTGGTGGGTTTGCAAATCAACTCTTGTCAACCCAGGTGTTTGAAAAACACCCAAATAATTTATCCCTGATTATTTACCTCTGAATACAGGTTTGCGTTTTTCCATGAAAGCGCGCCGACCCTCGGCATAGTCTTCGCTGTCAAAGCAACCTCGAATCAGACTGCGGCATTTCTCATGATCTACCTCGGGCGAAGGCTTGAGAATTTCGGCCATGATGGCTTTTCCGGCCCGCACAGTGAGCGGCGCGTTGGCAGCCAGCGCCTGGCTATATTCGGCCAACAGGGCATCGAGTTGATCTGGCGTGCTGGTTCTCGAGATCAGCCCAATAGCTCTTGCTTCATGTGCGTCAATCCTGCGTGCCGTAAAAAAAAGGTCTTTCGCCACTCCAGGGCCCACCAGGTCAACCAGATTTTTCATTGCTGAGTAGCGGTAGCCCAGGCCTAAACGAGCTGCCGGAATTGAAAAGACCGCATCGCTGGCGGCAATACGGATATCGCAGCTCATGGCCACATTGACGCCCCCACCAAAACACCAGCCTCGAATGCAGGCCAGGGTGGGCTTGCTGAAATCATGGATGCCCATCAGGGCTTGCTCGGCCATGGCTTCATAGCGCGTCACTGCCTCGCGTGCAGCGCGCATGTCCTCGAACTGGCTGATGTCAGCTCCGGAGACGAAGGCCTTGTCGCCAGCACCAGAAAACACCACCAGCCGCACACGCTCATCAGATTCCGCTAGACCCAGCAGCCCAGGCACAGCCTCCCACATATCAACCGACAGGGCATTGTGGCGCTGCGGGTTGTTGAATTGGATATGCAGTGTGCTGCCATCCTCGTCCATCCAGCATTTGACCCGTTCGGTGCTGGACTGATAGTTGATCACGGACATTTCAGTAAACTCCCTTGGCTTTCAGCGGCTCCAGTTCGGCTGGCGACAGACCCAGTTCACCCAGTATTTCCTCGCTGTGTTCCCCTCGCTTGGGGGCGGCGCGGGCGATGGTGCTGGGTGTGCGGGTCAGTTGCACCGGCTGGCCCACCAGGCGTTGTGCTCCACGGTGCCTGGAAACAACTTCCTTCACCATGTTCAGGTGTTGGATCTGAGGCTCCTGAAAAACTTCCTGTACATTGTTGATCAGCCCGCAAGCCACACCACCTGCGTTGAAGCGCTCGACCCAGTAAGCCCGGTCTTGCGTGGCCAGACGGCGGTTGATCTCGGTATTCAGCGAGTCCCGGTTGACCGATCGCGCCATCTTGTCGTGATAGTGTGAATCGCTTACCCACTCTGGCGCACCCAGAATGTCGCAGAAACGCTCCCAGATTTTGGAGCCGAACACTGCAATGTTCATGTAACCATCGCGCGCCTTATAGACGCCAGTGGGGATGCTGGTAGGATGAAAATTACCGGCCTGCTTGGGAATTTCACCGTCGATCAGCCAGCGCGAGGTCTGAAAGTCCATCATATAAACCATCGATTCCAGCAGAGAGGTATGCAGCCATTGCCCCTTTCCGGATGCCTGGCGCTCCAGCAAGGCCACCAAAATTCCCTGGGCAGCAAAGATGCCGGCACACAGATCGGCAATCGGGATACCCACGCGCATCGGGCCCTCACCAGGCTGTCCAGTCACCGACATCAAGCCGCCCATGCCCTGCGCAATCTGATCAAAGCCTGGGCGCTGCGCCAGCGGGCCAGACTGACCAAAGCCGGAGATGCTGGCATAGACCAGGCCCTGGTGATCCTTGCTCAGTGTGTCGTAATCAATGCCCAGGCGAAACTTCACATCGGGACGAAAGTTCTCCACCACCACATCGGCAGTGCCGATCAGGCGCTTGAGAACGGCAATACCTTCGGGCTCTTTCAGGTTGAGCGTGATTGAGCGCTTGTTGCGGTGGGTGTACTGATAATCGGAGCCCTCCTGGCCTCCCAGGGTGTCATCACCTCGCATATGCTCGGGCATCTGCACCTGGATCACGTCGGCGCCCCAGTCGGCCAACTGACGGCAGGCAGTGGGCCCTGCGCGTACCTGGGTCAGGTCAATGACGCGAAATCGCTTGAGCGCCTCGGATGCGGCCAGATGGGGCATTGCTTTAGTCTCCAGCTTGATAAATTATCAGGAAAGCAAGGAATCTACACGATTCCATCTCATTACATCCCAACCAGAGCGAATCAGGAGAGCGGGCGACTTGAACATGATGAGTGATGCGATTGACCTGCTTTACTTAGATGACTCACTGCTGGCCCTCAACAAACCCAGCGGCATGCTGAGCGTGCCTGGGCGAGGACCCGACAAGCAGGACTGCGCCAGCGAACGGGCTCGGCAGCTGTTTGGTGATACCAGGGTGGTGCATCGGCTCGACATGGCCACGTCTGGCCTGATGCTTCTTGCGCGCAGTCCGCTCATGCAGCGCATGCTCAGCCAAGCATTTGCCAAGCGGCTTATACGCAAGCGCTATGTCGCGCTGGTAACGGGCCACCTTGGGTCTGCATTGTTGAACTGGCACGAAATCGACCTGCCGCTCATGCCAGACTGGCCAAGGCGACCACGTCAGAAGATCGACAAAGCTGGCCGACCCAGCCTGACACGCTGGCGCCTGCTTGCTTTTGATAAAGATTCAGAGGGCCGACCCTGCTCCCGCCTGGAACTTGAGCCAATCACTGGCAGAACTCACCAGTTGCGCATCCATTTGCACGCCATCGGACACCCTATCCTCGGCGATACCCTGTATGCGTCGCAAGCAGTTGCGGCAGCCTGCCCGCGGCTGATGCTGCATGCGAGTTCGATGGACTTGCAGCATCCAATGACCGACCAAGCACTTAGTCTGAATTGCCCGCCACCGTTCTGACTTTGGGTTATTGGCCAAATCGAGCGTAAACCAGGTCTTTATTCCCGCACCACCAGCACCGACAATTTGCTGTGCGACAGAACGCGCTGGGTTTCACTGCCAAGTACCAGTTTTTCCAATCCGTGGCGACCGTGTGAACCCATGACAATCAGGTCGGCACCCGAAGTGGCAGCAGCCTCCAGAATTCCCCGCCAAGCTCCGTGCGCTTCCACCACGCTTGCGCTGGCCGTCACGCCCGCCTGCTTGCAGGCCTGCACGGCAGTATCGTTGGCCTGCCTGGCTTCAGCCGCAGCGGCACTCAGGTACTCGGCCTGCCCATAGGCAAAGTCACTGCCCAGGCCAGTAAAGGGATAGGGGTCGATCACATAGACAACAGACACATCACTGCCAAATGCCTTGGCCAACTCAATCGCTCTATTGACTGCGCCCTGCGCCGTGGCAGAGCCGTCCACAGGAACCAGGATGTGCTTGTACATGGCGTGTCCTCCAGAGTGACGTCAAAACTATGAATTAGCGATCTAGGTTCGATCTTGACATGAGTCAAAACTACTTGAGAAAGTGGGTGCGGTAATGCTCCACTTCATCAATGGACTCATGCACATCGGCCAGCGCAGTGTGCTTTTGCTGTTTTTTGAACGCGTTGTAGACATCTGGGCGCCAGCGGCGCGCCAACTCCTTGAAGCTGCTCACATCCACATTGCGATAGTGGAAAAAAGCCTCCAGTTTGGGCATGTACTTGACAAGAAACCGACGGTCCTGGCCGATGCTGTTGCCACACATGGGCACGCTGCCCTTGGGGACATAGTTGGCCAGAAAGGCAATCAGCATCTCTTCAGCCTCGGCCTCGGTCAGGTTGGAGGCCCTGACCTTATCAATCAGGCCACTGCGGCCATGCGTGCCTTTGTTCCAGGTATCCATGTTTTCGAGCAGTTCATCACTCTGGTGGATGACCAGCACCGGGCCTTCGATGCGGGGTGAAAGCTGCGGACCGGTGACGATGAGCGCTATCTCGAGAATCCGCTCCTTTTCGGGATCAAGGCCGCTCATCTCGCAATCCAGCCAGACCAGATTCAGGTCGGACTTGCCCAGGCTTGGCTCAGGGTTATTGGCTTGAGTCTGATTCATGGTCTCGATTGTCGCCGATCGCCTAAACTTGATACCTATGAGAGATTCCCCCGAAGCGATTCTGACCCTGATTTTTGCCATGGCCATTCTTTGTGAGTTGGCCCTGCGTTTTTGGCTGGCCTCTCGCCAGGCTCGGCATGTTGCCAAGCATAGCTCGACCGTGCCCCCCGCATTCTCGGACAGCATCAGCCTGCAGGCGCATCAGAAAGCGGCCAGCTATACGTTGGCAAAAACCCGCTTTGGTCTGCTGGAAACAGCTGCCGGGGCCGCCATCTTGCTGGCCTGGACCTTGCTGGGCGGCTTGGACACTTTGAACCGTGTGCTGGTGGCGCTGATGGGGCATGGTTTGTCGCAGCAGTTGGCGCTACTCACTGCCTTTGCCCTGATCGGCGCCCTGCTGCATATCCCGCTGGACCTCTACCACACCTTTATCATTGAACAGCGGTTTGGTTTTAACAGGACCTCGATCAGCCTCTGGTGTCAGGATCAGTTCAAGTCAGTCCTGCTGGCTTTTCTGATCGGCCTGCCGCTGGCGGCTCTGGTGCTCTGGGTGATGTCCTTGACCGGAGCGTGGTGGTGGCTTTGGGCCTGGGGTATCTGGGCTGGCTTCAATTTGTTACTGCTCATCATCTACCCGAGTTTCATTGCTCCCTGGTTCAACAAATTTCAGCCGCTGGACGATGAAGCGCTGAAGACAAGGGTGACCGCCCTCATGCAGCGTTGCGGCTTTTCTGCCAAGGGCCTGTTTGTGATGGATGGCAGCCGCCGAAGTGCTCACGCCAATGCCTATTTCACCGGCTTTGGCGCGTCCAAGAGGGTTGTCTTCTACGACACCTTGCTGGCACGTCTGACTCCAGCCGAAGTGGACGCCGTCCTGGCTCATGAGTTGGGGCATTTCAAGCAGCGTCATATCCTCAAGCGAATCATCAGTCTGTTTGGCTTGAGTCTGGCTGGCCTGGCCCTGCTGGGCTGGCTCTCCACGCGCGAGTGGTTTTTTGCCGGCCTGGGGGTGACGCCGAATTTGCAGGCGCCCAACGATGCCTTGGCACTGTTACTGTTTGCATTGGCGGGGCCAGTTTTCGGCTTTTTCATCACCCCGGTATTCGCCTGGCTGTCACGCCGTCATGAGTACGAAGCCGACGCCTATGCAGTTGCCCAAACCGACGGCAATGCACTGGCCAGTGCACTTATCAAACTGATCGAGGACAACGCTGCGACACTGACTCCCGACCCGGTGTATGTGGCCTTCTATTATTCCCACCCGCCGGCGTCTGAACGTCTGGCCCGACTGGCAAGAATATGACGGGCTTGCCCTCCACATCTCGACCTCGGGCGTTCGGTCCGACAGAAATCGTGACCCATCTTTCCGAGCTTGCAGGATGGGTCTTGCAGGGCGAGGGCGTTGAATTGGCGATTACCCGACGATTCGAATTCGCCAATTTCCATGAAGTCATGGCCTTTGCCAATGCCATTGCCTGGATCGCGCATCAACAGGACCATCACCCGGATCTCAGCCTGTCCTACCGCAGTTGCACCGTCAGTTGGCGAACCCACGATGCGGGCGGCCTGACGCGTCTGGACTTCGATTGCGCCAGGCGGGTCAATGCCCTGCTGGCTTCTCGCCTTGACGCGCAAACCTGAGATGGAAAGCGGCCTGGTGGTTGCCAGCCATGGCCGTCATGTGCTGGTGGAAACAGCAGATGGCCGCCGCCTGATCTGCCATCCCAGGGGTAAAAAAAACACAGCCCTGGTGGGCGATCGCATCCGATGGTTGGCCACGGGTGACGGCGGCAGCATCGAAAAAATTGAAGAACGCAGTAACTTGCTCTACCGGCAAGACGATGTTCGCAGCAAGAGCTTTGCAGCCAATCTGGATCAGGTGCTGATTCTGGTAGCCGCCGAGCCCGAATTTTCTGATAGCCAGCTCACCCGGGCCCTTATTGCCGCTGAGGCAGCCCATATAGCGCCGCTGATCGGGCTGAACAAAAGTGATCTGTCTGAGCCCTTTGTCCGCGCCTGGGAAAGGCTTGGACCCTACCGTCGTATGGGCTATGAGGTGCTGCCGCTCGCCCTCAAGCCCAGGCTCAAACCTGCCGAGTCCGAGCTCGATAGCTTGGTCGAGAAGTTGCGCCACAAGATCACCCTGGTGCTGGGGCCCTCAGGTGCAGGCAAAAGCACCTTGGTCAATTTGCTGGTTCCAGGTGCCCAGGCTGTGACCGGAGAAATTTCTTCAGCCCTGAACGCTGGGCGTCACACCACCACCAGCACCCTGTTGTATTGGGTTGACCAAAGTCATCGCACCGCCCTGATCGATTCGCCTGGATTTCAGGAATTTGGCCTGCGCCATATTGAGCCGATGCAACTGCCAGCCTTGATGCCCGATATCCAGGCGCACACAGGAGCATGCCGCTTTTACAACTGCACCCACTTGCATGAGCCGGGCTGCAGCGTGCGGGCGGCTGTGGAACTGGGGAAGGTCAGTCAGCGCCGCTATGAGCTTTATGGGGAATTGTTCCAGGAGCTCTCGCAGCCATCACGCCATGGGGGTTCAACCCAATAGCCTGGCCAGGGTGAGCAGGAACAGCAGAAGCATCCACATCACCACCGAGCGCCAGATCAGTCCCACTATGCTGCGCAGGTGCGCCGGCTCAGGCTCTGCCCGCGGCGGAGCCACGAACGATTCGGAGTCCACAGGTGGCGCAGCGGCCACATCCGGACTGAGGCGAACATTGACCGCACCTGCTGTAGCCGCAATGATGATGCCATCGTTGTTGTCGCCAAACTGAGCCTGGTAGGAACGCCATCCCTCAATCGCGTCCTCAAAACTGCCAACCACCGCAAAACCCAGCGCAGTGATGCGCGCAGGCAGCCAGTTCACCAGATGCCAGGCCTTGAGCGCGCTTTGGCGCACCGCCTCGCTCATCGGCTGACCGTCCTGATGGGTGCTAATCCGGCTGGCGCGGGACACATACTCGGCCATCCGGTAGAGCACCGCTCCCATCGGACCCAGCCCCAAGCCAGCCAGCACAGAAAACCAGGCCAGCACGCCAAACACATGGTGGTGGGCGGCCAGCACCGAATTTTCAATCAGCTGACGGATGATCTCCCGCCTGGGCAAATCCCGAACATCGGTGCCCAACCACTGCGCCAGCAACTCGCGCGCCTTGTTGTCCTCACCTGCTTCAAGAGCAGCCCGGATATCGGTGAAAAAATGGCTGAACTGCCGAAACCCCAGGGTGAGATAGAGGATCAGGATGTTCCACAGTACTGCTGCCGGCCAACCAAGCCAGACTTGCAGCATCCAGTAAACCCCCAGTGCCGCCAGGGCCGGGCCAAGGACAGTCAAACTCCAGGACAACCATCCATGGAGAAGGCGGCCAGCGTCCAGGCTATGCATCAGCCAGCGGACCCAATTCCGCATGGCAATATTGACTGGATTGTTGGCGCTCAGAGGACGAGCCTGTTCAATCAGGAGGGCGAGCAATACAGAAAAAAAACTCATCGGCCAATCATATCCTCGCCCTCAAGCGGTGAGAAAGCGGTAGAGGTTGCGTAGCAGACCGGCGGTGGCACCCCAAATGAAGCGCTCCTCATCCCCGTCCTGGTAGGGCATGGAAAACCAGTCTCGCCGCAGCTCACCCAACTCAATGCAGTGTCGGCGATGGTTTGCAGGGTTCATCAGAAAGTCCAGGGGAACCTCAAATACCTTGGCCACCTCCCCTGGGTTGGGCGATAGCGAAAAACCTGGTCGCACCAGACCCACCACTGGTGAGACCATAAAGGCTGAGCCCGTGGTGTAGACCGGAAGCGTGCCCAGAACCTGGACAAAATCGCGCGCCAGGCCCACCTCCTCTTCGGCTTCGCGCAGGGCGGCGGCCACTGCATCGATGTCCTCTGGGTCGACCTTGCCGCCAGGAAAGGCCACCTGCCCCGAATGGTTGCTCAGATGGCTGGTGCGCTGGGTCAGCAGCACGGTCGGACGGGCTTGGTGTGTGACGATGGGCACCAATACAGCAGCTGCCCGTGGCGCACGCTCAGTCAGGATCGGTTCGGCCCGAAGTTCGGGTTGCCACAACGGTGGCTTGACAAACCTTTGACGCAAGGCCTCGGGTTGCAGCTGATCTGGACTTGGCGCAGGCAGGTGCGAATCCACCCCAAGCACAGGCGCCTGGCGCGGGTCAAACCCGGGAATCTGTGACAAGGAGGTGAAGGGCTTGGGCGAAGTTTTCATGCGGATAAAAAAACCGCCACAAGCAAAAGCTGGAGGCGGTTAGTGCGCTGACGCTGGAACTGGTGGTTTTACTCAGTAGCCGCGTCGGCCCTGCTAACCAGCTTTTCCTTGATGCGGGCAGATTTGCCAGAGCGCTCACGCAGGTAATACAGCTTGGCCCGGCGCACATCACCGCGACGCTTGACCTCAATGCTGGCGATCAGCGGACTGTAGGTCTGGAATGTACGCTCAACACCCTCGCCGCTGGAAATCTTGCGTACGGTAAAGCCACTATTGAGGCCGCGGTTGCGCTTGGCAATGACCACTCCTTCATAGGCCTGGACACGCTTGCGACTGCCCTCCACCACATTGACACTCACGATCACGGTGTCACCAGGTGAAAATTCAGGGATGTTTTTGCCCAAACGGGCAATTTCCTCTTGCTCGAGGGTCTGGATCAGGTTCATGATTTCCTCTTGTGATCATGTTCGCGCCAGCACCGGGATTGGTGCGCACAGCCTGGTCTTGAAGCCGCCAGACGGCCGGACAGAGGATCAAAACCGATGATTATAGCAGCCAGCACACCTTGGCGATTTAGCCGACAGTGGCAAGAAAAAGTTCGTCCTGCTGGCTGAGCCGGCCATCCAGCCTGGCTTTGGCAATCAACTCTGGCCGCAGTCGAAAGGTCAGCGCCAGGCGCTGCTGGCGACGCCAACGTTCAATCAGCGCATGGTTACCGGAGAGCAGCTCAGCGGGGGCTTCGACGCCGGCCCAGGTCTCTGGGCGGGTGAAATGGGGACAATCTAGCAAGCCGTCGAGATCGGCACTGAAGCTGTCCTGGGCATGACTGTCAGCATCGCCCAACACGCCGGGCTGCAGCCTGGCCACCGCATCCAACAGTGCCAGGGCGGCAATTTCACCTCCAGACATCACAAAATCACCCAAGCTGATTTGTTCGTCCACAGCTGCGTCGATAAAGCGTTGATCAACGCCCTCGTAACGGCCACAAATCAGGACGGCGCCCTCGCTGTGTGCCCAGTGCTTCACCTGAGCCTGTTCCAAGCGTCTGCCCGCAGGGGAAAACAGGATCACAGGGCCAGGTTTGGAGCGCCGTTGCTGAACCTGATCCAGGCAACGGGCCAGGGGTTCGGCCATCATCACCATGCCTGGCCCTCCGCCGAAAGGTCGATCGTCCACACGGCGGTAGTTACCTTCAGCGTGATCACGTGGGTTGTGCAGTTGCACCTCAACCTGATTGGACTGGTAGGCGCGCCGGGTGATCCCCTTGCTCAGCCAGGTCTCGAACAGTTCGGGAAATAGGGTGATGATGTCAAAACGCATGACCAGACCATTCCTCAGTAATCAGGCTGCCAATCGACAGTGATCCTGCCAGCGGGCAGATCCACATCATCCACATAGGCCGAGACAAAAGGAATCAACCGCTCGGCCGGCTTGCCCTGGTCTTCATGCGCCAGCACCAGTACGGTCTGTGGGCCACTTGAAAGCAGTTCCTTGACCATGCCAAGAACCAGGCCCTGTCGATTGACAACATTCAGCCCAATCAAATCAGCCCAATAGTATTCATCCTTGGCTGGGGTGGGAAAGCTGGAGCGGGCAATGAATATTCGCGCCCCACGCAAGGCCTCGGCCGCAGACCGATCGGAAATATCATGAGCACTGGCAACCAGCCCGTCAGCGTGTTCTTTGGCCTGCTGAATTCGCAGCAGCCCGACGCCCGAAAAAAGCTTGGCCCCTCTTTCTGCAGGCAATACATACCAGCGCTTGGAAGAAAACAGCGCCTCTGGTGAGGCGCTGTAGGGTAAGACTTTGAACCAGCCCTTGATGCCCCAGGCATCGAGAATACGTCCGACCTCAATGGCGTCCGCTGGCAGTTCGGCAGGTTCGAGGCCTGCGATCACGGCTTTATGCCGTTTTAGCAGCAGCCTGTTTGAGCAGGCGCTCAACCGTGTCCGAGGCCTGGGCGCCTACACTCTTCCAGTAACTCATACGATCCTGGGCGATGCGCAGACCCTCCTCACCATTGGCGGCAATGGGGTTGTAAAAACCAATACGCTCTATGAAGCGCCCATCGCGACGGGTACGCTTGTCAGCGACGACAATGTTAAAAAACGGGCGGGCCTTGGCGCCTCCGCGTGCAAGTCGAATAACGACCATGATTTATCCTTTGATGCTAGGGGGTGCCCCAGCCAATAATGAAAACCATCCAGTGCCTGAGACACGCGACTTGACCACCCGGCCAGCGACACACTGGATTAACCCACAATTATAGCTTTTTTGACGGTATGCCCACGATACGCCCCAGCAATGAGAACGATATGGCTGAAGTGACAGCCATCTATGCCCACCATGTGCGACACGGCTCTGGCAGCTTTGAAATCGAGCCCCCGAGCCTGCAAGACATGCTGGCGCGCCGCGCCGAGGTGCTCGGCCGAGGCCTGCCCTGGCTGGTGATCGAGGATTCTGTCCAGGTGCTGGGTTATGCCTACTGCAATTGGTTTCGGCCCCGGCCGGCCTACCGCTTTGCTGCTGAGAGTTCCATCTATCTGGCCCCTGAAGTGCAGGGTCGTGGTTTGGGCCGGGCCTTGTTGACCGAGCTTCTCACCCGGGCGGAGCGGGCAGGCATGCGCAAAATGATTGCTGTCATCGGAGATTCCGCCAATACCAGTTCGATCGGGCTGCATCTGTCCTGTGGCTTTGCCCATGCAGGCACCCTGGCGGCCACCGGCTGGAAATTTGATCGCTGGCTAGACACTGTGCTGATGGAAAAAAATCTGGGCTGGGGCAATAGTGCACCGCCCATCTCAACTGAGGTTTGAGTTCATGAAAAACAAAACACTCGCCGTCTGGCTGGCCCTGCTTGCCGGTCCCCTGGGTCTGCACCGCTTCTACCTTTTTGGTTTGGGCGACCTAATGGGTTGGCTTTTGCCTGCACCGACATTGCTGGGTCTGTATGGCATACAGGACATGCTGCGAAACGGCCCAGATGAGCCCTGGGCCTGGCTTGCGCTGCCCATGCTCGGATTCATTTTTGCCGGCTGTGCCCTGAATGCGATTGTCTATGGCCTCATGACCGCAGAGCGCTGGAATGCCAGCTTCAACCCCGCAGACCCGCTGGACGCATCCGCTGGCCGCACCGGCTGGCTGACGATCGGTGCGGTGGCAATCTCGCTATTGGTAGGGGCGGCAGTGCTGATTGCAAGCATCGCCTACAGCTTTCAGCGATATTTTGAGTACCAGGTTGAGGCGGCTCGGCAAATCAGTCAGTAGCAGACTAGGGTCAGGCCTACCCGTCGTCGTGTGCCCAAACAAAGGCCTTTGGTCTGGTCGATCAAAACAGCTTCAGGCTGACCCAGTAGGCCACGATGGCCACGAAAGCACTGGCTGGGATTGTGAAAATCCAGGCCCAGACGATATTACCTGCCACCCCCCAACGCACTGCACTGGCACGTTGAGCCGATCCGACGCCCACGATGGCGCCGGTAATCGTGTGTGTGGTGGACACCGGGATGCCCAGCAGAGTGGCCAGAAAAAGCGTCATGGCGCCACCCGTCTCAGCACAGAAGCCTCCAACCGGTTTGAGCTTGGTGATTTTCTGACCCATGGTTTTGACAATGCGCCAGCCGCCAAACATCGTGCCCAGACCAATGGCCAGGTAACAGCTCACCACCACCCAGTAAGGGGGGGCAGAATCAGTTGATGCCACGTAACCCGTGGCAACCAGCAGCATCCAGATAATGCCGATGGTCTTTTGCGCATCATTGCCGCCATGGCCCAGGCTGTAGGCACCAGCCGATACCAGTTGCAGACGCCGGAACCAGCCATCCACGCGGGAGGGCGAGGCGCGGCGAAATGTCCAGGCCACCACCAGCATCATGAGGGAGCCCAGAAGAAAGCCCAGCGCAGGGGAAATGAAGATAAAAACAACCGTCTTGAGAATGCCGGCTGACAAAAGCGCGTCAGTACCCGCCTTGCCGATGACCGCTCCGACAATGCCGCCGATGAGGGCATGCGATGAACTGCTGGGGATGCCGTAATACCAGGTGATGACATTCCAACTGATGGCACCCACCAGCGCTCCAAACACCACATGGGTATCAACCACGCCAGGTTGGACGATTCCCTTACCGACTGTCGCAGCCACGCTCAAATGAAACACAAAAATGGCGACCATATTGAAGAAAGCCGCAAACAAGACCGCCTGGCCGGGCCGTAGGACCCCGGTGGATACAACTGTGGCGATCGAATTGGCCGCATCATGAAAGCCATTCATGAAATCGAAGGCCAAAGCCAGAAAAACCAGCATGATCACCACCCAGAGGGCGCTTTGCATGGTCTCCATGTCACCCGACTTTCAGGAGTTCTCGAGGACAATGCCCTCGATCTGGTTGGCCACGTCTTCACACTTGTCTGTCACCGTCTCGAGCAATTCGTAGATGGCCTTGAGCTTGATCACCTCGCGTACATCGGGCTCTTCACGAAACAGTTTGCTCATCGCGTTTCGCATAACACGGTCGGCGTCGGACTCCAGGCGATCAATCTCCTCACAGGTCTTCAGGGCAGCCTCAGCAGTTCTGGGGTCGGCGATGTTACCCAGCATGTAAACGGCGTCTTTGACACGCTCACAGCATTTGACGCTGAGGTCGGTCAGCCGGGTGATTTCCTCAGTCATATGGTGCACATCGTAGAGAGCCATGGTTTCAGCCGAGTCCTGCAGCAAATCAGCCACATCGTCCATGTTGTTGATCAGACTGTGGATTTGCTCCCGGTCGATGGGCGTGATGAATGTTTTGTGAAGTGAGCGATTGACGTCGTGGGTCACCCGGTCAGCCGCGCGTTCAGCGTTGTCCACATCACGGTTGTATTGTTCACGCAGGGTCGGGTCGGCATAGTGCTCGACCAGCAGGGAAAAGGCACGGGCCGCCTCGACAATCCGGTCAGCATGCTGGTTGAACATCTCGAAAAAATTGCCATCGCGCGGCATCAGTTTGGCAAACAGCATGGGCATCTCCTAGAAAGTGGATTCCGACCTGGAATCCACCTGGTTCACGACGTGAAGAAGTGTAACCGAGTGATTTCTACCTCAGACGCTGCGAAAAATGAAATAGACAGCACCGATGAGGCAAAGAGCCGCCCAGATGTAATCCAGCTTGAAGGGCTCCTTGAGATACAGCATGGCAAACGGCACAAAAACCGTGAGGGTGACCACTTCTTGCACGATCTTGAGCTGGGAAACGCTGAGCCCAGCCTGGGTGTTTCCGATCCTGTTGGCTGGGACTTGAAGCAGATATTCAAACAAGGCGATGTCCCAACTGATCAGGGCTGCCACATACCAGGGCGATGAAGACAGATTTTTCAGGTGCCCATACCAGGCCAGGGTCATGAACACATTGCTGCCCAGCAGGAGCAGCACCGTCAACGCAAACGCCCATGGCGGTTGCAGCCAGTTCACGCCCGAAACCTCCTCTGCCGCAACACTCTCTTCAACATGGCTATCAATGGCGCGTCTGCCTGTAGCCGCAATGCCTCAGACGGCGACCTCACGCGCTGTATCCTGGTATTGCTCAATCTGGTCAAAGTTCATGTACCTGTAAATCTTGTCACCATTGGCGTTGAGGACACCAATGTCGGCCAGGTACTCTTCGCGCGTGGGGATACGACCCAGCTTGGAACAGATGGCGGCCAGTTCGGCCGAGCCCAGATAGACATTGGTGTTCTTGCCCAGGCGGTTGGGGAAATTGCGTGTGCTGGTGGACATGACGGTTGCGCCCTCCTTCACCTGCGCCTGGTTGCCCATGCACAGGGAACATCCTGGCATCTCCATGCGGGCTCCAGCCTGACCGAATACACCGTAGTGACCCTCTTCAGACAATTGTTGCTGGTCCATCTTGGTCGGTGGAGCCAGCCATAGCTTGACCGGGATGTCACGCTTGCCCTCGAGCAATTTGGAGGCGGCACGGAAGTGGCCGATATTGGTCATGCAGGAACCGATGAACACCTCATCAATAGTGGCCCCAGCCACATCTGACAGGGTTTTTGCATCATCAGGATCGTTCGGACAGCAAACTATGGGCTCGGTAATCTCGTTGAGGTCGATCTCGACAACTGCGGCGTACTCAGCATTCTTGTCTGCCTTCAGGAGTTCGGGTTTGGCCAGCCAGGCTTGCATTGCTTTGATCCGACGCGCAATGGTGCGCACATCCTGATAGCCGTTGGCGATCAGGTTCTTCAGCAGCACAATGTTGCTGTTGAGGTACTCAATCACCGGCTCCTTGTTGAGGGCCACAGTGCAACCGGCGGCAGAGCGTTCGGCCGAGGCATCAGCCAGTTCGAATGCCTGTTCGATCTTCAGATTAGGCAAGCCCTCAATCTCAAGGATACGCCCAGAGAAGACATTTTTCTTGCCCTTCTTTTCAACAGTCAGCAGCCCCTGTTTGATCGCGTAAAGAGGAATCGCATGCACCAGGTCGCGCAAAGTCACGCCCGGCTGCATGGTCCCTTTGAAGCGCACCAACACCGATTCGGGCATATCCAGGGGCATGACGCCGGTGGCGGCTGCAAACGCCACCAGTCCGGAGCCAGCAGGAAAGGATATGCCGATCGGGAATCGGGTGTGGCTGTCGCCACCGGTACCAACGGTATCTGGCAGCAGCATGCGGTTGAGCCAAGAATGGATGATTCCATCGCCCGGCCGCAAGGAGATTCCACCCCGGTTGCTCATGAACTGGGGCAGTTCATGGTGCATTTTTACATCCACCGGCTTCGGATAGGCCGCGGTATGGCAGAAGGACTGCATCACCAGATCAGCGCTGAATCCAAGGCAGGCCAGATCTTTGAGCTCATCACGGGTCATGGTGCCGGTGGTGTCCTGAGATCCAACCGACGCCATGCGCGGCTCGCAATACGTCCCTGGTAAAACCCCCTGGCCCTCTGGCAGGCCACAGGCACGGCCCACCATTTTTTGCGCCAGTGTGAATCCCTTGACCTGGGCAGTCGGGTTCTTGGGCAAGCGAAACAATTCGGAAGGCGGCAGACCCAGTGCCTCGCGTGCCTTGGCAGTCAGGCCCCGTCCGATGATCAGGGGAATGCGTCCGCCGGCACGCACCTCGTCAAAAAGAACTTCGCTGCGGACTGTGAATTCGGCAATCACCTTGCCGTCCTTCAGCGCCTTGCCCTCATAGGGTCGCAGCTCGATCACATCGCCCATATTCATCTGGCTGACATCCAGTTCAATCGGCAAAGCGCCCGCATCTTCCATTGTGTTGTAGAAAATCGGGGCAATCTTGCTGCCCAAACAGACCCCACCAAAACGCTTGTTCGGTACGAAGGGAATATCCTGCCCAGTGAACCAAAGTACGCTGTTGGTGGCTGACTTGCGCGAGGACCCGGTGCCGACCACATCGCCCACATACGCCACCAGATTTCCCTTGGCGGCCAGCTCGGTGATGAACTTGATTGGGCCACGTTTGCCATCCTCCTCAGGCTGAAATGGAGCCCCCTCCCGTTTGTTTTTCAGCATGGCCAGCGCATGCAGAGGAATATCGGGCCGGCTCCAGGCATCTGGTGCGGGCGACAGATCGTCGGTGTTGGTTTCACCAGGCACCTTGAACACGGTGATCTGCATGCTTTTCGGCAATTCCGGACGGCTGGTAAACCACTCGGCGTCGGCCCAGCTTTTGAGCACTGCCTGCGCATTACGATTCCCCTTTTCGGCCTTTTCCTGCACATCGTGAAATTGGTCAAACATCAGCAGGGTGGTTTTCAGGCCATTGGCAGCAACCCCGCCGACCTCAGCATCGTCAAGCAAGTCAATCAGTGGAGCCAGGTTGTAACCGCCCAGCATGGTTCCCAGCAACTCAGTGGCTTTCTGGCGGGAAATCAGTGCGCACGTCTCGGTTCCATGCGCCACCGCCGCGAGGTAGCTGGCCTTGACTTTGGCCGCATCATCCACCCCGGCCGGCACACGATAGCTGATCAGCTCGACTAATGACTCCTGTTCGCCTGCTGGGGGATTTTTCAGCAATTCAATCAGTTCGGCAGTCTGCTTGGCAGTCAATGGCAGGGGGGGAATGCCAAGGGCGGCGCGTTCAGCGACATGGGCGCGATAGGCTTGCAACATAAGGGCTCCTTCTTGAATACAGTTGAAATTCAGCTTACTTTTGGACGCTAACGCCATCGGACGATGCCACCTCATCCAAGACCGAAACCAGGGGTCGTATCTTTGTTTCCTCAACAAACTGAATCTGTTCGGGGTTCATGCAGGCATCCACCAGACGACGTCCCAGCTTGTCACTCACCAGCATGGATTTGTTGGCGAGCTGCAGCCAGGTGGTGTGGCCGTGGTGATCTTCGAGCCGGATGGCTCCGGTGGTTGTGAGCACCGGGGCCATGTGATAGACCTGTTTGCCAAAGCGCAGTTGGAAATAGCCCGCTTCATGGGGTGATTTTTCGATGGTGACCGAAGCCCCCATTTCGCACGGCAAATACCCCACAAACACACGCTTGGCCTCATTGAGCTCAGCCTCACCCAAGGGCCTGAGCGGGAGTGAGGGCGGCTGCACCTGGACCGGTGCCACCGGGGCTCGCGCCACCGGCTTGCGGACTGCTTTGGACGGTTTCTTGGGCGACGCCTTGGGCTCAGCCATAACCAGGGAATTGACAGTAAACAGTAGCAAAAAAACCGAGGCAAGCAATGTTTTCATGGCAAGTTTCCCGGTTAAACGCCTGATCAGAAAAGTGCCTTCATGGCATCAGGCAGCGCCCTGCCCGTCTGGTGTGCACGCTCCAGCACCTGCCAAAAATAGCGATAGCTGGCACGGTCATGCAACTGCCCCTCAAAGCTCACTGGCGCCCATTGTGCGGCAATGGCTGCCTCGGTCAAGCGGGCGGCGCGTTCAATATCCTGCGCGCTGGGAGCCAGTGCTTCCAGAATAGGCCGGATCTGGTTGGGATGGATGCTCCACATGCGGGTGAATCCAAATTCACGGGCTGCCTTGCGGGCCGCGTGCTGAATTGCCTGCACATCACTGAATTCTGTGACCACACAATGCGATGGCACCTTGCCATGGGCATGGCAGGCCGCCGCGATTTCCAGCTTGGCGCGAATGACATGCGGATGGCTGAACTGGCCGGGCTCGGCAGCATCCAGGCGCGAACTCATGGCGCTTTCAGGAATGGCGCCGCCATGGGCCGACACAAAATCCATGAGGCCAAAGCTGATCGACTGCACCCGTGCATGGGCCGCAATATCAAAGGCCCGATGGATCGCCGCTGGTGACTCAAGCAAGACTTGCAAGGCCAGGGGGTGCGAACGGCCGGCCAGGTCAGCCGCGGCGTCCACAGCCAACACAGCGCGCTCGACATCAGCCACCGATTCGACCTTGGGAATCATCAGATGACACAATTCATTGGCGGCACCCCCGACGATGGTGTCCACATCCTCATCAAAGCTCGGGTGATCAACCGGGTGCACGCGCACTGCCACACGGGGGGCCATCGGCAAAGCGAGTTGGCGCGCATTCTGATGCGCCTCTCTAGCAAGGGCCACGACCAGCTGTGCATGGTCGCGTTCGCCTCCTACGGGCGCTCCATCCTCGCAATCGAGCGTGACATCAAA
>CAXRBE010000099.1:0-2511 GCA_964228805.1 Burkholderiaceae bacterium
GCCCGCGGTCCCCAGTGGTTGATGAGACCCTGTTTTTCCAGATGGGCGTTGTAGAGCCCGTGCAGATGGCGGTGCGTGGCCTCCTGCCCGATGAAGCCCCGGACGGTCTCGCGCAGTGCTTGGTGCTCAGCGCTGTCACCCTAGTGTTTGGCGCCTTCGCGGACCGAGTCGATGAAAAACTGCTCGCCCACCGGAAAACTCATCGACAGGGCATTGCAAAACGCTGTCCGAAACGCATCGCCGCCGTTCCAGTGACGCGAAAAACCCCGAGACAGATCGACCCCCAGTCGGCGAACCGTGAGGGTGTGGCTGGATGTGTTGGTGCTGGTGGACATGGAGACGGGCATTGCGGTGAATCTAGAAAGTGAGCATTATTCAGGTTTTAGACAGGCCGTCCACTCGCTTGTTGCTCAGATTTTTTCGACCAGTGACATGCCCGCTCGCAAAACCGCCATATCCCTCAAGCCCAATGGAAATCTGCGCCGTCAGCCGACCCAGGCACGCGCGCAACAGACCATACAGACCTTGTTCAAGGCCGCTGCTCAGATTCTGGACAAAGAAGGCGAGGGCGGTCTGAGCACAAACCGGGTGGCTGCAGCCGCCGGGTTTTCGATCGGAACGCTCTACCAGTATTTCCCCAGCAAGGAGGTGCTGGTGCAAGCCATGGCCACGCGTGGCCGCGATTTGGTGCTGCAGGAGCTCGAACGTTGTCTCAACGAAATGGAACAAGACCCGTTGGAGCAAATGACGGACCCACGGGGATCCATTCGCCGCATTCTGCGCATCCTCATTCAGGGCTTTGCGGGGGGGCACAGCTGGACACGAAGTCTGGTGCGTCTGGCCTGGGCGCAGGAGGAACCTCAGGAGACGGCCAGTGCCGTCCGACAGGTTTCAGACCGGCTGGCCCTGTTTCTTGAGCGCTTTGACCACCCCCAGATGCGCCCACTGGGCACAGCGCAGCTGTTTGTCCTCACCCGTTCGGTCATCGGGACCTTGCGCAGTGCCAGTCTGGAAAAATCGCCGCTGTTGCAGAGCCCCGCGCTCGAGGACGCACTGCTGGAACTGGTCTGGGCCTTGATCGGTCAAGACGCCAGCGCACGGCCTCGCAATTGAGCTTCAGCCTTTGGTCTTCGGCACCCGACCCATCAGATAGAACTCGGGGTTGGGCATCATGCCGGTCACGCTGGCCATGCGGTTGGACAGGCCGAAGAAGGCGGTGATGGCGGTGATGTCCCAGATGTCCTCGTCGTCGAAACCGTGGGCGTGCAAAGCGGCGAAGTCGGCATCCTCGACCTGATTGGAGGCGGTGCAGACTTTCATCGCAAAGTCGAGCATGGCGCGCTGGCGGGGTGTGATGTCGGCCTTGCGGTAGTTGACGGTCACCTGGTCGGCCACCAGCGGTTTCTTTTCGTAAATGCGCAGGATCGCGCCATGGGCCACCACGCAGTACAGGCATTGGTTGGCCGCGCTGGTGGCGGTGACGATCATCTCGCGGTCGCCCTTGGTCAGGTTGCTGGTGCGGCCCACGCTCTCGGGCACCATCAGGGCGTCGTGGTAGGCAAAAAAGGCGCGCCACTCGGCCGGCCGGCGGGCCAGCGCCAGAAACACATTGGGCACGAAACCGGCTTTTTCCTGCACCTCCAGGATCTTGGCGCGCAGGTCTTCAGGCAGGTCTTTGATTTCGGGGTGGGGATAGCGGGTGCTCATGCAGGTCTCCTTGTCCGAACCATTATGCTCAGGGCTCATTGCAGGAGCCTGTCATGTCGAAAACACAGAAAGACCTTCCCCAGGACGCCGCCTTGCAGGCGGGCCTGGCTACACGCAACCAGGTCATGGGCGCTGAATACGTGGACCGGGCCCTGGCCGGTGCCAGCGACTACACCCTGCCGATGCAGGAGTTCATCACCCGCAATGCCTGGGGCAATGTCTGGCAGCGACCAGGACTGGACCTGCGCACCCGCAGCCTGATCACGGTGGCCATGCTGGCAGCGCAGGGCAAGCAGCACGAGCTCAAGGCCCATGTGCGCGGTGCGCTCAACAATGGGGTGACCCCTGAGGAACTGCGAGAGGTGATGCTGCACGCCACGGTGTATTGCGGCTTCCCGACGGCGATCGACGCCTTCCGCTGCGTCACCGAAGTGGTCGAGCCCAAAGCCTGAGCGGACTCAGCCGCGCACCAGTTTCTGGATCAGGTCGGCCGCACTGCCGGCCTGGTACTTGCGCATGAGCTTGACGCGGTAGATCTCGACCGTGCGGTGGCTGATGCCCAGAGCTCGGCCAATCTCCTTGCTGGTCAGTCCGTCCATCAGGTGCGCCGCCACCTCGCGCTCGCGTGCGGTGAGTTCGGCCTTGACGGGTTTGCGGGCCGATAGGTCTTCAAAGGTCCAGATGCCAGCCTCGTGCGGCGCATCGCGGTTGAGCGCGCGGCCGGTCACATGGCACCAGAAGGTTTCTCCCTGCAGGCGGCCGCCCACGCGCTTCATCACGCGGTCGTCGGCATACACCCCGTTG
>CAXRBE010000100.1:0-5357 GCA_964228805.1 Burkholderiaceae bacterium
TCTACCCAGCCATCAGGAGGTGCGATGTCTGAAGTTGTTGAAAAAAAAGTACCTGGCACGCATCAGTTGATTCGACACACCGTTGCCCTGGTGCTGGCTGGGGGCAGGGGGTCGCGGCTCAAGCAACTGACTGACAACCGCGCCAAGCCGGCTGTGTATTTCGGTGGCAAATTCAGGATCATTGATTTTGCCTTGTCCAATTGCCTGAATTCAGGCATACGACGAATGGCTGTGGTGACGCAGTACAAATCACATTCCCTCATGCGACATATGCAGCGCGGCTGGAGTTTTTTGCGCGCTGAGCTCAATGAGATGATTGATTTGCTGCCCGCACAGCAACGGGTCGGCGAAGAACATTGGTACCGCGGCACCGCCGATGCGATATTCCAGAACCTGGACATCATTCGATCGAGCAAGCCACAGTACGTTGTGATCCTGGCCGGTGACCATGTCTACAAGATGGATTACTCCATCATGGTGAAAGACCATGTGATCCAGGGTGCTGGCTGCACTGTGGGCTGCATCAGCGTGCCGCGCCAGGAGGCCTGTGCTTTTGGCGTGATGGCCATCGATGAGCAGCGGCGTGTGGTTTCTTTTGTCGAAAAACCCTCGAATCCACCCGCCATTCCGGGGCAGGATGACCGTTCGTTGGCCAGCATGGGTATTTATGTGTTCGACGCGGACTACCTCTACAAACTGCTCGAATCCGACTTGGCCAACCCGAATTCCGAGCACGACTTTGGAAAAAATGTCATACCTATGGCGGTGGCACAGGGGCGGGCCTGGGCCCATCCCTTTGACATGTCCTGTGTGTCCACTCGGCCAGACACTGCGCCTTATTGGCGCGACGTGGGCACCATCGATGCCTTCTGGGAAGCAAACCTAGATCTGGCATCCACCGTGCCAGAACTGGACATATACGATACCAACTGGCCAATCTGGACATCCCAGCGCCAGTTGCCGCCCGCTAAGTTTGTACCCGATCAAAATGGCCAGCACGGGACTGTGGTGAACACCCTGATTTCAGGAGGCTGCGTGGTGAATGGCTCGCATGTGGCTTACGCGGTGCTGTTTTCCGAGGTGCGCGTCGACTCTTTCTGCCGAATCGAGGAAGCGGTGATCCTGCCCAATGTCACTGTCAAACCCAACTGCCGCCTGCGCAGGGTTGTGATTGACCGTGGATGTGTCATTCCTGAAGGCCTGGTAGTTGGCGAAGACGCACAAGCCGACCAGGAACGCTTTGAGCGCACCGCCGGTGGTGTGGTGCTGATCACCCGGCCCATGCTGGCCCGACTGGCTCATTAGCCCATGTCCGTGAAGCCTGCTGTTTTACAGGTCAGCGCTGAAATGTTTCCCCTGCTCAAAACAGGGGGGCTGGCTGATGTGGCGGGCGCATTGCCGGTTGCCTTGCAGCAGGCAGGAGCCGATGTGCGCGTGCTCCTGCCTGGGTTTGCACCTGTCTTGGCCGACTTGGAGCATGCGGTGCTTGTGGCAGATGTGGTGTCACCCTGGGGATCGACAAGCCACCTTCGTTTTGGTCGCCTGCGCAGTTCGGGCTTGCCTGCCTATGTGCTGGATGCCCCCCACTACTACCTGCGTGATGGTTCCCCCTACGAAGATGCCAAGCGGCGCGCCCACGCTGACAACCACCGTCGTTTTGCCCTGCTGGGCTGGGTGGGAGCAAAACTGAGCCATGGCCTGGATAAAACCTGGCAGCCCAACATCGTGCACAGCCACGATTGGCACGCAGCGCTTACCCCGGCTTATGCATCGTTTGCGGGTGCTGCTGGCGCAGCGCCAGTACAGGTTTACACCATCCACAACCTGGCGTACCAAGGGCTGTTTACTCGTGCGCAATTTGTGGAGCTGGGCCTGCCGGCCAAGGCATTTGCCATCCAGGGGCTGGAGTTCCACGACCAGATGTCTTTCATGAAGGCAGGTCTCTTTTATGCCGATCATCTGACCACCGTCAGCCCCAGTTATGCGCATGAAATCCAGACGCCCGAGCAGGGCTGTGGATTGGATGGCTTGCTGCGCGAACGCTCGGCCTGCCTGACTGGCATCCTCAATGGGGTGGATGAGACAGTCTGGGACCCGGCTCAAGATCCTGCCATCGTGGCCACCTACCACGCTGAGCGTCCCCAGGGCAAAACCCGCTGCAAAGCTGCCTTGCAGGAGCGCATGGGGCTTGCAGTGCAGCCCAATGCCTTGCTGTTTGGCATTGTCAGCCGATTGACCGAACAAAAAGGCCTGCAGCTGGTGTTGTCCGCGGTTGATGATTTGTTGGCCTGGGGCGGACAGCTGGTTGTGCTGGGCTCGGGTGAACCAGCTTTGGAGCAAGCTTGGCGGCAACTGGCCATCGATCACCCCGGCGCGGTGGCGGTGCATGTGGGCTATGACGAAGACCTGGCGCATCAGGTCTTTGCCGGTACGGATGTGACCCTGGTGCCCTCTCGCTTTGAACCTTGCGGGCTGACCCAGATGTATGGCCTGAAGTACGGCAGCCTGCCCTTGGTGCATCGGGTCGGTGGCCTGGCCGACACCGTGGAGGACTGCTCGCTGGAGAACCTGGACAGCGGACGGGCCAATGGATTCGTGTTTCACCCGTTTCAGGTCAATGCGCTGCGACGTGCCATCGAGCGCGCCTTTGCGCTCTACAAACGCAGTGCACAGTGGCGTGCGGTGCGGTCCGGCGCCATGCGTCAGTCGCTGGGCTGGGAGGCCGCCGCCTCCCAATACATGGATTTGTACAGAGGTCTCTTGACCAAATGAGTGCCGAAGTATTACGGCAGCGTCGTGCCGGCGTGGTCTTGCACCCCACCTCGCTGCCGGGTCCTCATGGCAGCGGCGACCTGGGCCCCAATGCTTATTACTTCGTGGACTGGTTGCATACTGCCGGCCAGACCCTTTGGCAAACCCTGCCTTTGGGGCCTATCGGACCTGGCAACTCACCCTATATGAGCCAGTCGGCGATGGCGGGCAACCCCCTGTTGGTGGCGCTGGAACCGCTGGTCGAGCAAGGCTGGCTCGATGCAGCTGAACTGCGTCAGGATTTTGATCCCTTGCGGGTGGACTTTGCGCGTGTGGTCCCCTGGCGGATGCAGCGATTGCGCAGAGCTTTTGACGGATTCCAGCAGGCCACGGCCGGCCGGCCCCACCCAGCCTTGCAAGCCTGGCGTGAGGCGCAGGCCTGGTGGCTGCAGGACTATGTCCTGTTCATGGCGCTTGATCAGGCCCATAGTTCTGGGGACTGGACCCATTGGCCACCTGCCCTGGCCCGACGCGAGCCTGCAGCCCTGCAATCGGCACTGGCGGCACACGGCGACGAGCTGGAATTCTGGAGCTTTGTCCAATGGCAGTTCGATCTGCAGTGGCAGGCCCTGAAAGCCTATGCGCACAGCAAGCAAGTGCTGCTGGTGGGAGATTTGCCGATTTTTGTGGCCCATCACAGCGCAGACTGTTGGGCCAATGCCCATCTCTTTGAACTGGATGCACGAGGGCAACCAAGGGTGGTGGCGGGTGTACCGCCTGACTTTTTTTCGCAAGCGGGTCAACTCTGGGGCAATCCTCTGTACAACTGGTCAGCCATGCGCGAAGACGAGTACCGATGGTGGGTGGCACGGTTGCGCAGGCAATATGCCCTCAGCGATATTGTTCGGATCGACCATTTTCGGGGCTTTGTCGATTATTGGGAGATCGATGCGGGTGCACCATCTGCCTTGCAGGGGCGTTGGCAAAGTGGCCCAGGACAGTCGCTGTTTGACGCACTGAAGAAAGCGCTGGGCGAGCTGCCCATCATTGCTGAAGACCTGGGCATCATCACCGATCAAGTGCACGCCCTACGAGACTGCACCGGTTTTCCGGGCATGCGGGTATTGCAGTTCGCCTTTGGCGGCGATGCATCCCATCCCTATTTGCCGCATAACTTCGAGGCCAATAGCGTGGCCTACACCGGCACCCATGACAACGACACCGCCCGAGGCTGGTGGGCCAGCTGCAGCGCACGCGAACGGGCATTTGCCAGGCAATACCTGGCTTGCGATGACGCCACTATGCATCAGGCCCTGTTGCGTGCGGCCCTGTTATCAGTGGCGGCATGGTCCATGTGCCCGTTTCAGGATGTGCTTGGCCTGGACGGTTCGCACCGCATGAACACACCTGGCGCGCTGGGCTGCTGGAGCTGGCGCTTCAGTTGGGACTGGGTGGGCCCCGAAGCCGCCTTGCAGCTGAGCCAACTCAGTGCGTTGGGCGGGCGCTGCGATCTGCGGGCCCTGCAACTGCCCGAATGAGCGCCAGGGCGGATCAGCGCACCCGTTTGAGCAAGACCAGGCTGTGCGCCAACACCTGGCATGTGGCCTGGCCGCTGCCGCTCCAATTGCTGTGCCCGTGCAGGCTGGCGCTATCGAGCACGCCAGCCCAGTCGCCTGCGGGCAAGGCGAAATCCTGGCTCTGTGCGCCGGCGTTGAGCAACAGCATCAGGGTCGAGGTGGTGCCACCAGCTTGGCCGATCTGGCAGGCCAGGCAGCAGTCATTGATATCCTGCCAATCGCCAAAGTCCATAAGATGGCCATCCGCCCGGTACCAGGCCAGGTCTGCAAGACCATTTGCATCGGCCACTCCGTGGTACCAGTGATCGGCAAAGGGGCGCAGCTCGCGGCGAATTCTTAAAACGGTCTGGGTGAAGCGCAGCAGATCACTATCCTGCCCTTGCCAATCCAGCCAGGTGGTGGTGTTGTCCTGGCAATAGGGGTTGTTGTTGCCGCCCTGGCTATGACCCAACTCGTCGCCGGCCAGCAACATCGGGGTGCCTTGCGCCAGTAAGGTGCTGGCCAGCAAGGCACGTTGCAGCCGTTGGCGCAGTTGCTGCACCTCTGGCCGGGCGCTGGAGCCTTCCTCTCCGGCATTGAAGTTGTGCTCATGTTGGTGCCCATCCAGATTGTTCTCGCCATTGGCCAGGTTATGCCGAAAGGAGTAACTCACCAGATCGAGCAGATTGAAGCCATCATGGGCGCACACATAGTTGACCGAGCTGTGCGGCCTTCGGCGCTGGGCCTGGTACAGGTCGGAGGATCCGCACAGGCGCATGGCCAACTCACCGCGGGTGATGGACGCTGGTGCCTCAGGCGTGGCCGCAGCCTGCACCCAGTAGCGACGCATGGCATCGCGAAACTGGTCGTTCCACTCGAGCCAGCCGCGTGGAAAGCCGCTCAGTTGGTAGCCTCCGAGCCCGATGTCCCAGGGCTCGGCAATCAGCTTGACACGGCTGAGCACCGGGTCTTGGGCCACTGCGGTGAAAAAGGCATTGTGGGCGCTGAACCCATGGTCGTTACGCCCTAGCGCGCTGGCCAGGTCAAACC
>CAXRBE010000101.1:0-4277 GCA_964228805.1 Burkholderiaceae bacterium
GTGTTGCGTGCCCAGCTCAAAGGCCGCTATGCCCTGCTACGCCTGACTGATATTGCCCCGCAGGCGCCGGCCCAAGCCGGCGAGGAGGTGCTCCAGGTCGACATCCGTGATGCACAAGCGGTGGAGCAGAGCATGCAAGGCATTGACTGCGTGATCCACCTGGCCGGCGTGCCTGAAGAGGACAGTTGGGACAAGGTGCTGCCGCTCAACATTGAGGGCTGCTACAACGTGTTTGAGGCGGCACGACGCGCCGGCGTGCGGCGCATGGTGTTTGCCAGCTCCAACCACGCAGTGGGCTTTCACCGGCGCGAGACTTTCATCGACACCCATGTCGCGACACGACCGGACGGCCGCTACGGTGTGTCTAAGGTCTTCGGTGAAGCGGTGGGTCGGCTCTATGCCGACAAGTACGGTCTATCTGTGGCCTGCCTGCGCATTGGCTCATTTCGCCCCGACAACCGGCCCAGTGAATCACGCCACCTGCTGACCTGGATCAGCCACCGCGACATGGCGCAGCTGGCCAGTCGCTGTGTAGAGCACCCGGCCTATCACTTCATCGCGATTTACGGTGTCTCCAACAACCTGCGCAATCGCTGGGACAACACCCCGGTCAAGTTCATTGGCTACCGGCCGCAGGACAATGCCGAGGACTATGCCGCCGAGGTGCTGGCCAGCTCACCCAAGGAAGACCCGATTGCTGCCCAGTTTCATGGTGGCATGTACTGCCCGATCGAGTTTGTGGGCGACACCACCCGCATTGACGGCGGGCCACTGTGATGCATCTGCCCGGCCCGTCTGACTGAATGGGCTTCAGGTCCGGTATTTTTTCAACACATCCCGATTGACCTCCACCCCCAGCCCGGGACGCACAGGAATCTCGACCCAGCCTTGCTGTAGCCGCAGGGGCTCGGCCACCAGCAACTCCCGAAACGGATGCGAGGAGCGGTCGTATTCCAGCACCGGTTGCTGGGCAAACAGCGAATGGTGCGCCACCGGCAGCGCCGCGATGAACTGCAGTGAGGCCGCCTGGGCGATGGCCGAGCCCCAGACATGCGGGTTGACCAGCACCCCGTGCGCCTGCGCCAGCGCGACGATGTGGCGAGCGGCACTGATGCCACCGCAGGAGCCCAGGTCGGGCTGAGCTATGTCCAGCGCGCCTGCGGCCAGCAGCTCGCGAAAGCCGAACAGGGAGTGCTCGTTTTCGCCGCCGGCAATCGGCATGCTCAGCTTGGCGCGCATTTCCACATAACCCTGAATATCTTCCGGCACCACCGGCTCCTCATACCAGCGCAGGTTGTAGTCGCACAGGGCGCGACCCAGGCGCAGGGCTTCGGCACGGCCGTAGCCATGGTTGGTGTCGATCATCAGCCCAATGGGCTTGCCCTGGATGGCGCGGCCAATGGCCTGCATGACCGCAATGTCATCGTCCACACCATAGCCGAGCTTGACCTTCATCAGGGTGAAGCCTGCCTCATAGTGGCGCAGCGCCTCCTCGGCCAGCCGATCGGCCTCGCCCTGGCCGTGAATGCGGTAAAAGCCGGTGGCATAGGGTTGCACCCGAGAGCGAAAAGCCCCACCCAGCAGCTGGTGCACCGGCAAGCCATGAAACTTGCCCGCAATGTCCCACAGCGCCATGTCGATGGCACTGATGCCAGCCACGACGGAGCCCTTGCGGCCGTAGTCACGCGTCATGTGGTACATGCGGTGCCACAGCACCTCGGTGTCCAAGGGGTTGGCACCCACAACCAAGGGTCGCAAGGCTTTGTCAATCACCGTGGCGGCAATCTCGGGCGGCTCCAGGCCCTGGGCGAAAGCCTCACCCCAGCCGCTGATGCCCTCATCGGTGATCACTTCCACCAGGGTGGCGCTGCGCTGGCGCACCCAGCCCTGCGAGAAGGCAAAAGGCTCAGCCAGAGGACTTTTGAGCACGTGGATCTGGATATCGGTGATCTTCAAGGGCAGTCTCCTGGGTTCGATATTCAGCGCGGCAGGCAGGACGGGCCGGCCGGCTCGAACCGCTTGTAGGTAAGAATGAATTCCTGGTGTCCCAAGGCTTCCGAGCAAGTGAGCGCACCACTGCCCACCTGGCCCATCAAATCAAAAATTTCCTGCCCCACTTCGGGCAAGGTGGCCCGGCCTTCGAGGATGCGGCCTGCATCGACATCCATGTCCTCGCGCATGCGACGGTAGGTGTCGGGGTTGGCGCAGACCTTGATCACCGGCGCAATCGCTGAGCCCACCACCGAACCGCGCCCGGTGGAAAACAGAATAACCTGGCAGCCACAAGCCATGAGTTCAGCGATCTCGGCGTTGTCGTTGATATTTGGAAAGCCGAAACGCACTTCGCCATCGGGCACCACATCGAGCAGGAACAGCCCGCCAGTGGGCGGGCGTGTGCCGGGCTTGATCAGGCCATCAATACGTGACTGACCACTCTTGGCATAGGCGCCCAAGGATTTTTCCTCGATGGTGCTGAGGCCGCCATCGGCATTGCCGGGCGCAAAGCTGGGGTAGCCCATGGTGGCGTAGTAACGCGCCGCTTTGGCGACACTGTCGCGCAAAGCCTGCCCCAGTTCGGGGGTGCGGGCGCGCTCGGCCATCAGCTCTTCCATGCCGATCAGCTCGCCAGTCTCCTCAAAGATGGCGGTGCCACCTTGCGCGACCAGCAGGTCGAAGGCCACCCCCATGGCCGGATTGGCGGTCAGGCCACTGGTGGCATCCGATCCACCACAGATGGTGCCTACGCTGAGCTCGCTCCAGCCCATGGGCACGGCTTGGAGTTGGCGCAACTCTGGCAAGGTCTGCTCGAGCCAATCCACCCCTGCTTGCTGGGTGGCACGTGTGCCTCCAGATTGCTGGATCACCAGGCTATGCACGGGACGGCCACTGCCGCGCCCCGCCTGCTCCAGGGCCGGCCGGTTGAAGCCCTCGCAGCCCAGCGACACCAGCAGGGCGCCACCCACATTGGGGTGGGTACACAAGGCCTGCAGCATCTCCTGCGCATAGGCATTGGGGTAGCAGCCGGCAAAGCCGATGCACTGCACCTCGCCCGGCTCGAAGCGACGCGCAATCTCGCGCGCCACATGGTGCGCACACTCCACCAGATAGACCACCAGCATCACATTGCGGATACCCTTTCGGCCATCCATGCGCGGATAACCCCGAAGCGGCGCCAAGGTGCTCATGCGCCCTCCGCCACAGCCTGGGTATTGGCCAGGTAAGTGCTGCGCACATTGTGCGTATGCACATACTGCCCGGGCAGGATGGTGGCAGTGGCCAAACCAATCGGACAGTTGTACTTGAGAATACGCTCGCCCGGTTCGATACTGCGTAAGGCGAACTTGTGACCCATCTTGACTGCATCGATGAGCTGCAGCGCAAATCCTCCTACTTCCATAGAAGTTCCGGCAGGCAGATCGGCAAGCGCCACTGCGATATTGTCGGTGGGCGCGAGTTGCAGCGCCTGTGCCAGACTAGAACTTGCCATAGCGTTCGTAAGCCTCGACCGGATCCACACCCGACAGGATGGCAGTGCGCACCTTGTTCTCGGTCTGCATGGTCTGCTCGGTCTCATGCACCACCTGCTCGGCAATGTCGCCCGGAATGATCACCACCCCATCACGATCAGCCAGCAGGTAGTCGCCGCTGCAGATGGTGACGGTGCCGATATTGACCGGCTCACCAAAGCGGTCGGCGATCCAGCGGCCCACAATATCGGCCGGCGTCAGGAAAGAGCAATAGACCGGGAATTTCTGCTCGAGGATGAAGTCGGTGTCACGGCAGCCGCCATCGACCACATAACCCAGCACGCCCTTGTGCTTGAGCGTCTCCGAGGACAGTTCGCCCATCAGCGCTACCTCGTGGTTATGGGGCTGGCACACCACCACATGGCCCGAAGGCGCCTTGGACAGCAGGCGAGTCCAGCCCAGCAGGGTTTCATGGCGTGAAAGGGTGCGGTCGATATGGCCTGAAACTGTCCACACCGGGCCAGCCAGTTTGAGCGCCGGGTCCAGCGGACGAATTTCGGGTGGCAGCACCACATTCTCACGGCCCATGCCACGCAGCACATCATGCACTGCGCCGCTGTAGCAGGCTTGCAGGCGATTGGTCAATTGGCTCATCTCTGCTCCTTGTTTAAGACCGTATTTGGAAAGCATCGGGTAAACCCGGTGTACACAAAATGCCTACTCATCATATAAAACTGGAGTTGGCTAGGAATATAAATGGCATCGGTACAAATTAGAGGCGTACAAAAATTTTTCGGTTCGACCCAGGTG
>CAXRBE010000102.1:0-16702 GCA_964228805.1 Burkholderiaceae bacterium
GGCCATGTCGATGCGCTCGTCCAGGCTGAACATGGTCTTTTTGTGGTGCGCCGCAGCTACTGCAATGATCACGCGGTCAAACAGCTGGGCAGCCCGACGCACCACATCGCTGTGGCCAAGCGTCATCGGATCAAAGGTGCCTGGATAGACGGCGATCACGTTGTTGGGCATGGTGGGGCTCTCCTGCAGGCCATTATGCAACGCCTTGGCCTACCGGCTAGACTGCCCCCATGAGTTGGCGCGCCACCCTTGATCTGGATTACTCACGGCCTCATCACAAGACCCTTGTGCATTTCCGCCACATCGGGCCGCTACGCATCCTGCAAAGCTTGTACCCTGAGGGTGACGCTGTCTGCCACAACGTGTTGATCCATCCTCCTGGCGGATTGGTTGGCGGAGACACGCTGGAAATCAACATCAAGGTGCAAGGCCAGGCCCACGGGCTGCTGACCACCCCGGGGGCCACCCGCTTTTACCGATCCAGCAGTGAGCCAGCCGAGCAGGCCCTGCACGCCCACTTGGCTGCGGGCGCGCGGCTGGAATGGCTGCCCCTTGAGACAATTGCCTTCAATTTGTGCAACGCCAGAAACAAGGCTGTCTTTCAGCTCGATCCTGGCGCCGAGATGCTGGGCTGGGATGTCACCGCCCTTGGCCTGCCAAGCTCCAACTTGCCGTTCGTGCAGGGAAATTTCTCGCAACACCTTGAATTGTCTGGTGTCTGGCGTGAACAGGCTTGCCTGGATGGCACTGACCACCGTCTCCTGGATGGGGCGCTGGGTCTGGCAGGCAAGCGCTGTCTGGCCACCCTGTTCTTTCTATCCGGAAAGCCAATCGTGCCCGAACGACGTGAGCTCGCGCTTGCCCAGGCGCGTTCGCTCATGAACAATCATCCGCTGCAAATGAGTTCGGGCGCAACTTGCCCCAACCCGCAAGTGATGCTGGTGCGCGTCCTGTCAGATCGCGTCGAGCCCGCCCTGAACCTGCTCAAGGCACTCCGAGCCAGCTGGCGACACAGCATGTGGGGTATGCAGGCTCCCGCGCCACGCACCTGGGCTACCTGATGACGCCAGCGAGGACAGAAGCATCAAATTGCCACCAGCTGGCGAACCCCATCGAGCTCCATGTTTCTGCCCTCACCGCGGGCCAGAACCGAGCCCCTTTCCATCACAACATAATCATCTGCCAATTCGCGTGCAAAGTCGTAGTACTGCTCGACCAGCAAGATGGCCATGTCGCCACGCCCTGCCAGCAGCCGGATCACCCGACCAATATCCTTGATGATGCTGGGCTGTATGCCCTCGGTCGGCTCATCGAGCACCAGCAATTTTGGTCTGGCTGCGAGCGCGCGGGCGATGGCCAGCTGCTGCTGCTGCCCTCCTGACAAATCACCGCCACGCCTCTTGAGCATTTGTCCAAGCACCGGAAACAGATCAAACAATTCCTGCGGCACCTGTGCACCGGCGCTTTTGTAGGCTAAGCCCATGCGCAGGTTCTCCTCCACCGTGAGCCTGGCAAAAATTTCGCGTCCCTGGGGAACGTAGCCGATGCCGGCACGGGCACGCTGGTATGGGGTGACTTGGTGAATCGAGCGACCTTCAAACTCAATGCTGCCAGAGCGAATAGGCACCAGGCCCATCAGTGTCTTGAGCAGCGTGGTCTTACCAACCCCATTGCGTCCCAGCACCACGCACACCTTGCCCATCTCGCAGCGCAGTGACACATCGCGCAGGATATGCGAGCCGCCGTAGTATTGGTTGATGTTCTTGATTTCCAGCATGATCAGCGCCCGAGATAAACCTCGATCACCCGATCGTCGGCCTGCACCTGATCCAAGGTGCCCTGTGCCAGTACCGAGCCGTCACACAGGACGGTGACCCGCTCCGCAATCGACTTGATGAATCCCATGTCGTGCTCCACCACCACCAGGGAATGCCTGCCCTTGAGAGAGAGGAAGAGTTCGGCTGTACGGGCCGTCTCATCGTCGGTCATGCCGGCAACCGGCTCGTCCAGTAGGAGCAGCTTGGGATCCTGCATCAGCAGCATGCCGATCTCCAGCCACTGCTTCTGCCCATGACTGAGGGACCCCGCCATGCGTGCCACGCTGTCGACCAGGTGAATCGTCTCCAGCATCTGGGCCAGGCGGTCAGATTGTTCGGAGTCGAGCCGGAAAAAAATCGAGGAAGGCACCGCTTTGTTGGTTTTGAGGGCAAGCTCGAGGTTTTCAAACACTGAGAGTTGCTCAAAGACAGTGGGCTTCTGAAATTTACGGCCGATGCCAAGCTGGGCGATTTCGGGCTCGCTGTGACGCAAAAGATCTATCGTGCTGCCGAAAAACACGCTACCCTCGTCGGGGCGGGTCTTGCCGGTGATGATATCCATCATCGTAGTCTTGCCCGCGCCATTGGGGCCGATGATGCAGCGCAGTTCACCCGGCGCGATATCGAGCGAGAGCTTGTTGATCGCCTTGAAGCCGTCAAAGCTCACGCTGACATCTTCCAAGTAAAGGATGCGGCCATGCGTGACATCCACTTCACCAGGCACCAGGATACGGGAATAAGCTGCGCTGCGTCCGCCTGACTGGGTTTCGCTGCGTTGCTGCTTCTGCCGGTAATGCTCAAGCCGGCGCGCGCCCTGGTCCAACAGATCGGGTGTCATTGCTTGCCACTCCTGAGCTTACGCACCAAGCCGACAATGCCCTGGGGCAGAAACAGAGTCACTAGAATGAAAAGGGCACCAAGAAAATACAACCAGTATTCGGGGTAGGCGACTGTCAGATAACTCTTGGCGCCGCTGACCACAAAGGCACCAATGATTGGTCCTATGAGGGTGGCACGGCCGCCGACCGCAGTCCAGATGGCAATTTCGATCGAGTTAGCCGGGCTCATCTCACTGGGATTGATGATGCCCACCTGGGGCACATAGAGGGCGCCAGCAATGCCGCACATCACTGCCGAGATGGTCCAGATGGTGAGCTTATAGCCAAGCGGCGAATAGCCGGAGAACATCACCCTAGACTCGGCATCCCGGATGGCCTGCAGCACCCTGCCGAACTTGGAATTCATCAACCAGCGCGACAACAGAAAAAACAGCAGCAGCGTGAGTCCTGTCAGGACAAACAGGGTCATCCGGGTTACGGGCGTGGCGATCGGGATATCCAGGATGCGCTTGAAATCGGTGAAGCCGTTGTTGCCGCCAAATCCAGTCTCATTGCGGAAAAAGAGCAGCATGGCGGCAAAGGTCATGGCTTGCGTAATGATCGAAAAATAGACCCCTTTGATGCGGGAACGGAAAGCAAAGTAACCAAACAGGAAGGCCAACACACCAGGTACAGCAAGCACCAGGAAAAGGGTGGCAATAAAACTTTCGCTCAGGGCCCAGTGCCAGGGCAGTTCCTTCCAATCAAGAAAAACCATGAAGTCCGGCAGCTTGCTTTTGTAATTGCCGTCCGTGCCAATCTGGCGCATCAGGTACATACCCATGGCATAGCCGCCCAGCGCAAAGAATAGGCCATGTCCAAGTGACAGAATGCCAGCGTAGCCCCAGATCAGGTCCATGGCCAGAGCACAGATGGCGTAGCACATGATCCTGCCAAGCAAGGCCACCGCATAATCGCTCATGTGAAACACGCTGGCCTGCGGTACCAGCAGGTTGAGCGCCGGGGCCAACGCGCAAACCGCTGCCAGTGCAAGGAAAAAAAGGCTCCACCCTTTGAAACTCAAGAGCGCAGGGCGGGCGGGCAATTCAGTCTTGTTCATGTTCAGGCATCCACTGTCCGGCCCTTCATGGCAAATATGCCCTGTGGACGCTTCTGAATGAACACAATGATCAGCACCAGAACGGTGATCTTGGCCAGCACCGCGCCTGACCATCCCTCAAGGAATTTGTTGAGCACACCCAAGCCCATGGCAGCATAAACAGTGCCCGCCAATTGACCTACCCCACCAAGCACCACCACCATGAACGAGTCCACGATGTAACCTTGTCCCAGATCCGGACCCACATTGCCGATCTGGCTCAGGGCACAACCTGCCAACCCCGCAATGCCGGAGCCCAGCGCAAACGCATAGGTATCGACCTGGGCAGTATGGACACCCATGCAAGAAGCAATTGGTCGATTCTGGGTGACCGCTCGAACAAACAGACCCAGCCGGGTGCGACCGATCAGCCATGCCACGCCTAGCAGTACCGCCAGGGCAAAACCAATGATCACCAGCCGGTTGTAAGGCAGCGAAAGATTGCCCATCACCTGCAGCCCACCGCTCATCCATGACGGATTTTCAACGCCCACGTTTTGTGCACCAAAAATTGTGCGCACAAACTGCATCAAAATAAGACTAATGCCCCAGGTCGCCAGCAGTGTCTCAAGCGGTCTGCCGTAAAGAAAGCGAATCACGCTGCGCTCGAGCACAGCACCCATCAGGGCCGATGCCATAAAGGCCACTGGCAGCGCGGCCAGCAGATACCAGTCAAAAGCAGCGGGGAAATATTTCTGGAACAGGCCCTGCACGACAAATGTGGCATAGGCTCCGATCATCATCAGTTCGCCGTGCGCCATATTGATCACGCCCATCAGGCCATAAGTGATCGCCAGACCTAGCGCCACCAATAGCAGAATCGATCCCAGACTGATGCCGCTAAAAATCGCGCCCAGCCTGTCACCCCAGGCCAAGGCCGCCTCGACCTTGCTCAGCGCTGCGGCGAGCACTACTTTGACATCAGACTCGCTCTCGACCTTGATCCTTTCCAGCAAAAGTGTCTTGGTGCTGGCTTGGGTGCTGTTCATCAGCACCGCTGCGGCTTGCAGACGTTTGGTCTTGTCCTCGCTGCTCAAAAGCGCGGCAGCTCGCACCATCGCGAGCGCAGCTTTGAGTTGGTCATTGGTCTCAGCCGCATAGGCCTTTTCAATCAGGGGCAAGAGAGAGGCATCCCCGTCATTTTGAAGCTGCCGGATTGCCGCCAGCCGAACCCTCTGGTCGACAGAAAACAGTCGCAGTGAGGCCAGCGCTGTGTCGAGCTCACCCCGCATGCGGTTGTTGCTGACCACATCTTGCGCCTCATCTGAAACAGGCATTTCGGCGCCTGATACCGGGTCGTATCCCTTGCCGTCCTTGATCACCACTACCTGCCCGCCAACCAGCTTCACCGCGTCTAGCGAAAGCGCCTGCAAATACGCTGCAGTGCTCTCGTCGGCAACCTGTACAGCCTTGCTCAATGCCTCTATCCGCGCATCTGTCTCGCCAACGGCAATAGCCATGGCCTGCTCTTGCGTCAAGGCATGGGCGTGGTTGCAGAAGGCGCATACCGCCCAAACCAAGCAAAGAATCCATTTGCGAAGCATCTGAAGCCTTGGAAGATGACTATTAATTTGCCAAGGCGGTCCGAAACCGGTTGGATTCGGACCGCTAGTGATCATCTGTCACCTCCAGGTATTACTTTTTGACAGGCTCATCCGGCTTCGATGCATTGCCCTCGATATATGGCGACCAGGGCTTGGCCTTGACTGGTCCAGGGGTTTTCCAGACGACATTGAACTGGCCATCAGCCTTTATTTCTCCGATAAATACTGACTTGTGGAGATGGTGATTTTTCTCATCCATCTTGGAGACGATACCGCTGGGCGCCTTGAAGGTTTGCCCCGCCATGGCAGCAATCACCTTGTCAGTTTCAGTCGATTTGGCTTTCTCGACCGCCTGTTTCCACATGTGGATGCCGATATAGCTTGCCTCCATGGGGTCATTTGTGAGCGGCCTGTCCTTATGGCCGGCAATGTTCTTGGCCTTGGCGTAGGCGGCCCACTTCTTCATGAAGGCATCATTGGTCGGGTTCTTGATCGACATGAAATAGTTCCAGGCGGCCAGATGACCAACCAGCGGCTTAGTATCCACGCCGCGCAGCTCTTCCTCGCCCACTGAGAAGGCCACTACCGGCACATCCTTGGCCTTTAGGCCAGCGTTGCCAAGCTCCTTGTAGAACGGAACATTAGAGTCACCGTTGATGGTGGAAATCACCGCTGTCTTGCCACCGGCTGCAAATTTCTTGATGCCAGCCACAATGGTCTGGTAATCAGAATGGCCAAAGGGGGTGTATTTCTCGTCAATGTCGGACTCTTTTACCCCCTTGCTCTTGAGGTAGGCGCGCAGAATCTTGTTGGTGGTGCGCGGATAGACATAGTCGGTGCCCAACAGGACCCAGCGCTTGGCACTGCCGCCATCTTTACTCATCAGATAGTCCACAGCAGGAATTGCCTGCTGATTGGGTGCAGCACCTGTGTAGAAGACATTCTTGGACAGTTCCTCACCCTCATACTGCACCGGATAGAACAGCAGGCCGTTCATTTCCTCGACCACCGGCAGTACCGACTTGCGAGACACTGAAGTCCAGCAGCCAAAGATCACCGACACCTTGTCCTTGCCAAGCAATTGCTTGGTCTTTTCTGCGAACAGTGGCCAGTTGGATGCTGGGTCCACCACCACAGGCTCGAGCTTCCGGCCCAGCACCCCGCCACTGGCATTGATCTCATCGATTGCCATCAGAATGGTGTCTTTCAAGACAGTTTCAGAAATGGCCATGGTGCCTGACAGGCTATGCAAAACTCCCACCTTGATGGTGTCGGCCGCTAGCGCCACCTTGACCCCGGCTAAACCCAGTCCCAAGGCGATAGACGCGGTGAGCGACTTCAATGTGCCACGACGATTCATGAGATTTCTCCTGAAAATGATAAATGCGCTGAATGAGTGAATGAACAGACCCGCTTGGATCTGCAACACCCTTTGCAAAGCTTGTGCCAGCCATTTCAAGTGCAAATTTTCAATACCTCATCGAAAAATGCACCAATCTGGAACTAGTTGGCCAATCAGCTACAAGCAGCCCTCCCCAATTCGGTGCAGGGTCAGGGCAATGCCCCATTTCATACGTAATAAATTTGAAGCACAATTCTTGTTAGGAAAAATATTCATCATGGAACTCACCCCTCGCGAAAAAGACAAGTTGCTGATATTTACTGCAGCACTGCTGGCCGAGCGTCGAAAAGCAAAAGGCCTGAAGCTCAACTACCCGGAGTCCATAGCACTGATCAGCGCTGCAGTGATGGAAGGCGCCCGCGAAGGCAAGACGGTGGCCCAGCTCATGAGTGAGGGCAGAACCATTCTCACCCGTGCGGATGTGATGGATGGGATTGCCGAGATGATTCCAGATATTCAGGTTGAAGCCACTTTTCCTGATGGCACCAAACTTGTTACCGTTCACCAGCCTATCGTCTAAAAGGAATTAGCCATGCATCGCCACCTTATTGCCCAGCTGTCCACCGTCACGCTGACATTGCCTGCGTTTGCCCACGAGGGCCATGGCCTTTCTGGCGCACAGCACTGGCATGCCACCGACAGCTGGGGCCTGCTTGCACTCGCATTGGCCATCGCCGCAGCCGCATGGCTAGGCCGGGGTGGCAAATGATTCCTGGAGAATTGCTGATCGAGCCTGGCGAGCACTTGCTTAATACGGGCCGGCGCACGCTCGTACTGGTGGTGAGCAACACCGGCGACCGTCCAATCCAGGTCGGTTCTCACTACCACTTTGCAGAAACCAATGGGGCCTTGAGCTTTGATCGCAAGGCTGCACAAGGTATGCGCCTGAACATCGCCTCCGGCACAGCGGTGCGCTTCGAGCCCGGACAGCAACGCACAGTGGAACTGGTCGAGCTGGCCGGTGAACGCGTCATTTTTGGCTTCCGTGGCCTGACACAAGGAAGGCTGGACTGACCATGGCCACGATCAGCAGACAAGCCTACGCCGAAATGTACGGCCCGACTGTGGGTGACCGCATCCGCCTGGCCGATACCGACCTGATCATCGAGGTCGAGCAGGACTTCACCCTGCGCGCTGGCGCTTATGGGGAAGAAGCCAAGTTTGGCGGCGGCAAGACCATCCGCGACGGAATGGCGCAGAGCCAACGCACCAGCGAGCAGGGGGCGGTTGATACGGTGCTGACCAATGCACTGATCATTGATCACTGGGGCATCGTCAAGGCCGATATCGGGCTCAAGGGCGGTCGCATCGTCTGCATCGGGAAGTCCGGCAACCCAGATACCCAAGCTGGAGTTGACATCATCATCGGACCTGGCACCGAAGTCATCAGTTGTGAAGGCAACATTGTCACTGCTGGCGGCATAGATTCGCATATCCACTTCATTGCACCCCAGCAAATTGAGGAGGCCCTTTGCAGCGGTGTGACCACCATGATCGGCGGCGGCACCGGTCCGGCCACCGGCACATTTGCCACCACCTGCACTCCTGGCCTCTGGAACATGGAGCGCATGCTGCAGGCTGCCGATGCCTTTCCCATGAACCTGGGCTTTCTCGGCAAGGGCAATGCCAGCCTGCCTGAAGCCTTGCGCGAACAAATCGGCGCCGGTGCTGTCGGCCTCAAGCTGCATGAGGACTGGGGCACCACACCGGCAGCGATTGACAACTGCCTGAACGTGGCCGAGGAGACTGACACCCAGGTCGCCATCCATACCGACACGCTCAACGAAAGTGGTTTTGTTGAAGACACCATAGCCGCCTTCAAGGGGCGAACCATTCATACTTTTCACACCGAAGGCGCCGGAGGCGGGCATGCCCCTGACATCCTCAAGGTGGTGGGCCAGGGCAATGTGTTGCCCTCCTCTACCAATCCGACACGACCCTACACCATCAACACGCTGGACGAGCATGTGGACATGCTGATGGTCTGCCACCATCTGGACCCATCCATCGCCGAGGATCTTGCCTTTGCCGAAAGCCGCATCCGCAAGGAAACCATCGCGGCCGAGGACATATTGCACGACTTGGGCGCCATCAGCATGTTCAGCTCTGATTCGCAAGCCATGGGTCGCGTGGGGGAGGTCATCATCCGCACCTGGCAGACTGCACACAAGATGAAGTTGCAACGCGGCAAACTTCCCGGTGACAACGAGCGCCATGACAATGCCCGCGTGAAGCGCTACCTCGCCAAATACACCATCAACCCCGCCATTGCCCATGGCATCAGTCACGAGGTGGGTAGCATCGAGATAGGCAAATGGGCTGATCTGGTGGTGTTCAAGCCAGCTTTTTTTGGCGTCAAGCCCGCTCTCATCATCAAGGGCGGCTTCATTGCCATGGCAGCCATGGGTGACCCCAATGCCAGCATTCCAACACCTCAGCCGGTGCATTACCGGCCGATGTTCGGCGCATTCGGTGGCGCCATCGCCCGTACATCACTGACTTTTGTTTCCCTGGCCAGCCTGCAAGCCGGGATCGGAGAGCGCTATGGCCTGGCCAAGACACTCTGCGCCGTCAAGGGCATACGTGGGGTTGGAAAAGCACAGATGATTCACAACGACTACGCACCCACCATGCAGGTGGATGCCCAGACCTATGAGGTACGCGCCGATGGGCAGTTGCTCACCTGCGAGCCAGCCACCAGCCTGCCCATGGCGCAACGCTACTTTTTATTTTGATGCTGACGGTCTCAAAACTCATCGTGCAAGGCAAGGGGCTGGCGCCTGCCCTGCTCAGGCGTGCAGCCACGGTTGAACTGGATTGGGACACGCGCCAGAAAAGCCGCTTTGAGGCGCATGACAGCCTGGGCCGCCAGCTGGGCATTTTTTTATCGCGTGGCACTGTGGTACGCGGCAGCGATGTGCTGGTGGCGCAGGACGGCAGCCTGATAAGGGTGCTGGCAGCGCCCCAGGCCGTGCTGCGCATCACAGCTTGCCCGCAGCATGGCTCCGGCCTCGATCTGGCCCGTGCGGCCTATCACCTGGGAAACCGGCATATTCCTATAGAGCTGAAACTCGATCACCTCAAAATCGAACCCGACCATGTCCTGGCCTCAATGCTGCGCAATATGCATCTGATCGTCGAGCAGGTCAGTGAAGCCTTCGAGCCGGAAAGCGGCGCCTACTCCCAGCAGGCACATTCGCACGGGCCTGGCCTGCACCACCATCACGACCATTCCCACTGATGAATTTCACCGCCAATGCATCCCACCAGATGCCCTCTTTGCCAGCCGCCAGCCTGCTGCAGCTCATCTGGCTGGCTTCACCCGCCTTGCCAGTCGGCGGTTTTTCCTATTCCGAAGGGTTCGAGGCAGCTGTGGACCATGCTTGCGTGAGCAACGAATCCCAAGCAAGGGATTGGCTGGTTGATCAGTTGCATCTGACATTGGCTCGATCCGACCTGGCTGTGCTTGCCCGTGCCATTGACGGATGGAGGCGCGAGGACCTGGTAGCGGTTCGCGCGCTCAATGACTGGGTGTTGCAAACCCGTGAAAGCAGCGAACTTCGGCTGCAAACTGTGCAAATGGGGCACTCGCTGCTGGTATGGCTGCGAAATCACAAGACATGCAGCCCAGCCCAGCTGCAAGACTGTGAGAGCTTGCCTCCCACTTACCCCGTAGCTTTCGCACTGGCTGCTTGCGGCACCTCGGCCGGACTGCGTGACTGCCTGCTGGCTTACGCTTTTGGCTGGGCAGAAAACATGGCGCAGGCGGCCATGCGGACAATTCCGCTGGGTCAAGGCGCTGGACAAAGAATACTGGCCTGTCTCGCCGAGGAAATTCCTCAAGTCGTTCATCATGCAATTGAGCTGCCCGAGGACAAAATGCAGGCCTTTTCTCCCATGCTCGCCATCCTGTCCAGCCGGCATGAAACCCAGTACTCCAGACTGTTCCGATCATGAACTTGCACCAAATTCCAAACCGCAGCAAAAAATTCCCTCCTCTTCGCGTTGGCATCGGTGGGCCGGTAGGTTCGGGCAAAACCACACTGCTTGAGATGCTGTGCAAGGCGATGCGCGACAAATATGAGCTGGTGGCCATCACCAACGATATCTATACCAAGGAAGACCAACGCCTGCTGACGGTCAGCGGCGCATTGCCGGCCGAACGCATCATGGGTGTGGAGACTGGGGGCTGCCCGCACACAGCAATTCGCGAGGACGCCTCGATCAACCTGGAGGCCATCGATCGCATGCTGGTGGATTTTCCCGATGCTGACATTGTGTTCATCGAATCCGGTGGTGACAACCTGGCCGCCACCTTCAGCCCCGAACTCAGCGACCTCACCATCTATGTGATCGATGTGGCGGCTGGCGAAAAAATTCCTCGCAAGGGCGGTCCTGGCATCACCAAAAGCGACCTGTTCATCATCAACAAAACCGACCTGGCCCCTCATGTGGGCGCCAATCTGGAAGTCATGGATGCCGATACCCGTCGCATGCGCAGCACCGAGCGCGGGGTCAAACCTTTTGTCATGACCAACCTGAAGACCCTGGCTGGTGTTGATGAAGTGGTACGCCACATCGAGCGCCAGGGGCTGCTTCAGGTGACCCAAGAACCAGGCGCATGAACGCCATGGCTTGCGCCTTTTTTGCTCGGCTCAGAGAGTGAGCGGTACATCCCGCAGAAATACCGGCAGGTCCATCACCGGCGGCCGTACCTGGGCCTGGCACATCATGTCGGCGACAAAGCCGCGGTGGTAGCTCTTGTGGTTGACGATGTGCAGCAGCATGTCGCCGCGTGAGATGGCACCGCTGCCGCCATCGACATAGTCAAATGGCACCACTTCCTCGCTCAGCGCTTGAGTCAGGCCGTCGGCATAGTCGATGTACCAGGCATCGAGCGCGGCCTGGTCAGCCCGCAACACCTCCAGGGTCGGCTCGACATCGGTGATACGTTTGGTGAAGCCATGAGGCACACCGGTGAGGTGGCCTTTCCAGATCAGGTCGATCACATAGTTGTGGTTGAGCGTATTGACCATATTGCCAAACAGCGTGGCGCGTTTGGCAGTGGCCTCGCCAGCCGGCAAGGCCGCCACCCCATCAAACATGCGTTGGTTGGCCCAGGCGCTGTAGCGAGCCAGCATGCGCAAGTTTCGCAAGACGGTCATTCATCTCTCCTCGTCAGCTGATTTCAGCAAATGGGCGTGCACCATACCCGCCTTGAGGTGTCGGTATAGCTGTAAGCCCATGGGTGCGAGCTGCACGGTGCTCCAGGCCCGCGGGGCTTCCAGGTAGACAAAGCCCTGCGGGGCCAGCACAGCTGCAGCGGCTTGCAGGGCCGGTTCAAACACATTGGCATCAAATGGTGGGTCCAGCAAGACCAGGTCAACACTTTGCGGGGGGAGTTGACGCAAGGCCGACAGGCCATCGCCTCGCTGCACCTGCACCGCCTCGGCCTGGAGCAGGGTTTTGCTGCTGGACAGCTGGGCGGCCAGTGCCGCGTCCTGCTCCACCAGCAGCACCTGCTTGGCGCCGCGCGAGGCCGCCTCAAAACCCAGCGCACCGGTGCCGGCAAAAGCGTCCACACAGCGCCAGCCGCTCAGGTCCTGCCCCAGCCAATTGAACAGGGTCTCGCGCACCCGGTTGGGCGTGGGGCGCAGGCCAGGCTTGTTGGCCACCGGCAGCTTGCGCCGCTTCCAGAGCCCACCGATGATGCGCACCTCGCCAGTTTGTGGGCGGTGTGAATTTTTCCTGGCCAGGGCTGGCTGGCTCAAGGCTCGCCTCCCACCACCACGGTGACCATCCGGTCGGGCTGCAACTTGCGTGCAATGGCTGCGCGTACATCGGTCACACTGACCCGCGCCACCTGCTCGGTCCAGGTATCGAGGTAGTTGAGCGGCAGGCCATGCCAGGCAATATTGGCCACGTTGTCGAGCAACTTGCGATTGCTGTCCAGGCGCAGCGCAAAGCCACCCATCAGATTGTCCTTGGCTGCCTGCAGTTCAGCCTCGCTCGGCCCTTCGGCAACGAAACGACGCACCACCTCGCGCGCCACCTGCACCGCCTGGGCTGCCTGGTCAGGTCGGGTCTGCAGGCCCAGCGTCCAGGCACCGGCATGCAGGCCCGGTGAAAAATAGCTGTAAACGCTGTAGCTCAGGCCACGCTTTTCACGTACCTCGGTGCTCAGGCGCGAGACAAAGCCACCGCCGCCCAGGGTGTAATTGCCCACCAGCAGTGCAAAGAAATCGGGGTCGTCGCGTTTGAAGCCGGGCTGGCCGATCAGCACATGGGCCTGGGCCGAATCAAAGGGGATGTTTTTTTGTTGCGCCTGCGCCAGCGCCGGCACCTCGGGCACTGTAGGCAAGCGGCCGCAAGGGCCAGCGGTCAGGCCAGAGAGCAACTGTGTGGCCAACGCATCGGCCTGAGCCCGCTGCAGCGCCCCCACCACGCTGAGCTTGGCACGGCAAGGCTGCAAGGCGCGCGCATGCAGGGCCTGCATATCGGTGACCTCGATGCGCGCCAGGCTGGCCTCGGTCATCTCATGGCCGTAGGGATGTGTGCCATAGACCGCAGCCTGATAGTTGCGCTGCGCCACGGTGGCGGGTCGGGTGTTGGCTTCGCGCAGGGCAGCACCCAGGCGCTGGCGCTCGCGCGTCCACACCTGCGCGGGAAAGGCTGGATCTGCCAGCTGCCGCCCGGCCAGTTGCGCGGCCCGCGACAGCAGGTCGGGAAAGCTAAGCGTTCGCAGGGTAAAGCTCATGCGGTCGCGGCCGGCACTGGCACCAAAGCTGGCCCCCAGGTCGGCCCAGGCTTCCCCCAGGGCGTTTTCGTCCAGGGCGCCAGCATAGGCCCCTGCAGCTGGCGCTGCCGCGGCGCGCAGGCCCTTGGACATCATGCCCGTGGTGACGCCAGCCAGGCCGGCCTGGTGGGCAGGGTCGCGCCGGTCGCCGGCATCGAAATCGATCTGCACATCCACCATGGGCAGGGCCGGGCTGTGCACCAGATAGATATCGGCGCCAGAGGCATGCCTCCAGTGCTCGATGGGTATGCCAGCTATGGCCTGGCCCAGACCAACCAGCGCCAGGGCTGCGGCCCACAGCCATTGCAGCATTGTTCTGTGCATAGCGCGCCTGGCCTTTCTCAATGACGGGTACCCGCCGCCGGTTTGGGGCGCGGCTTGTTGGGATCAGGGGCCTGTGGCAGCAGATGGGCCACAGTCAGCTGGTCGTCACCAAAATAACGCCCCGCCACTGCACGGACCTGCTCGGCGCTGACCGCGCGCAGCCGCTCGAGCACGCGCTCGCTGGCATCGGGCGACAGGCCCTGCACCCAGTTGCTGCCCAGCTCACGCGCCTGCGCCATGAGCGAATCCTTTTTGTAGACCTGGCTGGCCACCCACTGGGTCTTGACCCGCTGCAGCTCAGCCTCGGACACGCCTTCACGCGCCACCCGGGCCACCTGTTCGCGCAAGGCCGCCTCCAGCTGGGCTGCGCTCTTGCCTGGCGCGGGCACACCATCGAGCATGAACAATTGCGGGCCGCGCCCAAACAGGCCGTTGGAGGCACCCGCACTGTCGGCCAGGCGGTCACTGCCCTGGGTGAGCGCACGGTCCAGCCGGGCACCACTGTAGCCATCGAGCACTGCCGAGAGCACGGTGAGTGCCATCGCATCCTGATCCTGCGCACTGGGCGCATCCAGCGAGCGCAGGCCCGGCACCTTGAAAGCCAGCGCCACATAGGCCTGCTCAGCCGGCGCCTTGACGGCGATGCGCCGCAGCCCCGCCTGTATCGGCTCGGTGCGCGGCTTGCGCGTGGGGAGGGCGCGCACCGGAATGCGGCCATAGATCTGTTCGGCCAAGCGGCGCACTTCGTTCACATCGACATCGCCCACCACCACCACCGCAGCATTGGCCGGCACATACCAGCGCTGGTAAAAATCTCGTACATCCTGTGCCGTCATTGATTCCAGGTCGCTCATCCAGCCCACCACCGGCCGGCGGTAGGGCGCCGCCTGGAAGGTGGCGGCATTCAGCGACTCGTACAACAGGGAGCGCGGATTGTCCTCGGTGCGCAAGCGGCGCTCCTCCTTCACCACCTCGATCTCCTTGCTGAATTCCTCATCGGGCCACTGGTTATTGGCAAAGCGGTCGGCCTCCAGGCGCATCACCTCCTCCAGCTTGGCTGCCGGAATCTGCTGGAAGTAGCCGGTGTAGTCCTGACCAGTGAAGGCATTCTCGCGCCCACCCAGGGCGGCCACACGGCGCGAAAACTCGCCCGCCTTGAGACTGGGTGTGCCCTTGAACAGCATGTGCTCAAGCACATGGGCAATGCCACTGCTGCCATCGACCTCATCCATCGCACCCACCCGCAGCCACAGCATGTGCACTGCAGTGGGCGCGCGACGATCGGGCTTGACCAGCACCGTCATGCCATTGGCCAGGGTGAATTGCGCCACCGGGGCCTGGGCCCAGAGCGGCAGGGCGGAGCACAGCGCCCAGAGTAGGCATAAAAGACGTTTCATAGAATGCAGCATTCTAAGAACGCCCGCCATGTTCAGTTTTTTCAAGAAAAAAAGCCCTTCTGCCAGCCACGGGGTTGCAGCCGCCGATGCCCTGCCGGTGGCCGCTCCGCCCAGAAGCTCCTGGCTGGCCAAACTCAAGTCGGGGCTGCGCAAGACCGGCACCAGCATCAGCACGGTGTTCACAGGGACCCGGATTGACGATGCGCTCTACGAGGAGCTCGAAGCAGCGCTGCTGATGGCCGATGCCGGTGTGTCGGCCACCCAGTATGTGCTCGACGAGCTCAGGCGCCGGGTCAAACTGAGCAAGGCCACCGACCCGGCTGCGGTCAAGTCCTTGCTGATGGATGTGCTGGCCGACTTGCTCGCGCCGCTGGAAAAGCCGCTCGTGGTTGGCCAGCAAACGCCCACCGTGATCATGGTGGCCGGGGTCAATGGTGCAGGCAAGACCACCTCGATCGGCAAGCTCACCCGCCACCTGGCCGACGAGGGCGCCAGCGTGCTGCTGGCTGCGGCCGACACCTTTCGTGCCGCAGCGCGCGAGCAGCTGGGCGTCTGGGCCGAGCGCAACCAGGTGGAGATCATCAGCCAGGAGGGCGCCGACCCCGCTTCGGTCTGCTTTGACGCGGTCAGCGCCGGCAAGGCGCGCAGCCGTGATGTGGTGCTGATCGACACCGCCGGGCGCCTGCCCACCCAGTTGCACCTGATGGAAGAGCTGAAAAAAATCAGGCGGGTGGTGCAGAAGGCCGAGGCCAGCGCACCACACGAGGTGCTGCTGGTGATCGACGGCAACACCGGCCAGAATGCGCTGGCCCAGGTACGCGCCTTCGACGACGCCCTGCAGCTAACCGGCCTGATCGTGACCAAGCTCGACGGCACCGCCAAGGGCGGGGTGCTGGCGGCCATTGCCCGCGAGCGCCCGGTGCCAGTTTATTTCATTGGCGTGGGCGAGAAACTTGAGGATCTCGAAACCTTCAACGCGCGCGAGTTTTCCCAGGCGCTGCTGGGCTAGTTCTTTGCTCGCGCCGCACATGGCGGGGGTGTTGAAGCCCTTGGTCGGCTTGTGCACCCGGCAGTGCATTCACTCTTTTGGCCTCATCAAAGTTAGCTCGGTCTGGATTGACTGATGATTGATTTGGCCGGCGGGCCTTGCTTTGCCGGGTTGTGCGCCCGGCAGCGCAGTAACTTTCTCTTGCTTCGCCAAGAGAAAGTCACCAAAGAGAAGGCGAGCCGGATTCGTCGACCCGCTGCGCGGGCACGCTGCGTTGCTCGAAATCTACGGCAAGCGCAGAAACTCGCCCTGCGGGCTCAAACATCTGCGCTTGTTTCCCCGTCGCTTTCTGCGCGACTCGCCTCCTCATAACGGCAGGGGACAAAGCAACAGTCCGTGTTCCGTGGCTGTTCAACGCCGTGTGGCAGGGCTGAGCAGCGCAGCAGTGGGCGGATCA
>CAXRBE010000103.1:0-14606 GCA_964228805.1 Burkholderiaceae bacterium
ACAGGCCACAAGACCGATGCAATCGCCAGCACCATCAGGCCAACGGCAGCGCCGTCCTGCCAGTGCAACGCTTCATTCAAGAACAAGGCGCCGCTGAATACGCCCAACACCGGAATCATCATCACACTCAGGGTGGAGGCCACCGGTGGCAGATCACGGGCCAGCATGAACCAGAGGGCATGGACGATGCCAAAAATCAGTACGGCGTTGTAGGCGATGGATCCCCAAGTGGCGCCGGGCGGAGCGCTCCAGTCTGGCCGCTCCAGCAGGATCGAGAGCAGGGTGATGGCCAGGCAGGTCAGGGCCGTCATCCAGAAAGAAATCGTTAGCGTGGGCACTGGAATCCGGGTGCGACGCAACATCTGGGTGCCCAGCGCCCAGGTGGCGGCTGCGATCAGCGCATATGCCACACCCCAGGGGCGGCCAGCGAACTGGGTGAATTCATGCCATAGCAGCAGCAACACGCCGCTGGCCGCTGCTGCCACGCCGGCCCAAGCCCGAGGCCGCAAACGGGTGTCGAAAAACAGGGCGCCCAATACGGCTGAAAAAATCGGCATGCTGTAGCCAAGGATGGCGGCACGGCCACTGGAGAGGTCTTTCACCGCCACGATGATGAAGGCATGCCAGATACACATATTGGTCACCGCCAGCCAGAACAGCTCCCGCCAGTGCGCTCTGGGGATGGCGAAGGGCACCTTCATCACCAGCAGGCCCAACGCCAATACGGGCAGTCCCAGCCACATGGAGATCATGCGAAAGGTCAGTGGCGGATAGTCACTAACCCCCACTTTCAGGACTGGCCAGTTGAACCCCCAGATCAGGGTGATCAGGATCAGGCCAACGAGCTGCTGACGGGTAAGTGTGGTCATGAGGTGGCAGCGATCTTAAGTGAATTGCTCAGGGCGCGGGATTCATACAATATGGAACGATGAACTTTCTTGACATGTTGCGCCGCTCCGAGCGCCAGAATGTATCCATGCTGTGCGTTGGGCTGGACCCCGAGCCGGCCAGGTTTCCCGCAGGTTTGGCGGGCAAGGCCGGCAAGATTTTTGATTTCTGCGCGGCGATTGTGGATGCCACAGCCGACCAGGTGATTGCCTTCAAGCCGCAAATTGCCTACTTCGCCGCGCATCGTGCCGAGGATCAGCTCGAGCGCCTGATGGCGCACATCCGGCGAACGGCGTCTGAGGTCCCGATCATTCTTGATGCCAAGCGTGGCGATATCGGCAGCACGGCTGAACAGTACGCCAAGGAGGCCTTCGAGCGCTATGGGGCTGATGCGGTGACGCTCTCGCCATTCATGGGTCTGGACTCGATCGAGCCCTATCTCAAGTACCAGGGCAAGGGCGCATTCTTGCTGTGCCGGACTTCCAACCCGGGGGGCGATGATCTTCAGGCGCAGCGCCTGGCGAGCGTGGTGGGCCAGCCCCTGCTCTATGAGCACATCGCTCACCTGGCGCAGGGCCCCTGGAACCTGAACGGCCAGCTTGGACTGGTGGTGGGCGCCACCTACCCGGCTGAAATCGAGCGGGTTCGGGCGCTGGCTCCCAGCGTCCCGCTGCTGATCCCGGGCGTGGGCGCGCAAGGTGGCGACGCCAGCGCCACGGTCAAGGCGGGCTGGCGCAGTGTGGCGGGAGAAACTACTGCGCCGATCGTGGTGAATTCATCGCGTGCCATTCTTTATGCCGACAGTGGCGCAGAATTTGCGCAGGCGGCGCGCCGCGAGGCGCGCAAGACCCGCGAGCTTTTGCAGGCGGCCAGGCCCTGACCCAGCTCTACGCTGTCAATGTGACTGCTTTTCGCCTTGACCCTCAAGCCCAGAGCGTGCTGGAGCGGGCACGCAATGCGGGCACGCCCCGGCCCACCAGCCTGCCTCCTCCACAGGCGCGGCAGGCCTACCAGGACAGCCGGCTCCCAACCCAACCCCGGCCGCGCGCCCTGGCGGTATGTCGCAATCACGAACTGCCAGAGTCTTGCGGCAGGTTGCCAGTGCGTGAATACCGACCTGTGGGCAGCACCGCAGATCAGGCGCTGCCTGCCCTGGTCTTTTTTCATGGTGGAGGCTGGGTGATTGGCAACCGGGACACACACGATGTGCTGTGCCGCGATCTGTGCGATCTGTCGGGCTATGCGGTGTTTTCGGTCGAGTACCGTCTGGCGCCCGAGCATCGCTTCCCCGCGGCGGTGGAGGACGCGCTGGCCGCGACCCGCTGGCTGGTGGCATGCGCCAGCGTATTGGCCATCGACCCGGCACGCATGGTTGTCGGTGGCGACAGTGCAGGCGGCAATCTGGCTGCGGTGCTGGCCCTGTCTTTGCGTGGACAGGCCGGTCCTGCCCTGGCAGGGCAACTCCTTATTTATCCGGTCACCGATCAGCGCGCCGCCAGCGATTCCTACCGCATTCACGCCAAAGGCTACACCCTGTCAGCTGCCGATATGGCATGGTTTCGCAATCACTACCTGGACCAGGGCCAGTATGGCGACTGGCGGGCCTCTCCGCTGCTGGCGACCGATCTCACCGGCCTGCCGTCGGCCCTGGTGCTGACCGCTGGCTATGACCCGCTGCACGACGAAGGGCGCCAGTATGCCGATGCCTTGGCGGCTGCCGGCAACTCGGTGCAATATCTGGAATTCTCCCGCCAGATGCATGGCTTCATTGGCATGGGCGGCGTGATCGAAGAGGCCAATACGGCTGTACGTGCTTGCGCCGATTGGTTGCGCCAGCGATAGCGTTCAAATCTCCAGGCAGGGCGAAAAGTTTGATCTGGCGCTAGCTTCGGTCAATTTGCCTGGGCTTTGATCGGGACGCGAACTAGAGTCGGGCCAGATATTCCATTTTTTGAAGGAGCTTGGCCCATGGTTGCACAACGCAAACGGCTGATGGTGGGGCGTGCCTTGGTGGCGTCCTTGGTGCTGGCTTGTGGACCGGCGCTGGCTGAGAAGCCAGAGCGCGAAGGACCAGGGCGAGACAGGCAGGGCGCCCAACAACAGGAGGGTGGCTGGCGCGACTACTACCGTGAGCGCGAGCAGCGGGAAAAGCATGAGCGCAATGAAAAAGCAGCGCAAGACCGTGCCTGGAACGACTATCACCAGCAGCGCCAAAAGCAGGGCTATCAGTCCTCCCAGCCAGGGGTGGTGGTGGATATCCGGATCGGGGGCTATTTCGGCTACCCACAGCGGGTTGAGGTGGATCGTTATTACGCCGATCAGGCGCGCAAGGGTCACTGCCCACCGGGGCTGGCCAAGAAAGGCAATGGTTGCCAGCCGCCAGGCCAGGCCAAGGCCTGGACGCTGGGTCGGCCCCTACCTGGCAATATCAGCTACTACCCCATTGAGCCGGCTGTTCGGGTGCGGCTCGGGCCACCACCGGCTGGTCATGAGTTCATCCGAATTGCTTCCGATATTCTGCTGATCGCCATCGGTACCGGAATGGTGATCGACGCTATCGAGGACCTGGGTCGCCGTTGATCCCTGTCTGGTGCTTGGGCATTTTGTTATCAGGCGCAAGGCCTCCAGCAGGGGCTTGCATTGATCAGGGCCTGGCCGGACCGTGTAGATCAATCGCGCAGCAATTCGCGCATGAGTTCGCGCACGATGTGCAGAGCGGGCGTGCTGGTGCGCCCGGCCAGCTTCACCAGCCCGAAGCGTGCCATGGCGGCCAAGGCGGGCTGCATCTGGATTTCTGCCAGGTCCGGCGCGGCCTGGCGAATTGCCAACAGCACTGTATCGCTGCTGCGCACCACCTCGATCAGACTGTGCAGTTCGTCGCAACGCAGGGTGACAAACTGATCCGGGTGGGCTTCTGGCCCGAACAGACCCATCAGGATGCGGGCCACCTCGTCGCTCAGTGGTGTCGAAGCAATCGGGTACTTCCCAAGTTCGGCAAAAGACACCGCCTTCTGCCTAGCCGTCAGGGGATGGCCCTGGCGGCAGAGAAAGGCGCCCCGCATCTCATGCAAGACCTCGGTGGCAAGATCGGGCGCGGGCTTGAGTGACCGCGCGTCGACAACCAGGGCGTCCAGTTTGCGTTCCCGCAGCGCCAGGGTCAGTAGCTCGGTGTTCCCGCGCGCAATCTCGATGCGAATGCCGGGGTGCTGAGTGGCCATGCAGTGCAACAGGGGCGTCATCAGCATGGCTCCCGGACCCGAACTCATGCCTAACCTGACATGACCAGCCCGGCCCTCGCTGAGCAACTGGCCGCTGGACTTGATCTCGTTGGCGCCGTCGACAATTTGCCGGGCTCGCTCCACCACCTCACGGCCCAGTGGGGTCAGCTCGTTGCGCCGGCCGATCCGATCGAACAGGGGCAGGCCCAGCTCGTCTTCCAGCGCTTGAATGCTGCGGCTGAGCGCCGGTTGAGTCAGAAACAATGCCTTGGATGACTTGCTGAAAGAGCCCGTTTCGGCCAAGGACAGCAGGTGCCGCAGTTGAGCCAGTGTCATGCCTTTGCCTTTGTCAGATATTACTAAAACTCATCATAAATAATAAAACAATGCATTGGACATCAAGTGAAATGATTTTTAACATCCGCTTACCAGTCCCGCTTTTCGGGCTGGCTAGGCAGAGTTCAATGACGAACAACTTAGGAGTCGTAATGAATATTTTTCGCAATATCTCGAAAACACTGCTTGTCAGCGTGGCGCTGGCAAGTGGCGCAGTGCTGGCGCAGTCTTTTCCGGCCAAGCCGGTGACCTTGATGGTGCCCTACCCTGCGGGTGGCCTGTCTGATGTGATTGCCCGCAAGGTCAATGTGTCGCTGGGCAAGGCGCTGGGACAGCCGGTGCTGGTGGAGAACCTGGGTGGCGCCAGTGGTAGCATTGCCGCCCAGAAAATTCTGAGTGCCCCCAGCGATGGCTACAACCTGTTTCAGGGTTCGCCGAACGAGTTGATTTTTGCGCCTCTGGCCATCAGCGCTGTCAAGTACAAGTCAGAGGATTTCCGACAAATCCACCGCATTGCCATGTCGCCCATGGCGATCCTGGCCCGCGCCGATCTGCCCGCCTCCAATGCCGATGAACTCGTGGCATATGCCACCAAAGCGGCCAAGGAAGGCAAATCAATGACCTATGGCAGTGTGGGCGTCGGCTCTTTCTACCATCTGCTGGGCGAAGAAATGAGCAAAAAAGTCGGTGTGCCGATGTTGCACGTGCCTTACAAGGGTATTGCCGATGTGGTGAAAGATCTACTCGGCGGCCAGGTCGATATCTTCATCACACCCTACGGAACGCCCCAGGCTGAACTGGCCAAGCAGGGCAAGATCAAGTTTGTCGCTGTGCTCAGCCCGCAACGCCAGCCGCTGATGCCGCAAATCGCTTCCACCACCGAAAGCAAGGGGCTGCTCAAGACCTTCACCGCAGAAATCGGCACTGGCTACTTTGTCAAGCGCGATACCCCCGAGCCGATAGTGAGGGTGTTGCACAAAGCTCTGCAGTCTGTACTGGGTGACCCCGAGGTGAAAGCCGGGCTGGTGGCTCTGGGCCAGGATACCGCGCCCTTGCAAACCCTGGAAGAAGCGAATAAAGCCTTCGCCCAGGAAACTGCCACCTACCGAGCCATTGCCAAGTCCATCAACTTGCAGCCGCAGTAAATGGAGCTGCAACTGGAATGTCCCCTCGCGGAAGTCGCTCAGGCGCACCCGAGGGCACATCGCCAACAGCAAGAGGCGCAAATGCGGAGCGAAGAGATGTCCAGCCCCAGTGATTTGCTGGCTACTCTGGATGCTCAGTCGGAAGAGTTTGTGGCGATTCGGCGCGCCATACACCGTCATCCCGAGCTGGCTTTCGAGGAGCACCGTACTGCCGCGCTGGTGGCCGAAAAATTGCGTCGCTGGGGCTATGCGGTGGAAGAAAGCATTGGCGGCACAGGGGTGGTCGCCACCTTGGTGCGGGGCACAGGCAAGCGACGGTTAGGGTTGCGCGCCGACATGGATGCCCTGCCGATCCAGGAGGCCAGTGGCGTGGACTGGAGCAGCTGCTTGCCCGGTGTCATGCATGCCTGTGGCCACGATGGGCATACCGCCATGCTGCTGGCGGCAGCGCGCCATCTGGCCAAGCGGGGGAATTTCAGCGGCACCCTGCATCTGATTTTTCAGCCCGGCGAAGAGGGCGGTGGCGGCGCCCTGCGCATGATGGAAGACGGCCTCTTTGAGCGATTCCCCTGCGACGCCATCTTTGCCATGCACAACATGCCGGGTATTGCGCAAGGGCGGCTGGTGTTGCGCCAGGGAGCGACCATGGCCTCCTCCGATTACGCCACCATCCATCTGCATGGGGTGGGTGGTCATGGCGCCATGCCCCACCTGACCAGTGATCCGGTGGTGGCTGCGGCCAGCATTGTCATGGCGCTGCAAACGATTGTCTCGCGCAATGTGGACCCCCAGCAGACCGCGGTGGTCACGGTGGGGTCCATTCAGGCTGGCAAGGCCAACAATGTCATCCCCGCTCACGCCCAGCTGGAAATCAGCGTGCGTGCCCTGGATCCGCAGGTGCGGCGCATGCTGGAGCAGAAGGTCAAGGCCTTGGTGATCGCGCAGGCGCAAAGCCTGGGTGTTCGGGCTGAAGTCGACTGGCGCAGCGGCTATGCGGTCCTCGTCAACGCAGAGGCAGAAACCCGTGTTGCGCGCGAAGTGGCGCTGGAGTTGCTGGGCCCAGAGCGGGTGACCCTTCAAGGCCCGGCTTTGACGGGCAGCGAGGATTTTGCGTTCATGCTCGAGCGAGTGCCTGGCAGCTATCTGCTGATTGGCAATGGGGATGGGGATCACGCCCACCCCAGCGGTGTGGCCCATGCCTGCATGGTGCACAACCCCGGTTACGACTTCAACGACAGCAATATTGCGGTGGGCTCGGCCTATTGGGTGTTGCTGGCACAGCGGTTTTTGTCAGCTGAGGGGGCCACGCAATCGCCCACATGAAGTAGATTTTTGCAGGAGAGCGTCTGACCACCAGGTCAGGCCACCGAAGGCGCAAACTCCCATAAACGCTCAGGTGCCGTACTGCAACCGAATATGCCGTCTGGAGAGACATCACACACCGTGATGCACCGAAGGAGCAAAGTCCCGGACGTGGCGTCCGGGGCTGAATCTCTCAGGTAACAAGGACAGGGGGAGCGGCTTGCGCCCGGCCATTGGCTGGATGTACCAACGATCAGGAGACTTCCGATGAAAGTAATTGTTCTTGGAGCCGGTTTGCTCGGCGTCACTTCCGCCTATTTCCTGCGCCAGCAAGGGCATGAAGTCACAGTGGTCGACCGTCAGGCCGAGCCTGCGGCGGAAACCAGCTTTGCCAACGGCGGGCAAATTTCGGTCAGTCATGCTGAGCCCTGGGCTAATCCAGGTGCGCCGCTCAAGGTGCTGAAGTGGCTGGGCCGCGAAGATGCGCCGCTGCTGTTTCGCTTGCGTTCGGACCTGCGGCAATGGCAGTGGTGCCTGCAGTTCATGCGCGAGTGCACGCCTGGGCGTACCCGCCACAACATCGAACAGATTGTCCGTCTGGGCACCTACAGCCGTGAAATGCTGCAGGCTTTGCGCCAGGAGCGCAACATTGCCTATGACGAGCGCACCCAGGGCATTCTGCATTTCTACACCAGTGTCAAAGAGTTCGAGGCGGCGGAGGCCCCTGCTGCCCAGATGCGTGAACTGGGCTGCGACCGGCAGGTGATCTCGGCCGACGAGGCGGTACGCCTGGAGCCGGCATTGCGCCATATTCGACCGCAACTGGCGGGCGCCACCTACACGGCCGAAGACGAATCGGGTGATGCGAACGCTTTTGCCCGTGAACTGGTGCGGCGTTGCCGGGACGATGGGGTCAATTTCCTGATGAGCCACACCATCACTGCCTTGCGTGAAGCGGGCGGGCAGATTGACCATGTGGAAGCCACCGACCCAGAGGGTCGTTTTCAGCGCCTGCGGGCCGATGCCTATGTGCTGGCCATGGGCTCGCTCAGCCCTCTTTACGCCAAACCACTGGGCATTCATCTGCCAATCTACCCAGCCAAGGGTTATTCAGTGACCATGGCGGTGAAAGACGAGTCGATGGCGCATCAGGTGTCGTTGACGGACGATGAATTCAAGCTCGTGTTTTCGCGCCTGGGTGATCGCTTGCGGATTGCTGGCACGGCTGAGCTCAATGGCTACGACCGCGATCTCAACCGCGTGCGTTGCGAGGCCATCGTGCGTCGGGTGGAAGAGCTCTTTCCGGGCGCGGGTGATCCACAGACCGCCCAGTTCTGGACCGGGCTGCGGCCTGCGACGCCGTCCAACGTGCCCATCATCGGGCGTAGCAAGCTGCCCAACCTCTACCTCAACACAGGGCACGGCACTTTAGGCTGGACCCACTCCTGCGGCTCTGGCAAAAGCATTGCCCGCATCGTCAGCGGCTTGCAGCCGGAAGTGGCGTTCAGCTTCACAGGCTTGTAGCAACCTGCGGGGCGAGGCATGACTGCCCGGCCTAGTTCAACAGTGGCCGCAAATAGCGTCCTGTGTGGCTATCCGGGTTGTTGGATAGGCTTTCTGGCGTGCCGGCGCCAACCACCCTGCCGCCTGCTGAGCCACCTTCCGGGCCCATGTCAATCAGCCAGTCGGCGGTCTTGATCACATCCAGGTTGTGTTCGATCACCACAATCGTATTGCCGGCGTCGCGCAGCTGGTGCAGCACCCGCAGCAGCAGGTCGATATCGGCAAAGTGAAGTCCGGTCGTGGGCTCGTCCAGGATGTAAAGGGTGCGCCCAGTGTCGCGCTTGGACAACTCCAGTGCCAGCTTGACCCGCTGCGCCTCGCCACCGGACAGGGTGATGGCGGACTGGCCGAGTTTCAGGTAGCTCAGGCCGACATCCAGCAAGGTCTGCAATTTGCGGGCTATCGTCGGCACGGCCTGAAAGAATTCGAAAGCCGCCTCCACCGTGAGGTCAAGCACCTGGGCGATGTTCCTGCCCTTGTACAGCACCTCAAGGGTCTCGCGGTTGTAGCGGGCGCCCTGGCACACATCGCAGGCGACATAGACATCTGGCAGAAAATGCATTTCCACCTTGACCACACCATCGCCCTGGCAGGCCTCGCATCGTCCACCGGCCACATTGAAGGAAAAGCGGCCGGGCCCGTAGCCTCGTTCGCGCGCCATGGGCATTTCAGCCATCAGATCACGCACCGCAGTGAATAGCCCGGTGTAGGTGGCCGGATTGGAGCGGGGTGTGCGACCAATCGGCGACTGGTCAACATTGATCACTTTGTCGAAATAATCGATGCCCCTGATATCGAGGCAGGGGGCAGGCTCATCATGTGATCGGTAGAGCTGCCTGGCAACCGACTTGTACAGCGTGTCATTGACCAAGGTGGATTTGCCCGAGCCCGAAACCCCGGTCACGCAGGTAAAAAGACCGATGGGCAGCGCGATGTCGATATTTTTCAGGTTGTTGCCGCATGCGCCCAGGATGTGCAGCTGGCGTGCCCCCAGCGGAGTGCGACTGGCTGGCACGGCAATCTGCCGCTTGCGTGCCAGGTACTGTCCGGTGAGCGAATCGGGGTGTTGCTTGACCTCTTCATAATTGCCCTGAGCCACGATGCGGCCGCCATGCACCCCAGGGCCAGGCCCCATATCAATCAGCTGGTCGGCTGCGCGCATCATGTCCTCGTCGTGCTCCACCACCAGCACGCTGTTGCCGATGTCGCGCAGGTGCTGCAAGGTGGCAATCAAACGGTCGTTGTCGCGCTGGTGCAGACCGATGCTGGGTTCATCGAGCACATACATCACACCCGTCAGGCCCGAGCCAATCTGGCTGGCCAGCCGGATGCGCTGAGCCTCGCCGCCTGAGAGTGTTTCAGCACTGCGTTCCAGACTCAGGTAGTTCAGTCCGACATCATTCAAGAATTTAAGGCGCAGTCGAATCTCACGCACCACTTTGTCGGCAATTTCAGCCTTGGCACCAGCCAGCTGCAATTGCTCAAAGTAAGCCAGGCACTCGCGCAGGGTCAGCCGGCTGAGCTCGAAGATCGCCCGTGCCTGTGTGCCATGGCCAAGCCTGACATGCCGGGCCTCAGTGCGCAGGCGGGTGCCGCTACAGCTGGGGCAGGCGCGGGTGCCGCGCAGGCGCCCCAGGTCCTCGCGCACCAGCACCGAATCGGTTTCCCGGTAGCGCCGGCTCAGGTTGGGGATGATGCCTTCGAACGGATGGGACTTGCTCAGCTTGCGTCCCCTGCCACTGCTGGGGTCGAGCGGGTAGCTGAATTTGATGTCCTCTGAGCCGGAGCCGTGCAAGATTACTTCTTGCACGGCTGGAGTCAAAGTTTCAAAGGGCGCCTCGATGTCAAAGCCGTAATGCCGGGCCAGACTTTCCAGCAATGAAAAGTAATAGGCATTGCGCCGGTCCCAGCCCTTGATGGCGCCGCTAGCCAGGCTCAGTGAGGGGAAGGCCACCACCCGGGCGGGATCAAAGACCTCCTGTGATCCGATGCCGTCGCAGGCCGGGCAGGCACCCTGGGGTGAATTGAAGGAGAACAGGCGTGGCTCCATCTCGCTGATGGCATAGTGGCAGTGCGGGCAGGCAAAACGCGCATTGAACAGATGCTCTGTGCCGGATTCAATTTCCTGCACGATGGCGCGGCCTTCGGCCAATCGCAGCGCTGCCTCGAAACTTTCCGCCAGCCGCTGTTGCATGTCGGGCCGCACCTTGAGCCGGTCGATCACCACATCCAGGTCGTGCTTTTCAGTTTTTTTGAGTGTGGGCAACTCATCGAAGGCATGGATGGCGCCATCGATCCGAAAGCGCACAAAGCCATGGGCCTGCATGGTGTCAAACAGCTCGCCAAACTCACCCCTTTTCCCTCTGGCCAGTGGCGCCAGCACCATCACCCGAGTGTCCTGCGGCAAGGCCAACACCGCATCGACCATCTGACTGACGGTTTGGGCCTGCAGGGACAACTGGTGCTGCGGGCAGTAAGGGGTGCCAGCCCGGGCGAAGAGCAGGCGCAGGTAATCGTGTATTTCAGTCACCGTGCCTACAGTGGAGCGCGGGTTGTGGCTTGTGGCTTTCTGTTCGATCGAAATTGCCGGACTAAGCCCCTCGATCAGATCGACATCGGGTTTGTCCATCAGCTGCAGAAACTGCCGCGCATAGGCCGACAGGCTCTCCACATAGCGCCGCTGGCCCTCGGCATACAGGGTGTCAAAGGCTAGGCTGGACTTGCCCGACCCACTCAGGCCAGTGATGACCACCAGCTTGTTGCGAGGAATGTCCAGGTCGATGTTCTTCAGGTTGTGGGTGCGCGCCCCTCGGATATGAATGGCCTGCTGCTGCAGGTCGTTCGCCAGGGGGCGGCTGTCTTCGGGTCGCGGCAATAAGGCCTTGCCAACAGGATAGGAGCTCAAGGAATGTGGGCTTTCAACAAAACCCACCATGATAAATAAAGCCGTCGCTGAACGCTGGGTCGGGGAGTGGCGCCGTCAAGATCAGGGAAAATCACTGGCTTGATGTGGGCCTGTCAGCACGGGCCACACAATGCCACCGATTGGATTTCCCGAGTCTGCCTTGCTTTCCTTGACCCCCTACCCAACCGAGCCGGGCCGGATGACGCCGCTGGAGCTGCGCTCCAGCCTGTCTCTGGCCACCATCTTTGCCCTGCGCATGCTGGGCCTGTTTCTGGTGCTGCCGGTCTTCGTGCTGGAGGCGCAGAAATATCCCGGTGGTGACGACCCGCTCTGGGTGGGTTTGGCCATGGGCGCTTATGGCCTGACACAGGCGATGCTGCAAATTCCCCTGGGCATGGCCTCGGATCGCTGGGGCCGCAAGCGCATCATCGTGCTGGGCCTGCTGGTGTTTGCACTGGGCGGCCTGCTTGCGGCTGTTGCGCAGTCAATCCAGATGCTGTTGCTCGGGCGGGCCTTGCAGGGTGGTGGGGCTGTCTCTGCGGCGGTCACCGCGCTACTGGCTGATCAGACCCGTGACAGTGTGCGCACCAAGGGCATGGCGCTGATCGGCGCGAGCATCGGGCTGACCTTTGCCCTGTCCTTGGTACTCGCGCCCCCCCTGTCGGCTTGGCTCGGGCTAGGCGGTCTTTTTGGACTGATGGCCCTGCTTGCAATCGGGGGCATTTTTGTCATCCTTTTCTGGACCCCGGCCGAGCCGCAGCGACAGGCCGGAGCTTTGAATGCGGGCCTGACAAAGGTGCTGCGCCACCCCCTGTTATGGCGACTTAACTTCGGTGTGCTGGTGCTGCATGCTGTTCAGATGGCCATGTGGGTGGTAATGCCCACGCTGCTGGTACAGGCAGGAGTGTCCAAGGCCGAACATTGGCAGGTCTACCTGCCCGCAGTGCTGGCCTCTTTTTTTGTTCTGGGCGGTGTGCTGTTCCCTCTGGAGCGACGCGGTTATCTGAGCCAGGTCATGCTGGGGGCGATTGGTTTGCTGGCACTGGTTCAACTGGGCCTGTGGTGGTCGGCCACCTCGACGCCGGGTCTGCTGGTGCTGGGTGGTCTGTTGTTCGTTTTTTTCTGTGCCTTCAATGTGTTGGAGGCCAGCCAGCCCAGTCTGGTCTCCCGCCTGGCGCCCGAGGCATCACGCGGCGCGGCCATGGGCGTCTACAACACCTTGCAGTCGCTGGGTCTGTTTGTCGGGGGCGCACTGGGCGGCGTGCTGGTCAAGGCGGCGGGGCCGGCGGCGCTATTTCTGGCGACCTTGGCCTTGGTGGTGTTGTGGCTGGGGTTGGGCCGTGGTTTGCAGGTGCCGGATGCGAAGGAGAGGCCGCCTTCAGCATGAACTCGGCCAGTGCAGCGTAAAGCGGACGGCTGATCATTCTGGCGACCAGGCTGGCCAGCATGGCTGAGGCCATGAGGCTGAGCACCATCGCGCGGCCGTCCACCATCTCCATCACGATGATGAATGAGGTAAGGGGTGCCTGGGTGGCTGCGGCAAGGAAACCGGCCATGCCCATGGCAATCAGGCTGGCGCTCAGCTCCGGGCTGCTCCAGAAGGCAAGCTGCTGGCCGATGCCCGCTCCAATTGACAGCGAAGGGGCAAATATCCCGCCAGGAACCCCTGACCAGGCCGTGAGCCAGGTGGCCACGAACTTCAGGGGCACAAACAGCGGCGAGACCTCGGATTCACCACTGAGCATATCGCGCACCGCATCTGAACCGCTGCCAAAACTGCTGCCCCCGGAAACCAGGCCGATGATGGCGATGACCACCCCGATGCCAGCGGCAAAGCGCAGGGGAAAGCGCTGTCGCCAGTGGCTGAAGCGGTCGGATGATGCGCCGGTGAGCGATGCGATCAGCAGCCTGGAGAACAGGCCGCCCAAGGCTCCGCAGGCCAGCGCGACCATCAGGCCGGGCAACAGGGCGGACCAGCCCAGGGGCGGCACCTTGATCACGCCAAAATAGGTTTCATTGCCGAACACCGACACCCCCATCAGGCCGGCCAACACAATGGCAGCGATGATCAGGCCGCTGTTGCGTGATTCGAGCCGGCGCGATAGCTCCTCAATGGCAAAAACCACCCCCGCCAGGGGTGCATTGAACGCGGCGGCAATGCCGGCAGCGCCGCCGGCCACCAACAGCGCGTGCATATCCATGCCCGACTCGCGGTGAAGCCAGCGATGCGAGTGCTGCATCACGCCAGCAGCGACCTGCACTGAGGGGCCTTCGCGCCCGAGCGACAGGCCGCCCAACAGGCCCAAGGAGGCAAGCCCGATCTTGCCGAAGGTCAGGCGCAGGGAGACAAAGCGCTCCCGCGCATTCCTGCTGTCGGTTTCCGGCGACAGCGCCGCCATCACCTGGGGAATGCCAGAGCCGGCAGCGCCAGCAAAAAATTTTCGGGTGATCCATGCCGCCAACACGGTGCAAGCCGGAATCCAGAGCAGGGTGATCCAGGGCAGGGCCTTGTGCAGGGACTGAAACAGATCAAAGGCAAATTCACTCAGCAGGGTGAAGCCAACCACCAGAAGACCGGCCAGAGCGGCATAGGCCAGGACAATGAGGCGATCAAGCCAGCGCCGTCCGTTGTACAGCTCAGACTGAAGTCCTTCGAAAAAATCAGGTTCTCGATTCATAGGGGTTTACGCTGAGCCCGGATTTTGACACCTGATCGACCTCCGCCAGCCAGGTCAATATGCGGCAAAATCGTGACGTTTCAGTCAAGGCCGACTTCTACCGCGGCCAGTACCACTTTCATCTTCTTGCAGGGAATATCACCATGGCATCTGTCAACAAAGTCATCCTGGTCGGCAACTGTGGCCGCGACCCCGAGGTCCGCTATATGCCCTCGGGGCAAGCTGTGGCTAATGTCAGTGTGGCCACTTCTTCACGACGCAAGGACAAAACCAGTGGCGAGACGATCGAGGATACCCAATGGCACCGCGTCACTTTCTACGACCGGCTGGCAGAGATTGCCGGTGAATATGTCAAGAAAGGCCAGCCGATCTATGTCGAGGGTCGGCTCAAGTATGGCAAATACACCGACCAGTCAGGTGTGGAGCGCAACACGGTGGACATCATTGCCACAGAAATGCAATTGCTCGGCCGCCGAGAGGGTATGGGCGGACCTGCCGACGAGGCGGGCGGCTCACAGCGCCAAGGCACCAATCGCCCGGCGCAGGCCAATGCCGGGGCCAAGCCGCCGAA